>NZ_JBBMXG010000003.1:0-360558 GCF_037996705.1 Xenorhabdus bharatensis | reverse complement strand
AGGAGAATCTGATGGACGATACGAATCTAAAGGAGTGAGTTATACAAAAGGAGAATCTGATGGACGATACGAATCTAAAGGAGTGAGTTATACAAAAGGAGAATCTGATGGGCGATACGAATCTAAAGGAGTGAGTTATACAAAAGGAGAATCTGATGGACGATACGAATCTAAAGGAGTGAGTTACACAAAAGGAGAATCTGATGGGCGCTACCAATCTAAAGAGGCATTGAAAAATATTCGTTGGGTTGATTTATCTTATATATGGGGATATCCTAACGATGAGCAGGATGGGGTAGTGGAAACAGTGTATTTTAATGAAGATGTCAGAGGTAAATATTTACTATGTCAGTTGACTGGTGATCCAAGTATGGATGGGTTTGTTACTCTGCTAATACCTGCCGCTGGGATAACGTATAGCTTTCCGTTGGGCCAATACATCGATCAGCAGAGTAGATATGTTAAATTTGCTTTTACAATAGCTGATGATGGTAGAAGTGCTACTACTGTGCAGTTTTGTGATGGTTGGGTGGGTCGTGTCGGGATAGTAGGTTAATATATTGGAGTAATAGAAAGCTCAATGGGCTTTCTATTGGGTACAAAGGTAAAGGTAATTATTTTATCTCATCGATAAGTTTTTTAAGAAGTCAATGTTTTATTTCATGAAAATAAATCATTAGATACCTTATTCTTTAATTTATATCGATATAAAATCCTACCTTTTTTAATGATATTTGGTCATGATTCAATAAATTGATATCATGACCAGATTAATTGACAATTAAAATATGATTGGAGTAATGGTTAATTTTTTTTGATGATTTTGTAAGAAGAAAATGGGTTTGAAAGTAATGACTTTATTATAATGCTGACATTATTTTCAAATTCAGCTTAATATTTTCAACAGTATTTCATATCACTTAGTAAGCTTACACTACCTACATGTAATGGATTTGATTTTTTAACACTACTATCATAAAAACTAATCAATTCATCTTTATTCAACATCAAGTGAATAATCTTTAATAATCAGTTATTCTTCGAAAATAAAGTCAATATTTCTTTCTCTGTTTTTTGACCATATGCTACTTTGGTAAGTAATGTCGCACAGTTTAATCAGTCTGATTAGTTAACCTTCCGCCAATTAGGAGTGAATGCTGCATGAAAGATTCCATAACTTCATTGTTTAAGCCATTTGACTTAGGTGCATTGAAGTTGCGAAACCGTTTCGTTATGGCTTCAATGGAGCAGGAGCGCTCATTCGGAGATGTATCAGGAAAAGAGATGGCAGAGCATTATTGCCAATATGCAGCTAACGAAGGCGCAGGTCTGGTTATCACGAAGACAGCCTATATTAATCATCCCTCCGCCGGAGAAAAAACGGATTTACCCCGCTTGGAATCTGGCTCAGAAGCATACTTTTCTGAAATGGTTAAGGCAGTACATGCTACTGGCGGAGTTATTTTTGCGCAATTATTTCATCAGGGTGCCGACGATTCAGGGCGGCTTGATCCGTCACTGGCCTGGAGCCCGTCAGGGTTTTCTGCCACTCGTGGCTTATATGGTAAGGCTATGACACTGGACGACATTGATGAGATTATTGCTTCTTTTGCAAAAGCGGCCAGTTTCGCCCAATTAGCAGGATTTGACGGTGTAGAAATTCATGGCGCACACGGCTATCTGATAGATCAGTTCTTATGGGCAAATACGAACCGCCGCGAAGATATATGGGGCGGTTCAATACGCAATCGTGCACAATTTGCGGCGCAGATAATCGCGGCGGTGCGTAGAGCTACCGGTCATTTGTTCCCGATCTCTTTTTTATTTTCTCAATCGAAGATGGGTGCCAATAATGCGGCGATTGCAACCCGTCCGCACGACTTAGAAATCTTGCTTGATCCGGTTGTTCAGGCTGGTGTAACCATATTGCATGCGTCGGGTGGCCATTTCGACCAACCCGCTTTTCGGGGTTCAGGTCGAAGTTTGGCGGTATGGGCCAAAGAATTGACAGAACTACCTACCATTGCAGGCGGTTCGATAGATTTATCGTCATCAGAGTGGCCAACATACAGCTCTGACTTAGAGGTGCTGATACGGCAGTTAGATAACCAGCAAATTGACTTAGTGGCTGTCGGACGGCAACTGCTTTCTGAACCAAACTGGGTTTCAGTACGACAGAGGCTGTCGCAATAACCGCCATCAATATTCCCGGTGCTTAAATTGCCATTAATGCCACATTTCTTCTCGTTTTTCTCACTTTTATCAGAGGAGAAAAACTGATAGTTTGGCTATTTGGCAGTCAAGACAAGGAAAGAGAAATGGCAAGTTATTTAGTTCGAGTGGAACTGTATGGTACGGGGTCTGCGGGATATGAAAAGCTACATAAAAGGATGGTAGGCAATCAGTTCAGTCGCTCTATACGTTTCCCCGACGGAAAGTGGCATCGCCTTCCAAGTGGAACTTATATTGGTAATTCTTCATTAGGCTCTCTTCAACTGGCAGAAAAAATCAAATCTATTGCTAAATCATACTCAAGCAAAGACCCTTCCATATTTGTCTGTACTTACAGTAACTGGAGCGCTGCGCTGTATATTGATAAGGAACATCCAGAAAACTGATTAATCCAATAAATAAAAAAACAGTAGTCTGAAAAGTAAACTGATGTAGATGAGTTTTATTATATTTCAAATTAATAAACCAGTAACAAAGAATAAAATAGCTTTCGACTCATTGAACAAATATATAGGGATACATTGGTAAAGTCACATTATGAAATCTGACAGCCTTGACTGTGTTGCTGCGAATGTTTGTTTAATAATGAGGGAGTCGAAAAATGAACAGCAACTGGATGTGTTATATGAAATTTTTAGGTTTCTGGATTGCAGTAACGTTAATGATCGGGATTATGTTGTCATAATAGATGATTATGATATAAATTTTGTAACCTCGCTTTGGCGAGGTTTTTTACATTTGAACCGTAACATTATTTATTGCAGGAGCTTTATTTTGGGAAAGAATTTAGCTGACTCTGATCTCAATAATATGTCGAAAGAACAATTAATTGAAGAAATCAAGAAACTCAGGGAAGGAATAAGAGAGCACAGAGATTCATCCGGTCATGACCTTTGCTGGTATCACCCTGATTTATGGGGGTTGTTACCGGAATATAAACAGACAGAAATTGAAGTACCGGATTGGCCGCAGTTTATGCGCGGCTGTACTCGCTATCGCCAGTCGTTAGATGAAAAATGCCCATCTGCCGTCAGAACCAAAGTAGAATTTGACGATGACAAATAAGATAGACGTTCTCGTTAGGTAATCCGTCATCAGAAAATAGATTACCCGGCACATGCGGGTAATCTTGATTTGTATTAACTGTATATTCTTCGTCTTTCAAGTTGCCTCTTTGTTGGCTGCAAAGCCACCGTTTTATAAACATGCGGTTATCTATGCTCCCGGGAATTAATAAGAGGCCAGTCTTTGGCTGGAAAAACGCGTTCCTTTTTTCTTTGACGTATCTTGAAATCTATAATGTCTATGATAAAGAATAAAATAACATGAATTTACTACATTATTGAGCTGGCTTTCTCAACGTATAAACCAGCTTGTTTCTATTATTTTTCAGTGTTAATTGCCTGTCCTTTAAACTCACTGCCGCCCCCTGAGTCAGAATATCAATAATGACCCGATCCCATTTGTTAAGCTTTTCATTAACACAGAATATGTCGGATTTAGTCAAATTGTTGACGATTAAAACATTATCCTTTAATTCACCTACCCCCATAAAGTTGTTACACATTGTTCCGGAAACAAACATGTTTTTACCAAATGTGATGGACAGCTTTGTATCTTCTTGATTGGATACACTCTCATCATTAACGCTGACTAACGCAAATTTATGGTGCTGCAAATCTTTGGCAGTTACATTTCCTGTAGCACTTACCCCTGTGGATTGACATGCTGTAAGTAACAAGGTGGCGACCGCTAACGGAATCGCTCTGTTCATTTTATCTCCTGATGTTTATTACTTCATCCAACGAGATTCGGGCAGGGTTCACCAGAAGTTAATTGTTGGATACTTTGTAACGTTGTTTCACTGATACTGGTTAATGCTTCTTCTGTCAAAAATGCCTGATGGCCTGTGAATAAGACATTATGGCAGGAGGATAAACGGCGAAAGATATCATCTTGAATAACGTCATTTGATTTATCTTCAAAAAATAAATCACGTTCGTTCTCATAGACATCCATACCTAATGCGCCAATTTTCTGTTGTTTCAATGCGTTGATTGCAGCAACAGAATCAATCAGTGCACCCCGGCTGGTATTGATGATCATGACACCATCTTTCATTTTACTGAACGCAATTTCATCCAGTAAGTGATGGTTTTCCGGAGTCATTGGACAATGTAGCGAAATCACATCAGATTCGGCATACAGCGTATCCAAATCCACATATTTCACCCCAAGTTCTAATGCTTCCTGATTTGGGTAAGGATCATGTGCTAACAGGTGCATACCGAAACCTTTCAGTATTCTTAAGGTAGCAAGGCCAATTTTCCCGGTACCGATAATACCTGCGGTACGGTGATACATGTTGAACCCAGTCAGGCCTTCAAGGGAGAAGTTAGCATCGCGGGTACGCTGGTAAGCACGATGGATACGTCTGTTCAGGCATAGCATTAACCCGACTGTATGTTCAGCAACGGATTCCGGTGAATAGGCCGGTACGCGAACAACCTGAATACCGAGTTCTTTAGCTGCATCCAAATCAACATTATTAAAACCGGCACAACGTAATGCCAGAATTTTGATGTTCATTTCTGCCAGTTCTTGAAGGACTTCACGTCCACCATCATCATTGACGAAAATACAGACAGCATCAGCTCCAACAGCATTTTTAGCGGTTTGTGGGCTAAGGGGAAAATCAAAGAATTCGATATGATAATCAAGGCCAAGTTTTTGGTTGAGTAATTCAAAATGTTTACGGTCGTATTGCTTTGTACTGTAAACAGCAACTTTCATCACTTTATCTCCGGTATGTTATTGACTGTATAGTGCTTAATTTCACTCAAGCGACTTATTGAACTTTCCTGTTCAAGAGTATATCTGTTGCTTTACAAGCCTCCTTTTTGATGACTAAGCAAATTTGTTCTCTTGCCACTACGATCTGGCTTGAAATACATTAGGCATATCGTTTTTGGGTTGTGTTTTCGTCCTTGCTATGGCGATGCAACCTGAAATCCATCGGTATAATAAACCGACTCATAGTTTTCCATGAGATTATCATAACAGGAAGTTATATTCAGACTGAAAAAGAAGAGTTCGATAATAAATGATCAGGATATTAAAAGCGTTCGCAGTCATGGTAATACTACTGGTGTTATTAGTATTGACTGGATGGTTCACTCTTTCTCACTGGTTACCACTGGTTGCCAGCCATTGGTTACCACAGGGAATGACGCTTTCTTTGACTCAGCCCACATGGACAAATAACAGATTACGGCTTGATAACCTAACCGTGCAGGTACAAAAATGTGAATTCATAAAGTTATCCGGTTTATCTGCTGGATATTTATCAAATCAACGGGAAGAAGGCAAATATTGGGATATTCATGTGGCTCATGCTTATAGCCAGAGTGAGTGCTTGCCACAATTACCGGTAACGGAAAAGCAGTCAGCCCCCGCCTCCGTGGATGAGATATTATCCTCCATTCCTGCAATTAAATTAGTTATTGACCATGTTGTACTTTCTCCGTGGCAGGAATTTGCCGGAAAGTTGCAGTTTGATTCATCATCTCACCAGCAAACACTCTCTTATCAGGGGAGTCAGTTAAAATTAGTGGCTGATATTACAGATAAAAAATACCTGAACGTTCACCAATTTTTTGCAAAATTACCCAACCAGACTATTAGCCTGAATGGGGGTTTTTCATTGCCATTGGATATCAACAAGTTACCTGAGCAGGGTAGAATCACGGGACAATTGTCTGTCAGGCAGTATCCTGAACCTTTATTGATGTTGCTTGAATGGCAGGGGCGGGATGGAAAATTTACTATCACTCAGGAACACAATCCATTAGACAAAAAGGACAAAAGTAAACCGCAGATATGGGCTGAATTACCGTGGTCGTTCAATCAATCCCAATTTGTTATTCAGCATGGAAAATGGCAATGGTCGGGAGCAGGGCAACCATTATCCGGGGGAGTGGATTTTACTCTCGAAGACTGGAAGAAAGGTTTTAATGGGAGTCAAATCAGTGGAAGAGTGAATCTGATTACTCAGGGTGAATTTGGCAAGGGTAATGTCGTTCTTTCCATGCAACCGACAAGGTTAAGCCTAACAAATACCCATATTCCTTTTCGGCTGACAGGGCAGATGAATAGCGGGCAAATGATTATGACAATGTCATTGCCGACAGTTATAACAGGCTCACTCATTGATCCGAAGGTAACATTCAAGCCGGGATCGCTGTTCCGTGTCTGGGGAAAAGTCAGCGAAAATTTTACTATCAAAGAAGCCAGATTACCTTTGGCAGGAACCTACCTGACCCGTAATGGTTTTACTGGGCGTTTGCAGGCAATAGTCACTGCAAAAGAGCGTTATTGGGGGACTTTCAGACTCCATTTTGATGGAATGGCTGAAGATTTTATCCCCGATCATGGAAACTGGAACTGGCATTATTGGGGAAAAGGTGATTTACCGCCATTGCAGGCTAAATGGGATATATCGGGTAAAGGAAGCTGGAATCAGTCACAGATAGCGATAAATACGCTCAATACAGGGTTTGATGCTATTAATTATGATCTTGTAAAAATGAAAGCTCCTCGTTTACAGCTGATAAAACCACTGATATGGAATCGCTCCATAACTCAGCCAGAATTAGCGGGAGAACTGCAACTTTCTGCTTGGCGAACTGATTTTCGCTCCGGTGGCTTTTTACCGCCGGTTGATTTCAGGGCAACAATAACCGGTCAGTCACCTGATAATTTTATGTTAAATGGTAAATTACAGGCTAAGGGAATAGGGCCGATCCCAATTTATGGGCGTTGGGATGGCGTCAGGCTAAGAGGAGAGGCGCGTTGGCCAAGGCAGTCATTGTTGGCATTCCAGACGCTCATTCCAGCTGATTTGGGGATCACCGTGCGGAGCGGGAATATCTATGCGCAGGCAGCATTTTCTGCCGCAAAAGGGCAAGGTTTACGTGCTGGTGGGCACTGGGTAGTCAAAAATGCAGGAATCTGGCTGAAAGATGGAAGTATTGACGGGCTGGATTTTGTATTACCGTGGCGTTTACAGGAACAGACCTGGCAATTAGGGGTTACATCACCTGTTCAGTTACGGGTTAAAGCAATCAACAACTTATTCGAGATGAATAATGTTTCTGCCGATTTGAAAGGTTTTTATCCCCCGACAGAGATTCAGCCAATAACATTATCCAATGTGAATATTGATATGCTGGATGGGGGGCTTAAATTAGATAGATTACAGCTCCCACAAAAACAGCCCGCTGTACTGAGTTTTAATCAACTGAATGTGAGTAAATTATTTCATGTGTTGAAAGTGAAGCAACTTGCCATGTCAGGAAAAATCAGTGGTGAATTACCGCTGTTATTAAATGATAAACAATGGCTTATTAAGCAGGGCTGGATAGCCAACGAGGGTGGACTGACATTAAGGCTTGATAAAGATACGGTTGATTCGATAGGAAAAAATGATTTAACGGCAGGGTTAGCGATGGATTGGCTACGATATTTGGAAATCAGCCACTCTAAAGCAAATGTAACACTGGATAATCTGGGTATTTTGGTCATGCATTCAGAGATAAATGGTGTTAATCCCGTCGTGGATAAAAAGCGGGAAGTCAGATTAAGCTACCGGCATGAAGAGAATATCTTTCAGCTCTGGCGCAGCCTGCGATTTGGCAGTAGTTTGGAGGAATGGTTAGAGAAAAATATCATGTTACCGGAATGAGCGTTCACAGATTAAAAAAACGGTCATTGAGTTCTCAATGACCGCACATAATTAAAAACCATCATATAGTTCTATAAGCCCTCAACTGCTCAACCAGCTGCTCTTTCCCTACGATAGAGACAATTTTCCCCCGACGCAGAGCAACCTGATCTGTTTTCATTTCCTGCTCTCCGACAATCAGAATATTGGGGATCTTCAACTGATGAAATCGCCTGATTTTATGAGCAACAGAACTATTACTATGATCAGCTAATACAGGCAAATCCGCAGAGTTGAGTGAACAAACCAGTGCGTTGGCATAATCAATAGCTGCGTTGCTCACTGTTGCGATTGCAACGGGTAATGGATGTATCCATTCTGGCAGGGCGCCCTGAGTGCTTTCCAGCAATATGCCGATCCAACGCTCTATTGAGCCATATATGACCTGATGTAAAATTACCGGGCGTTCTTTCTCACCAGACGAATTTGTATAAGCAATATCAAAGCGCTCGGGAAGGTTAAAATCCAGCTGTATTGTTCCGCACTGCCACTCACGCCCCATATTATCTTTAAGAGCCAGTTCGATTTTGGGGCCATAAAATGCGCCTTCACCGATTTGTATTTCGAAATCAACAGATTGCTCTTGGCATATATCAATTAATATTTGTTCAGCTTTCTGCCATAAAACTTTATCGCCGAGGGCAGATTCTGGCCGAGTAGAAACTCTGACTAAAAGTTGATGATAACCATACTGGCTGTATACAAGTTTAGCTCTACTCAGAAAATTAATTACCTCTGCCTGAATTTGTGACCACGCACAAAAGACATGAGCATCATCCTGAGTAAACTGGCGCAGGCGTAGGCAGCCATTCAGAGCGCCAGAGGGTTCATTACGATGGACAAGACCAAATTCAAACAGTTTTATGGGGAGTTCTCTGTAGCTATGCACACCGCGTTTAAACAGTAAAATATGCGCCGGACAGGACATTGGTTTTAAAGCATAATCAGACATACCTGCCTGATCGCCACCGAAAAACATATCTTCTTCGTACATAGCAAGATGACCGGAAGTCTGCCATAACTCTTTTTTCAAAAACTGAGGTGTGCGGACTTCCTTAAAGCCATGCTGTTGGTAAATTTTCCGCATATGCTGTTGGATATTTTGAAATAGCCGCCAGCCGTTCGGATGCCAGAAAATCATTCCCGGCCCTTGGGGTTCTGAATGAAATAAATCAAGTTGTTGTGCAATCTCACGATGAGTTTTCATAGCTTCTCCTGTTATGAAACTCTGAGCGAAACGCGTAAGGCAGGTATGAAAAAACCCTCTGGCGAGTCGCTCAGAGGGTTTTTTAAAATTCTGTCGAGACTACCCCCCGAACAACCTAGTGGTTTCGGTGGTGGTAGTTTGTTGAGCTGGCATGGCCAGAATGAAGATTGATTTAATTTTCATAATGGTTAAGTTTTTAGCAATCTGTATAGAAAAAAGCAAGTGGAAATTATAGGAGAAAAGTTATATATCCAATGGGATTCGAACTCCCTAATAAATTACTGTGTTTTAATACTCTGCTCTGTACCGTAGAATTATCGTTGAACTGGGCTAGTTTGGGATTTTTAACCGGGAGTAATAATAAATGATAACAAAGCATGGGTTCAGATTAACGATGGCCATCAGCGGCATGACGTTCATCTGTATAGGTTTGGCTGGGTGTGTCAGGCTGGAAGTTGCAACACCAGATAAGCCCATCAATATTAATATGAATGTGAAAATTGAGCATGAAATTCATATTAAAGTCGATCGGCAGATTGAAGATATGCTCAAAAATAACTCTGACTTATTCTAAGGAGTGTGAATATGAAAAAAATAGGAGTAATACTTTGGTTAACTCTGCTGTTTAGCTCTTTTGCAATGAGTATGACGCTGGATGAAGCAAAACAACAAGGTCTGGTAGGTGAAACATTCAGCGGCTATCTGGCTCCTGTCAGGAATACTCAGGATGCGCTTTCCGTGGTTAAGCAAATCAATAGTGAACGGGAAAAAAGGTATGCGGAAATTGCGGCGCAAAACAATATCACTACCGATCAGGTCGCGAGAATAGCAGGTGAAAAGCTGGTTAGTCGTGCAGGGGCAGGGGAATATGTGCGTGGTATTAATGGTAATTGGTTGAAGAAATAAAGCGTGCCATTTTTAGGCTGGCACGCACCGTTAGTAGCAACAGAATAGTAGCAACAATCAAGCTGCAATTTCTTCGGATTGTTCCTGCTTTATTTTTTCTATAATTTCAACAATTGCATTGTGGGAATTTTGGTGTGCCTGATGTGCCAGTTCTTCGCCCAATGCAAACCCTTCTGCAAAGACGAATTTAACATCAGTAATACCAATAAACTCCAAGAAAATCTGTAGGTGTGGCGTTATCAAATCTTTTGGTGTCTGCTGATAGATACCTCCACGGCTGCTCAGTACAATAACACGTTTACCTTTTAACAAACCTTCTGGGCCTGATTCAGTATAACGGAAGGTAACGCCGGCACGAGCAATCAAATCAAAGTAGTTTTTTAATTGTGTAGGAATAGAGAAATTGTACATTGGCGCAGTGATCACAATAACATCATTTGCCTTTAATTCGGCGATCAATTCATCAGATAACGCCAGAGCCATTTTTTGACGTTCTGTCAGTTCAGCACCACTTGGACGCATAGCACCTAATAATTCCCCATCCAGCACCGGAACAGGTTCCTCAGCCAAATCACGGATGGTGATGTTACTATCTGCATAGCTGGCTGACCATTGCTCAATAAAATGATCTGCTATTTTATTGCTCTGTGAATTTTGCGCCATAATGCTGGATTTCAGAACCAGTAATTTATTCATTTTTAATTCCTTAATTCGTTACTGTAACTAATACACTGTCAACGGTTTCTATAGGTCAGGCATTTTAATGGGATAGTTATTCAGTAAATAGCGCAATATTTCGAGGTTTGTATTCAAAATTATTGAACATCAGATTGAGCCATCAGTTTTTAACCTGAAAGATGAGGGAAATAAATGCGTTTATATGCAGTACATTGAAATACTCAAGATATGTTACACTTCTGATAGCCCAGTACTAAAACCCTATCCTATAACTCAATTTACTAGAATATCTTGATAGTAAAAGAAATTTTGACAATAAAGTGCTTTTCAGAAAAACAGCACTACTCAATTAAGAACGTCACAAGGATTTATCACCGTGGAATTACCTTTAACAGCGACGATTGCTGAATTATACGCTGAACTTGAGCACACGCCGTTGCGCGACCAGTTCCGTTTAAGAAAACGTTTGCAGGGAGCTGCAAAAATAAAAAATCAGGCTTCCTTGCAGGCTGTAACACAATCTATTGCTGCGGATATTACGGCAGCAAAACAAAAAATTATTAATCGTCAAACGGCATGTCCTACGATCAAATACCCTGAAAACCTGCCCGTTAGCCAGAAAAAAGATGATATCTATAAAGCGATCAGGGATAACCAGGTTGTTATTATTGCGGGTGAAACAGGCTCTGGTAAAACAACCCAGATCCCTAAAATATGTCTGGAACTTGGCAGGGGTGTTAAAGGGCTTATCGGGCATACCCAACCCCGCCGTTTAGCGGCCCGTTCAGTGGCCAGCCGTATTGCAGATGAACTGGAAACATCGCTGGGTTCAGCGGTCGGCTATAAGGTTCGTTTTAATGATCAGGTGAGTGAGAATACACTGGTCAAATTAATGACTGACGGTATTTTGCTGGCGGAATTGCAGCAGGATAGGTTGTTATTACAATACGATACACTGATTATCGATGAAGCCCATGAACGCAGCCTGAACATCGATTTTATTATGGGATATCTACGTCAGTTATTGCCGAAACGTCCCGATCTGAAAGTGATTATTACCTCAGCAACTATTGATCCTGAACGCTTTTCTCGTCATTTCAGTAATGCGCCTATTATTGAAGTTTCTGGCCGCACTTATCCGGTGGAAGTACGTTATCGGCCAATAGCAGGGGATGATAATGACAGTGATAGGGATCAGCTAGAAGCTATCATTGATGCAGTAGAAGAATTAGGCCGCGAAAGTGCGGGTGATATTCTGGTATTTATGAGCGGAGAGCGTGAAATTCGTGATACTGCTGATGCGCTTAGTAAACAGAATTTCAGGCATACCGAAATTTTGCCTCTGTTTGCTCGTCTCTCCAATAACGAACAAAACCGGATCTTCCAGTCTCATGTCGGGCGTCGAATTATTCTAGCCACGAACGTCGCTGAAACTTCATTGACTGTACCGGGGATTAAATATGTTATCGATACTGGTTATGCGCGTATCAGCCGATATAGCTATCGAACCAAAGTCCAGCGTTTGCCGATAGAGCCAATTTCTCAGGCATCAGCTAATCAACGAAAAGGTCGTTGTGGCCGTGTTTCTGACGGGATCTGTATTCGACTCTATTCTGAAGATGATTATTTATCCCGCCCGGAATTTACCGATCCTGAAATTCTGCGTACCAATCTGGCATCTGTTATTTTACAGATGACTTCGATTGGATTAGGGGATGTCAGTGCATTCCCGTTTGTCGAAGCGCCGGATAAACGCAACATTCAGGATGGTGTCCGGCTATTGGAAGAGCTGGGTGCTATCGATACCGAGTCTTCAACCGATGGCACGTATCGACTGACACAAATGGGGCGGCAGTTGGCGCAGTTACCGATTGATCCCCGTTTAGCACGTATGGTACTGGAAGCCAGAACTCATGGCTGTGTGCGTGAAGTTATGGTGATTACTGCGGCATTATCTATTCAGGATCCGCGGGAAAGGCCACTGGAAAAACAGCAGGCTTCGGATGAAAAACACCGCCGTTTTGCTGATAAAGACTCAGATTTTATCGCGTTCCTGAAATTGTGGGATTTTCTGACAGAACAGCAAAAAGAACTCTCCAGTTCTCAATTCCGCAAACTTTGTCGTCAGGATTATCTGAATTACCTGCGGGTCAGAGAATGGCAGGATGTTTACACGCAATTACGGCAGGTAGTCAAAGAGATAGGTATTCCGGTTAACAGTCAGGAAGCGGATTACCGCAGTATTCATATTGCGTTACTGACCGGGCTTTTATCCCATATCGGTCAGAAAGATGTCGAGAAACAGGAATATACCGGTGCCCGTAACGCCCGTTTTTCTATATTTCCGGGATCGGGATTATTTAAAAAACCGCCTAAATGGGGAATGGTGGCGGAGTTGGTGGAAACCAGCCGCCTTTGGGGACGCATTGCTGCCCGCATCGAACCAGAATGGATAGAGCCTCTGGCATCGCATCTGATCAAGCGTCATTACAGCGAACCACACTGGCAAAAATCTCAGGGTGCAGTCATGGCATCAGAGAAAGTTACATTATATGGATTGCCGATAGTGATGGGACGTCCGGTCAATTACAGTCAGATTGATCCGATGTTGTGCCGCGAATTATTTATCCGCCATGCGCTGGTAGAAGGAGACTGGCAAACCCGTCATTCATTCTTCCGTGCTAATCTCAAATTACGTGAAGAAGTCGAAGAGCTGGAACACAAATCCCGCCGTCGGGATATTCTGGTGGATGATGAGACTTTGTTTAGCTTCTATGATCAGCGGATTGGTAAGGACGTAGTTTCATCCCGCCATTTTGACCGCTGGTGGAAAACCGTAAGCAAAGATCAGCCGGAATTGCTCAATTTTGAAAAGAGCATGTTGATTAAAGGGGATGCTAATAAAGTCAGTGCGCTGGATTACCCGAATTACTGGTATCAGGATAATTTAAAATTCCGTCTAACTTATCAGTTTGAACCGGGGACAGACGCTGATGGTGTCACGGTGCATATTCCGCTGCCAGTATTAAATCAGGTCAGAGATGAGGGATTTGATTGGCAAATTCCGGGAATTCGTCAAGAACTCGTCGTAGCATTAATTAAATCGTTACCGAAGCCGATTCGCCGTAATTTCGTACCAGCACCTAATTACGCACAGGCATTTCTGGAGCGGGTAACTCAGCCACAAGCAACATTGTTGGAAAGTCTTGAAAAAGAATTCCGTCGCATGACTGGAGTGACGTTGTCACGCGATGATTGGCAATTGGAACAGGTTCCGGATCATCTGAAAATGACTTTCCGTGTTATTGGAGAGAAAAACAAAACGCTGGCGGAAGGGAAAGATCTTTCGGCACTGAAGCTGAAACTGAAAGATAAAGTACAGGAAACACTTTCAGCCGTAGCAGATGATGGCATTGAACAAAGCGGGCTGCATATCTGGAGTTTTGGCGAATTACCTGAACGCTATGAGCAGAAACGAGGGGGCTATTCGGTTAAAGCATTCCCGGCGCTGGTGGATGAAAAAGACAGTATCGGTATCAAATTGTTTGAAACTGAATCTGAACAGCTTAATGCCATGTGGGAAGGAACGCGTCGGTTACTGTTGCTGAATATTCCATCACCGATCAAATACCTGCATGAAAAACTGCCGAATAAATCCAAGTTGGGGTTATATTTCAATCCATATGGAAAAGTTCTGGATTTGATTGATGACTGTATTTCTTGCGGAGTGGACAAATTAATTGCAGAAAATGGCGGTCCGGCATGGAATGAACAGGCATTTTCAGATTTGCAGGATAAAGTCCGGGCTGATTTGAATGATGCAGTGGTCGAGATTGCCAAACAGGTCGAGCAGATCCTGACAACGGTATTTGCCATTAATAAACGCCTGAAAGGGCGGGTGGATATCTCTCTGGCATTAGCACTATCTGATATCAAAGCGCAAATCTCTGGTCTGGTCTTTAAAGGATTCGTCACCGCCCACGGTTGGAAACGTCTGGCAGACGTACTGCGTTACCTGAATGGAATTGAACGCCGGTTGGAAAAACTGGCAATTGATATAAACAGGGATAGAGCGCATATGAGCCGGATTGAATATATTCAGCAACAATGGCAGCAATGGTTGGCTAAGCTTTCTGTTCAGCAAAAACAGTTACCGGAAGTAAAAGAAATCCGCTGGATGATTGAAGAACTGCGTATCAGTCTGTTTGCTCAACAGCTGGGAACGGCATATCCGATATCTGATAAGCGTATTTTGCAGGCGATGGAGAATATTGCCGCGTAATTATTTAGGGGCTTTAGTGTATAATGATTAATACACTATAAGCCCTTATATTTTTGTATTCCATACTTGTTTTTAAAATACACGCTAACTCTATTATCCAGTACCAATTTTTTAAATATAGTTGTTGCACATTTTATTGCAATCTATGATACTGGCAAGGAATGGTTTATTCTGAAATTTGTTAATTTTCCACTCGGTTTATGACATTTTCCATAAACCCCATGTGTTGCTAATATTATGAATTGTTGACTATAAATTACTTTATTTATTGTTAAGGTAAAAAATATCTGTATTTTTTAATTGCAGGTAATCATTGTTTTTATTCAAGTAATTAAACATGATATTGTGAATTTATTTAAAATTGTAATTTATATAACTATTGCGTGATTTTTCTTGAAATTATTTCTTTATGACATTTGTATTTTGTGTTTTTAAATTTAATTTATAAGGAAAAATCCATGAATGTAATTAAGAGATTTTTAATGCCCTTTTTGTTTTTATTGATGGCGGTATCATTTTGTCATGCTTCTGTTGACATTAATAAGTTGTCGCCACAGGAACACGATAATGTAAAAAAATTTTTTAAGGAGGCTCATGAAAATAGTAAAGGAGAACTCCATGTTATTGATCTTACAGTTCCGGAAAATGAAAAAGCTTATCTTTCTATTTTGAAGTTGAATGGAATCACAAAAGAAAGTCATCCTGATTTTTTTAGTGATATTGAAGTTATAAAAGCAAGACAAAAAACTACCTATATGAGTGGAAGGAATATACAGCTTTCAGAAGATGCTAATAAACCTTCACATTTTTTAGGTAAGCCTGTTGTTAAATATGCAAAGCCCGATCGTACTTATGTTACTGGTGAGGTTTCACATTCAATTCATTACCCAGATGACAGTATCCCTGTATTTTTTCAAGATATGCTGATGGTTTATACTGTGACAGAGGATGGCTCGATTAATGAACTGATCGCTTCAGGCTCCAATCGTCTTGAAAATAAAAGTGTGAGATTTAATACAACGGAAGCAAAAAGTCATACTCCAGACCAACCAAATAATATTGATCAATCTCCTATACAAGCTAATGCGGTATTCCAGTTTAATTTAAATGGAATACCGTATGGACCTTTTCATACATCAAGTAAAAGTGCAGACATTCCAATGAGAATGGAGAATATTGCTCCTGAACCTAAGGATCCAGCCTTAAGGCAAGACCATAAAACAACGATTATTATTTGTTTAAATCGGGCCGATCCTGAACCAGAGCAGGGCTTTCATGAAGAATGTGATTATGGTCCAATGACGCCAGACAAACCGAGCGATCAAACTCACATTCTACTAGAAGTAATTGGTTCAGTCACATTCGAGAAACCCATAGTAACTAATAATGGAATACCTGATCAATCAATGATTGATTTTACTTTAATAGGAATAAATACCGGGGGAACATGTAAACTACGTGACATCAGTCAGGATAAATTTTTGCAACATGTTACGATCGAGGGTAATGGTAGAACGCTTAAGTGGGATTTTTCAAAAGATAAAGGATACGCGGATTTTGGTAATATCTGCTGGGCTAATAATAGTGAATATGCATTAATTATTATGGGGAAAATAATGACAGCGGATGAAAATGATTCTAATGATCAAATCCCGATTGAATTTACTTTTAGTTCTGCACCTAATGTTGAACCTTCAGTTAATAAATTAGAATATAATCCGATCGTCATCCAATATGGCTGACGGTTCTAAGCGTAAAGTTGAATATTTGCATCGAGGTGATATTGTATTAAGTAAAGATGGCAAAATACTAAGAATAAAAATTCGTATTGTAGGCTTTGATAATAACTTCATTGAATTACAATATAAGCATGACGGATACTCTCACTATTATGAAAAGGTATATAGTATTATTACCCTCAATATTGGGCCTGTTATGAGTATAAAAATGGTTGCATGCTAATTCATGCAACCATCTGAAAAGTAATACAGCTGAAATATTACTTACTGATAAGTCAGTGTAATCGTCGCTGTTGCATTGGCTTTACCCGGTGTTATCTGTGGTTCAGTCTGAATATAACGGGCTTTCATCGGAAGAGAGAAATGTCTTACCTGATCACTAGGATTAAGGACAATGTGTTCACCTTGTGATAGGAATCGATTGAGAAAAATAATTTGTAAACCGACGCCTTTTGCGGTGACATTGTCACTATCCTGATCCAATGCCCAGATATTAGAATAACCATTTTTTGCTGGACGTCCATCCAGTCTCATAGTGGCTTTTGCATTTGCATCGCAGTCCAGCTCTAAGTTGAAGTCTTTTGTCCGAGTAGCACTATGCATACCGCGAAATTCACTAGTTTTAACTTCCCCCATATTAACGAGAGTTGTTTTATGTGTTAGGGAACAACTCGGAATAGGAGTAATAATATTCGTTTGTTCTAAATAAAAAGTATGAATGATATTACTATGTCCCATTCTGGCTCGAGTCAGAATCCTACCTTCAATTTTTCCTGAACCTGTGGTTGGTGCAATTTTGATTAATTGTACTGTTAAATATCCCCATGTTTCACCACAGTAATAATATGGTTGACTAGCTCTTTGAGGAGGGGAGCATGTAAATGGATTGTCAGACCACCTAGGAAACCAGTCAATACCATAACCAGTCGGTCCCCAATTATTTATTCTAATACCAATACCCGGTACACCTGATTCATAAATAGCATCATAGTTGTAGTGTGCCTTCGGAAAGTCGGGTGGATCCCATGACGTAGGAACTCGAAAATTACAGTGAGCGATATAGCCCTTTCTGTTTAATTGGTCTAAAAACACCTCTTTGATGGTTGTCCCGATTGGATGATCTTTTGACACTATGATATTACCGCCAAAAGAAATTTTTGTTTCATCGCCGGTAAATCCTTGCATAAAGTGGCATGAGTAACCTCCATAATCGGCCTGACTGGTAAAACTACTCATCATGCCGATGATAAATATACTCGCCAATAATAATTTTAAGCCCTTAACCATAATTCATTTCCATAATAGGTAAAAATATCAGACATATGATCAATAGTTGTTATTCACAGGTGGCATCCAGCATGTACAGACCTGATTCTGGTGTTGTTTCCGGGAGCTGATAATTAATCCGGCATTCCTGAGTATCTTTATAACCCCATTTCACCCATATCTGACCGGATTCAGGAATACCACTCATATAGGCCTGTCCATCATTACTGACAATAGTACTGCTGGGTTCATCTGACTCATTTTGCTGGACTAATGTGGCTGTAGCGCCAAATGGAACTTCTTTTCCTTTGTGAGAAAGATTCAGCAAAACGCGATAACCAATGCGGGTCTGGAAATCGGCCAGTGTCAGAGCACCTTGAGTGGGGACAATAGTTTGTGTGCTGATATCGATATCAACATTATCTCCCATTGAATAGGTATCCAAAGAGATACGATTTTTGCGATAACTGCTGGCATACGGAACAATCGCATAACCTCTCCGGTCAGTTGCAATCCCAGTCTGATTCTGGACTTTAATGCCTTTAGCGCCATTGGCTCGGACTAACACTAATGTATCCCCCAATGATTGAGAGAAAGTGATACCGTAGGGATGTGCGACGACTCCACCATTGAGGCTGTAATTTAACTGTTTGGATTGTCTGTTATAGTTATAACCCACGCCAACCTGACCATAAGCACCTTTATATTCTGTAGTAAGGTTTCCACCAATACCTGTGTTACGGTTATCGTAATTTTGCTGAATACTGTAAGCCAGATTGTTATCTTCCAGTGCTGTTCCACTTAAGCTGACCTGATGAGATGTTTCTCCTTTTTTATTACTAGTCAGGTTATAGCTGGCCCAGCTATTTTTCAGCCAGCGATCAAGAGGGATTTGTACGCTGAGCGATACAATCTGATCTTTATGATTCGTTCCGGGCAAACTACTATAGGAGTAATTCAGGGTGTAATTGACAGAATTGTAGCTATTACTGTAACCGGCACTGATATTCCTTTCATAGCCTTTCTGTGACCAGTAATCCTGCTGAAATGCAGATAAATAAACACCGCCTAAATCACCTAAAGATTGGTTAACATGCATTTGCAGTTTACTGCGTTTGTTGGTGTTGTAGCGATTCTTACTTGTAATATTAAATTCATTAACTTCTTTGAAATCATAGAAATCGTGGGTCGAATAACGATAACCGGCTATCGTTAAACTAGTGCCAGTCAGGGTAAGATCTTTTGCATATTGAAACCGATATGATTGCCCGGAAGCACGGGTATCTGAAGTTAATTCTGATTTGGCATGTGTTACATCAAAAGAAAATGACCCCCAATCATAGAGGCTGTAACCGGTTCCCAAAGCAACAGACTGGTAATTTTTTGAGAAAATTGTTCCACCGTATAGCGTGACATTATTGGAAAGCCCGTAACTGGCTGTACCCTGCACAAAATAAGGTGTTTTACTATGTTGAGCAGATGAACGGTATTTTCCGAATGCCAGAGAATGGCGCAGACTCTTTTCCCGCAACATAACCGGTACAGCCGAAAAAGGTTGTACAGAACGATGTTCCTTTCCGTCGGCTTCTTTGACGATAACTTCTAAATTGCCACTGGCAGTTGTGGGGTACAGATCATTGATAATAAAAGGGCCGGGAGGAACATAGGTTTCGTAGATAATGTAACCATTCTGCTTAATAGACACCTGAGCATTACTTTGCGCAATCCCCCGTATCGTTGGAGCAAAACCTCTCAGGCTATCAGGCAGCATATTATCATCTGAGACCAGCTGCATACCGCGAAACTGAAAACCGTCAAAAATAGGTGAGGGGGTATAACTATCACCCAAAGTCAATTGGCTTTTTAGAGAGTGAATATCACGTTGTAGATAAGTATTCAGGCTTTTCCATTGATTGCTCTGGCTACTGTAAGTGGCGTAATTTCGCAAACGCCAGGCATCCCAGTTGGCACCACTTCTGAGATTAAGAAAACTATTATTGCTTGAACCTGATTGACCATTCAGCCAATTAGTTGAACCACTATAACTATAATTAACTTGTAAGGAGGTCAATCCCTGCTGCCATAAATGAGGTGGCACATAATCTCTGACTTTGTTATGCAGGGAAGCTTGAGGAATACTGATATCCAGACGCTGCTTGTTAAAATCGAAAGAAGATGATGCAGAATCGATATACTGACTAAGATCGGTGATTACCGTTTCTGCTGATAACGCCGCTAAAGCTGGGAACAAACCGACATTGACTCCCATCTCTTTTAGCTGTTTTAGCGTAATTTTGGGAGATAACTTATTATTGACCAGAACGAACTCAACATTACCGGTATCTATTTTTTCTCTGTTTAGATAAGTATCGACCCAATAGCGACCCGGAGGTTGTTGATCGTCCTGCATAAAGATTGACAGATCAATATCTTCAGGAAAGCCGGAAAGTGTTTCCAGTGCATTGATATTGAAATAGTCATCTCCGTAAACCTTATCGGAAAGCAAAAGCCATATTGTTGCCAATATACATAAGAGTGCTTTCATTGGTTTGAAAAATAACACCAAATTATCAGAAATATTGTATTGAAGACAATGGCGGCTGTTATCCATAATCATTTTCTAGTCCTGATAGATTGTATGAAAATTATACTCAAAAAATATGCTTTTCTTCTGGTGTTATTCCGCCAAAATCATTAATGGTTTTCCAAGAAACATACTTGATATTTTTAATAGGAATATCCCAACTATGCTGACCAAAAGGAGGGAGCATACCGGCTGTCTGGATCTCATGGTTTTTTGAAGCATTTCCAATGCCAAGATAAGCAAAAGAAACATAGTATGGTGTAGGGTTCTCGGCTGTCAGCTTGTTGCCTTCAACCTTGAATTTCAGTGCCTTATAGGCGATAGAAGCATCTTCTGCCAGTTGGGCAGGGCGGTAAAATATTTTAAAGCGTGATCTTACAGTGATTTGTAACTGATTTTCTTCAGATTTTACGGTTGCTGGAATAGATTTAACATTTAGCCAGAATAAGGATTCTCTGTCAGTGGGTAAATTATCTCCGGTTTTTATAATCCGTAATACGGTCTCATTTCCGGCGGTTAATTTAAAAAGTGGGGGAGTAACAATAAACGGTGTCTTAGTCTCATCATTCTCTCCCTGAACCCAGGATTGAATAAGATAAGAAATATCTGTTTCCGGATTATTGATAGAGATGGATGCCTCTTTTCTGTCGCCGTTATAAACAACACGAGTGCCACCGATAACGACACCGGCAAAAGAAGTATTAATGCTGAATGTGCAGATGATAATAAAAATCAAAATACGAAAATATTTCAAAATAGGCACTCCAATAATATTATTTATTATGGTTATATATTAATTAATGTAATTGGTTTGCTATTACCATTCACTGGTTATAGTGAATGGTAATAGTTATTAATTAGATACTCTTGTTCTATATATTATTAGTTATAATCGATGGTGAAGTTAGCTATTGCATTACCAGTACCCGGAGTCACTGTCGCTTTAGTTGCAACATACCTAGCAACAAACTCCAGCTCAGCACCATTATTTTTGATGTCTTTTTGAGAAGAGGATCTCGCCATGGGAATTGGAGTGTTACTATTCGGTTCATAAATGCCAATAGCAATACCATCAGCAGCTCCAGGGGCTGTATTTTCTAGCGCTAAAAGATTTTTATTAATATTATCAGACTGTCCATCAAATTTAACACTAGCATGCTTATTAGCGTCTGGACACTTAGTAAGTTTAATACTGAAATGTGTTGCAGCTGCGGTACTACCGATTCCGTTAAATGAGGTAGTGCTAATTTCTCCCATATTTACGGTCTGATTTTTGGTATTTTGAGTAATTTCACATGAAGAAGAGATTATTTTTCCTTTAAATTTGATTTGTCCATCTTCGGCATGTGCCATAGGCATAAATACAGAAGAAATGAATAAGGATGAAATAATTAACTTGGTTTTCATTTTTAATATATCCCATCCCTGGTGTATGAATACAACAGGGATATAGCTGATTTAATTAACATTAAAGCCGTACAAATATAATACAGCAAATGAGTAGTCTAAGTTGATATCTGAAAGACGGTACAAGAAGATACCAAAGTTCTCTATCCGACAGATATTGCAAAGCATATAGTAGCGATCAATTACCAAAGATCAAAATAATAACTCGACAAAGCACAATATTCGAAACATTACTCTGCCAACTTTCTATTAATAGAATTGTAATTCAGAAAATAGAATATTTTTCAATCGTGAATGTATTTTTATTCTGTCTTATAAGATTAACTATTAATTTCGGGAAATCTCAGAAAATAAATATGAAGATAAAAGTGCTTATTTTTGTGGTTTTATATTTTTCCTATATATTTAACTAAATATTATTTATTTGTGACGCAAGTCCCAAAATTAGCATTAATGCCTGATATTTGACATTAGTCAGAGACTTAATCCATTTTTTTTCAAAAAACCAAGACTTAAAGCCAACTCAAGTTAACTAGCTGTTAATAATAACTGGTATGACATGATTTGTGTGATGAATACTTCAAAAAAGAGCACAACAAAGAAACTAAATAAATATTTATGTATAGATTATTTTATCCTCAATTAAAGACGTTATTAGTTACAACATACTTAAAAAGAAATCTAAAACAACACTCATCAATACCGAGTACAAAAAGCTTAATAACACTTTCTTACAAAAAATGGAGTAGGGGAAAACAGAAAGAGATATTTTAAGGATTGTAGGAGGGAGAGAACAACTTCTCTCCCTATCTTTAGCAAAGGGTCTAACTTAGAAAATACACTGTAAGTATTAGTGCATCAGTAACCATGTAGAAGGAATTGTAGTCAATAATAGAATAGCAATTGCAGATTTTTCTAATTTATTCAGTCTACTACTATCATCCATTTGCTTGCGTGCATATAGAAAAACAAGTAATCCTGGTGCATATAGGATGACTGAAAGCAGTAAATGCATTAAGCCAGAGGCATAAAGCAGCCATAAACCATACATGCAGGCACCTGTAGCAATAAATAGTAAGGCACGGTTACTGCGTTCAAAAGCAACTTTTGCTAAAAATGCACCGACTAAAAAGTAAGGTACAAGAACCATTTCTGATGCGATAGAAAGTAGGGTGTTGTAATCGCTTCCGCTTAACCAGATTAAAATCAGAGCAACCTGAACAGCGCCATTTGTGATCCACAATGAAGATGCTGGTGCTTTTTTATCATTTTGCTTGCTAAATATTTTAGGAAATGAGTTATGTAAAGAAGCAATGAAAGGGACTTCAGCCGCCATGATTGTCCAGCTTAGGTAAGCACCACAGACAGACACAATTAAACCGGCAACAATAATGAATTGGCCAGCCGAACCAATTAATCCTACCATCAGATTTGCCATAGAAGGATTACGTATTGCAGCCAATTCTGGTCTGGTAACCAGACCCAGAGAGAGTAGGGTAACCAGCACATAAACGCCTAACGCTGAAATCACAGCCAGTAGGGTTGCAATTCCAATATCTTTACGTCTTTTAGCTCTACCTGAAACAACAACCGCACCTTCAACTCCAATGAAAACCCAGAGAGTGATCAGCATGGTATTTTTGACTTGTTCCCAGACAGGAACTCCCATCTCAATACCAGTAAAATCGAATGTAAATACATCCATTTTAAAGGCAATGACGGCCAGAATGATGAATATCCCTAAAGGTAATAGTTTGGCCATTGTCGCTAATTTATTGACACCAGCAGCTGTTTGCACACCTCTGAGTACAAGCCAATGAACGAACCAAAGTAAAACAGATTCACCGATCAACGCTTGCCAGGTATTTCCGTCACCCAAAATCACAGAATGTTCTGTGTCAGTAAAAAAGCTTAATGCCGCAAAGACAATGACTAAGTAAGAAACATTAGCGATGATTGCGCAAAACCAATATCCCCATGCAGAGCAGAACCCGACTAACTCACCAAAACCTTCTCTGGCATAGGTAAAAATTCCGCCATCCAAATCAGGACGCAAACGAGATAATAAAAGTAAAGAAATGGCTAAAAAGAGAATGCCTATGCCTGTGATCCCCCAACCTATCATTAAGGCAGCGGGGCTTCCTGCGTTTGCCATATTTTGTGGCAAGCTGAATACGCCCGCTCCAACCATTGAACTGAAAACTAATGCGGTTAGAGAAGTAAGGCCTAATTTTTTTTCCAAAGATACGTTCCTAAAAGTCAGATAAAATCAACACGATTAGCCAGAACACTTATTCTGAATATCGAACACATATTGGACATTTATTGCATCCATGCGATGGAATGCAGAAATATTCAGTGGTTAAATCTAAAAACAGGGGGATTTTACGGAGTGAAAGGGCTGTATGCAATGGAAAATTATGCAAAAAAACACAAAATTTATGCATAAAAATCTTCATTTCCTAATGAAATAAACAAAAATAGTTTTCCGCCGTTTAATATTCATCGGATTGTCAGTCATATAGAAGTGATACGGTTAACAGAGGCAATTTTTAAGGTGACAGGGATATGTTTTCAAAAGCCAGATTAATGCTCATATAATAAACATTATTAATAAGATAGAATTTATTTTACGTTTAATAAACAAGTGATAAACATTTTGGGGAATTGTTTAACTAAAAGTCAGATAATGAATTTTATAGGTATTACAAAAAAGAGATATATATACAATGGATTTCAATATGCGTCTCGGCGACAAGGGAACTCATCCCGGGAGCATAGATAACCGTATATTGATAAAAACGGTGACTGGGCTGAGTGAGGGTAGCCAACAACGAGGCATCTGGAAAAACGGAATGTATATAACGTAATAACAGAAGAGGGAGAATAAAAGAAGTATACATCGTTAATGCATACTTCTTCGGTGAGGTTGTTATTTAAACAGGTCGGCGCTGATGGTAACGTTTCCACCATTAGACTGCCACTCACGGGTAACATGGTAATATTTTGCCCCTTTTTCTGCGGCACGCTTAGCAACCTGATAAGACACTTCAGGTGCAGTAGTGTAATAACCGGAGAAAGTAATAGAGTCAAAAGGTACCATTTGAGCGGCAGAGGCTTTATTCAGTTCTTCTATTTTTGTTCCGTTCGGTAAGGTTACAGTGTAACGCCCACCTTTTGATGACTGGGTTTCAAAAAAACGGCCCACGATATTGCTCGTTGATGTTGATGAAGCAATTCCCGGGATTTCTACTTTTTCAGCAGCTTCTCCACCTTGTTCTAAAGCCTGACGTCCTGCTTCAGAATCGGCCGGGATCACCGCTTTACTAGATTGAACCTGACGTTTTGGTGCATCTTCTTTATAGACATAAGCGGTGACAACTTGATTGCCCCCATTGTTTGGTGCAATATCACGGGCAATAAAGAAGGACGCAGCATTTTTCTTTTTGGCTGCTTTGGCGAGCGCTTCTTTCAGATCGGGGTCAGTCGGGAAATAACCGCTCACGGTTACTGTATCGAAAGGTTCCAGAATGATAGCTTCAGTTTTAGGCAGTTCTTTGATTCCCCGATAAATACGATATTGAGTCGTCTTATCTACTTTTTCTGCATCCTTATGATATAAATCAGCAACCACACGTAAATTACCGCTTCCATTAAAATCATCCAGACTTTGAATATAGAAACTATCAGCGCCTTTTTTATCAGCCTGACGGGAAACAGCATCTGCTGCTTCATAGATCGCATTAAAACGCCCGGTTACTGTAATTCGTTCAAAGGGTTTAATCTCAGCAGCTTTCTCTGGTGTTAATTCTTTCGCTGCATTTGCCGTGGTAATTGTCGTTAAGGAGAACATCGCTGTTGCGATGATCGAGGTTTTCAGCTTCATAAAAAATCCTTTCGCCTGCGCATTAAAATATTTATAACGTGCTGAACATTGTTCTTTATCACATAGATTGCAATTATTGCATGTAACAATGTTAATTGTCGCAAAAATTTATTCTATCTAAATAACTGCTTACCTATTTTTGGTAGATGCCGCTGATAATTTTAATAAAAATAGCGATTTATATAAAAATCATCATGGCTTACATTAAGGGTTGTTTTGCTTTCTACAAAAACCATTATCTACGATGTTGTATTTACTAAAGGATATTGTTTCACTTGTTATCATTTGATGCTTTGTTGATAAATCTCATTGATAGGTTTTACTAATAGTAGTAATAACAACAATCGAATCGTTAAATTAGCTTCAGCAGGTAATAATCAGCAATATTTCATTCTTAGAGAAGGAAACATTATGCATATTGGTGTACCAAAAGAACGATACCCCAATGAAGCTCGAGTTGCTGCCACACCGTCAACTGTAGAGCAATTACTGAAATTGGGATTTAATGTAGTCGTTGAGTCGGGAGCAGGGCATTTAGCCAGTTTTGATGACAATGCTTACCAAAAAGCAGGTGCTGTGATTGCAGAAAATCATGAAGTCTGGCAATCCGATATTATTTTTAAAATCAACGCGCCGGAAGAGAGCGAAATTACCTTAATGAAGGAAGGTGCTACGCTACTCAGTTTTATCTGGCCAGCACAAAACCCTCAACTAATGGATAAGTTATCAGAACGCAGTATTACCGTTCTGGCAATGGACTCAGTCCCGAGAATTTCCCGCGCTCAGTCACTGGATGCGTTAAGTTCAATGGCGAATATTGCTGGTTATCGTGCCATTGTTGAAGCTGCTCATGAGTTTGGTCGTTTTTTCACTGGCCAAATTACAGCTGCCGGTAAAGTGGCACCCGCTAAAGTTATGATCATTGGTGCCGGTGTTGCAGGTCTTGCCGCCATTGGAGCAGCCGGTAGTCTTGGTGCTGTGGTTCGTGCTTTCGATACTCGTCCTGAGGTTAAGGAACAAGTACAAAGCATGGGCGCTGAATTTCTTGAATTGAATTTTAAAGAAGAAGCCGGTAGCGGAGACGGTTATGCAAAAGTGATGTCAGAAGCCTTTATCAAGGCGGAGATGGAACTTTTTTCTGCTCAGGCAAAAGAAGTGGATATTATCGTTACAACCGCATTAATTCCGGGGAAACCAGCACCAAAACTGATTACCAAAGAAATGGTTGAATCGATGAAAGCAGGCAGCGTTATTGTCGATTTGGCCGCACAAAATGGCGGAAACTGTGAACTGACACAAGCCGATAAACTTGTTGTGACAGATAATGGTGTCAAAATCATTGGTTATACTGATTTACCCAGCCGTTTACCTACTCAGTCATCACAGCTGTACAGCACCAATCTCGTTAATCTGATGAAACTGCTGTGCAAAGAGAAAAACGGTGAGATTGTTATTGACTTCGACGATGTTGTTATCCGTGGCGTTACCGTTATTAAAGATGGTGAGATCACATGGCCAGCGCCGCCAATTCAGGTCTCAGCGCAACCTCCCAAACCTGAACCTGTCAGAAAAGAAGATAAACCGGTTGAAAAGCCTAAATCACCGTGGCTGAAATATGGATTACTGGCGCTGGTGATCGTTCTTTTTGGCTGGCTGGCCAATGTTGCGCCAAAAGAGTTTTTATCCCACTTTACCGTCTTTGCTCTGTCTTGCGTGGTTGGGTACTACGTTGTCTGGAATGTCAGTCATTCATTACATACTCCACTTATGTCAGTGACCAATGCTATCTCTGGGATCATTGTTGTCGGAGCGGTGTTACAAATAGGTGAAGGTGGTTGGGTCAGTTTCTTTTCTTTCATCGCAGTGCTGATTGCCAGTATCAATATCTTTGGTGGTTTTACTGTTACGCAACGTATGCTGAAAATGTTTCGGAAAGGGTAAGGGGTAACTTATGTCGAACGGAGTAGTCACTGCGGCATACATTGTTGCTGCTATCTTATTTATTTTCAGTCTTGCCGGGCTTTCACGTCATGAAAGCTCGAGACGAGGTAATATCTTTGGCATCATCGGGATGGCGATAGCTCTGATAGCGACTATCTTGGGGCCTGATACAGGGAAAGTGGGCTGGCTTATTCTGGCGATGATTATTGGTGCAGTTATTGGTATTCGTCTCGCTAAGAAAGTAGAGATGACCGAAATGCCGGAATTAGTTGCTATTTTACATAGCTTTGTTGGTCTGGCGGCTGTTCTGGTGGGTTTCAACAGTTTTATGGCTCATGATATTTTTGCTGAAGCCATTATGGAAAACATTCATCTGACAGAAGTTTTCCTTGGGATCTTTATTGGTGCAATAACCTTCACTGGTTCAGTTGTGGCATTTGGCAAATTACGCGGAAAAATTTCCTCAAAGCCGCTAATGCTGCCTCATCGCCATAAACTTAATCTGGCCGCGTTAGTTGTCTCTTTTGTACTGATGGTTATCTTTATCAAAACGGAGAGTGAAGGTTTACAAATTTTTGTCATGCTAGCCATGACTGCGATTGCTTTAGCATTTGGCTGGCATCTGGTCGCCTCTATTGGCGGGGCAGATATGCCGGTTGTGATTTCCATGCTGAACTCATATTCAGGCTGGGCCGCTGCTGCCGCTGGTTTTATGCTGAGTAATGATCTGTTGATAGTAACAGGTGCTTTAGTCGGCTCATCAGGGGCAATCCTTTCTTATATTATGTGTAAAGCGATGAACCGTTCCTTTATTAGCGTTATTGCTGGTGGTTTTGGTAGTGATGGCGTCTCAATGGGCGACGATCAGGAAATGGGGGAGTATCGCGAAACAACCGCAGAAGAGGTCGCTGAACTGTTGAGGAATTCCACTTCAGTCATTATTACACCGGGGTATGGTATGGCTGTCGCTCAGGCACAATATCCGGTACATGACATCACAGCAAAACTGAGAGAAAAAGGGATCAATGTTCGTTTTGGTATTCATCCAGTGGCAGGGCGCTTGCCGGGTCATATGAATGTATTATTGGCAGAAGCCAAAGTACCCTATGATATCGTTTTAGAAATGGACGAAATCAATGATGATTTTACTGAAACAGATACTGTTCTGGTTATTGGTGCCAATGACACAGTTAATCCGGCTGCACAGGAAGATCCAAACAGCCCGATTGCGGGAATGCCTGTATTGGAAGTCTGGAAAGCGCAAAATGCGATTGTTTTCAAGCGTTCGATGAATACCGGTTATGCTGGCGTACAAAATCCACTTTTCTTTAAAGAGAATACACAGATGTTATTTGGTGACGCAAAAGCAAGTGTTGATGCAATCTTACGCGCACTATAAACATAAATACCCATAAATTAAAAAAAGAGCCTTGAATGATCATTCAAGGCTCTTTTTTTAATTCCTAAAATGACTCTCTAATTATGCTCTGACTTTTAATTGATCATGTGAAGGCGAGAACCTTTTCTATTTATTAGGATAGTGTAATTTAATTATATTTTGTGGTGAAAAATTTCACCATAAAAATGGTTGTGGGTGAACCATGAAAAGTTCATGAATGTTATTGTATCAGGCCGGAAAAAAGAGCGAATAAGTAATTTTTATCACTAAAATATTCAGAATAAAATCTAAATTAACAAAGGGATGAGTAAATAACAATCAAAAACATCCTCATGGATGAGGTTTGTTTTCCATTTTTCATTATCATATTTGATATAGGTTTTATAATTGTTTATCTATTAAAAAATATTATGCTTTCATTTTGTTTTTGATAACCAAGTCAAACAATAAATTTGATGGATTTTAATGATGGTATGTTAAGATGAACATCAATCGATCCTTAATTATTAATTGAGTGCCATGAAAAAAATACAACAAAACAATCTAAACCTTAAAAACATAAAAGTAACAACCTCGCTCCATTTAAATCCGCAAGAAAAATAGCCTTATAATATTTGTTAAAGCTCATATTAAAAATATAAGGTCATTTATCCTTCTGAAAAAATAATTAAAACAAACTCATTTGATGGATTAATCTTTTATATAAAAAGATTAATAAAATATGTTTTAAATTATTTCATATAAAAGGTGACATATGAAGAATGCCGCTCAAATTGTGGATGAGGCTTTAAATCAAGGGATTACTCTGTTTGTGGCTGATAACCGATTACAATATGAAACCAGCCGAGATAATATCCCGGAGGAATTATTAAATGAGTGGAAATACTATAGGCAAGATTTGATCGATTTCCTGCAACAACTCAATGCAAAAGAAGAAACACAAACATATCAATTGCAGGATATTCAACGAAATCGCAATGCTGAGCATTATCCACTTTCATTTGCTCAGCAACGTTTGTGGTTTATCGATCAACTTACTGATGGCAGTCCTCAATACAACTGCCCCGGCTATCTGAGATTACGGGAAAAGCTCAATGTAAATGCCTTTAAGGCGGCGGTAAAAACATTACTCGAACGTCATGAAGCATTACGCACCTGCTTTAAGGTTATAGATAACGAACCACGGCAGGTTTTGGTGACTTCCTATGATTTACCTATCATTCAGCATGATTTGACGATGCTCTCTGAAAATGAGAAAGAACACCATATTCAACAACTCAGCAAAGAAGAGGATAACCAGGTTTTTAATCTTAGTGCTGATCTAATGTTACGTATTCAGCTAATAAAACGAGCTGAAAATGATTATGTCGTTCTCTATACCATTCACCATATTGCCTGTGATAGCTGGTCAATAGAAATCTTTATCCATGAACTTATCACATTATATAAGGCTTACTCTCAGGGAATGACCAACCCGTTACCAGAACTAAAAATCCAATATAGTGATTATGCTCAGTGGCAACGAAACTGGTTGCAAGGGGATATTCTGGAAAAACAACTGGATTACTGGAGTAACCAGTTATCAGGTATTTCTCCGTTGCACCGTTTTCCACTGGATAATCCACGGCCAGAACAACAGGGTTTCAAAGGGCTTCTTAAAGAACAACATATCTCAAAAGATCTGGCGCAGGAGATCAAAGCGTTATGTCACCAACATGAAGTCACATTATTTATGTTTCTGGAGACGGCTTTTGCTGTCTTACTGAGCCGTTACAGTAATGAAAAAGATATTCTGGTCGGAACGCCACTTGCAGGAAGAACTCATCATGACATTGAACCTCTGATTGGTTTTTTTGTTAACTCACTGGTAATCAGAACCGATTTATCCGGCCAGCCTACATTCAGTGAATTATTAAAGCGAAATAGCCGCACTATTATCGATGCTTATGAACATCAGGATCTGCCATTTCAAATGTTGGTAGAGAAAATCAGTCCGGGAAGGAATCTAAATTATAACCCTGTGTTCCAAATTGCGTTTACGCTGGAAAATACCCAGCGGGATAGGACATTGGTGCGGGATAATAATATTGAGACCGAAGAACGTCTACTTTTGAAAACCCGGTTTGATTTAGAAATTCATATTTATGAAGAAGAGGGTGGCGGGTTATCCCTTTTATGGGTTTATGACAGTAGTCTGTTTAACGATATTACGCTTGAAAGATTGCTTGCCAGTTATGAAACGCTGCTTACTAATATTGTCAGCGTGATGAAACCACGTACCGGCTCAGAACTGATATATAAAGAACCTTCCGTTCATGATATTCCACTGCTAGCTGAAGCTGAAATACATACTTTATCCCAATGGAATGGGAGACAGGAATATAATCAGAATAGTGGCTGTTTTCATGAGTTATTTGAGAAACAAGCTGCCCGATATCCTGAAAAAACCGCCGTTGCTTTTGGCAGTGATTCATTGAGTTATCAGGAACTGAACCAACAGGCTAACCAGCTGGCACACTATCTGATAGCACAAAAGATTAAACCAGAAACATTAGTTGCACTCTGTATTCCCCGTTCAATACGCGCATTAGTTGCACTGCTGGGCGTCATTAAAGCGGGTGGTGCATATGTACCGTTAGATCCTGGTTATCCGGTATCCCGTCTCCAATATATGCTGGAACACAGCGAAGCAGAATTCATTCTGACAGAAACGAGTCTGATAGAAAAACTCCCGATTAGTCAGCAGAAAGTTGTCTGTTTGGATGCCGAGGCAATACAGGCACAATTGCAGCAAATGCCTATCGACAATATTACTGAACGCCCATTCCCGCTGACGGAAAATAATCTGGCTTACGTTATTTATACATCCGGCTCTACCGGAAAACCGAAAGGCGTTATGTTGGAGCATAAAGGATGGGTCAATCTGGCACTGTCACAAGCGGAATTATTTGGTGTTGATACGCATAGCCGGGGATTACAGTTCGCGTCATGGAGCTTTGATGCCATGATCTTAGAAATATCTATGACACTGGCGTATGGCGCAACACTTTACTTAATTTCAGAAGCCCAGCAGCATTCTCCTGAATGTCTGGACGAAATCGTTGAAACACACCAAATCACCCATGCTGTATTACCTCCGGCTTTACTGCCTTACCTGAACTTTAACAAATGGTGTTCTGTTTCAACCTTGCTTTTAGCGGGAGAAGCTGTACCTCCACAACTCTCTGTTCACTGGTCACAGAATAGGAAGCTGTTTAACGTATATGGCCCGACAGAGTGTACAGCCATCGTGACTTCAAGCTTATTAACCGATGAAAAAATTACAATCGGGAAACCGTTGCCGAATATTCTTATGCGTATCCTTGATCCATCAGGTAATCAGGTGCCTATTGGTGTTGCGGGAGAATTATGTATTGGTGGTGCTCAACTGGCACGCGGCTATTTGAACGCACCTGAAATGGACGCAATTAAATTTATTCAATATTGCAATGAACAAACGGATGAATCCCAGCCTCAACGTTTATACCGAACGGGAGATTTAGTCCGTTGGTTATCTGATGGCAATATCGAATTTATCGGTCGGATTGACTCTCAGGTCAAGATAAGAGGATTCAGGATTGAGTTAGGAGAAATTGAAACCGCACTGAATGGACATGAAGCTTTAAGTAGTGCTGTAGTTATTACATATGGAGAAGACAAAGATAAAAGGTTGGTTGCCTATGTTTGCCCGACTATCAGCTGGCTGGAAGAAAGAGGCTTGCAATTTGATACCGAAGATATCTCCCAATACTCAGTGATTAAAGCTGAACTTTCAAAATTACTCGAATCTGCACTAAAAAAACAATTACCCGAATATATGGTTCCCAGCCTTTATATTCCTCTAGAACAAATGCCACTGACACTCAATAACAAAGTGGATAAAAAAGCGTTGCCAGCGCCGAATAGCAGTGATTTTCACCAACAAGTTTATGTCGCACCAAGAAATGAAATAGAGAAAAAAATTGGCCAATTATGGGAAGAAGTGCTGGGTATCAGTCAGCCCGGTATTCATGACAACTTTTTTATTCTGGGCGGTCATTCCCTCCAGGCAACTCGCCTTATCAGTTCAATACGCAATGAACTGGATATTGAAATACCACTAAGCAGTGTCTTTGAACATCCGACACTTGAGCGGTTATCACAGATCATCGAGATCCACCTTGTTAAAGAAAAGAGAAAACATTTCCAGACTGAGCAAGAAACAACACAAAAACTATTGGAAGGTCATATATGAAAAATGCAGCTAAGATTGTGAATGAAGCTTTAAATCAAGGGATTACTCTATTTGTTAGCGATAATAAACTAAAATATAAAACCAATCGCGATAGTATTCCTCCTGAATTATTTGAAGAATGGAAACAGCATAAACAAGAGCTCATTAATTTTCTGACTCAGCTTGAATCAGAAGAAGAATCGGATAATCACCGATTACAGGATATACCTCGTTATGAGCGTGCTGAACATTATCCACTTTCATTTGCTCAACAGCGTTTGTGGTTAATTGACCAGCTCACTGAAGGTAGCCCTCAGTATAACTGTTCTGGCGATTTCAGATTACGTGAATCAATCGATATTAAAGCCTTTGAAATGGCAGTAGGAGCATTGCTAAAACGCCATGAATCCTTGCGTACTCATTTTAAAATAATTGATAACGAACCACGTCAAGTGATTTCAGATTCTTATGATTTGCCCATTACACACTACGATCTGACCGGACTCTCACAAACCGAGCAAGAATATCGGGTTAAACAACTCGGTGAAAATGAATGGAAGCAACCTGTTAACCTCAGTACAGACCTGATGCTACGTCTTCGCTTACTAAAATTGGCAGAAGATGATTATATAATTCTCTATACGATCCACCATATTGCCTGTGATGGTTGGTCACTTGGGATCTTTCTTCATGAGATTCTCTCGCTATATCGGGCATATTGCCGGGGTGAAGAAAACCCTCTGCCACCATTAAATGTCCAATATACTGATTACGCTCGTTGGCAAAGAGAATGGCTGCAAGGCGATATACTGGAAAAACAACTTACTTATTGGCAAAACCAATTATCTGGTGCGACGTTAGTTCACCACTTTCCACTGGATAATCCTCGACCAGAAAAACAGAATCTTGAAGGATTTTTACATCCACAGCGTATTTCAAAGAGCTTGACTCAGGAAATCAGGGCACTGTGCGCAAAACAGGGCGTGACATTATTTATGTTTTTGGAAACGGCATTTGCCGTACTGTTGAGTCGCTACAGTAATGAGAAGGATATTCTGGTTGGCATGCCACTGGCCGGGCGCAGACACCGGGATACAGAGTCCCTGATTGGTTTTTTCGTCAATTCAATGGTAATCAGGACGGATTTATCTGGTCAGCTGACATTCAGTGAACTGTTAAAACAGAATAGCCGTACTATTCTGGATGCCTATGCAAATCAGGATCTGCCTTTTGAAATGCTGGTGGAAAAACTTAGCCCGGAACGAAACTTAAATCATAACCCTATTTTCCAGATTATGTTTGCTGTGCAGAATAACCAGCGCAATACAACACTGGATCAAGGCAGTGTGATTGAAGATGGTGAGCGCTCGCTTCTGACAACCCGATTTGATTTGGAAGTCCATATATATGAAGAAGAAAGTGAAGGTGAGCTATCAATTCAGTGGATCGCGGATACCAGCCTATTCAATATAGCTACCCTTGACAGACTACTAGCCAATTACGAAACGTTGTTGACTAACATTGTTAATGTGATGAAGCATCATACCGGTAACAGCGAACCATCAGTCCATGATATTCCATTACTGGCAGACTCTGAACGAAACACCTTACTTCATGAGTGGGGCGAGCCACAGGTTCCTTATCCAACCGGAAAATGTTTCCACGAACTCTTCGAAGAGCAGGTATCAATACACCCTGAAAAGAATGCATTGATCTTTGGTACTGATTCCCTGAGTTATCAGTCGTTAAATGAGCAGTCCAATCAATTAGCACACTACTTGATTCAGCAGGGTATTAAACCGGATACGTTAGTTGCGCTTTGTGTACCAAGATCATTACAGGCGGTTGTAGCACTGCTGGGGATTCTTAAAGCGGGTGGGGCTTATGTACCTTTAGACCCTAGCTATCCGAAAGCCCGTCTCCAATACATGTTAGAGCACAGTGAAGTTGAATTTATCCTGACTGAAACGCAAGAAGTAGAAAAACTGCCTATCACGCAGCAGAAAGTCATTTGTTTAGATACTGATACGATACAATTGCAATTACAACAAATGCCTAGGGTTAATATCACCGAGAATGAGCGGCCATATCCACTGACAGAAAATAATCTGGCTTATGTCATCTATACTTCTGGCTCAACCGGCAAACCGAAAGGCGTTATGCTGGAGCATAAAGGGTGGGTTAATCTGGCTTTCTCACAGGATGTTTTATTTGACGTTAACTCAAATATTCATGTATTGCAGTTCGCCTCCTGGAGTTTTGACGCCATGATTTTGGAAATGTCTATGACATTAGCCTATGGCTCAACACTGTATCTTATTTCTGAAACTCAGCGGCGTTCCCCTGAATTGTTGGATGAAATTGTTGAAAAACATCAGATAACCCATGCAGTCTTGCCACCTGCATTGCTTCCTCATCTTAATTTTGATAAATGGCATTCTGTTTCAACACTACTTCTGGCCGGTGAAGCGGTGCTACCGCAAATCGCTGTTCAATGGTCACAGAATAGACAATTGTTCAATGTGTATGGCCCGACAGAATGTACTTCTATCGTTACTACGGCTTTATTAACTGATGAACGCATTACTATTGGAAAACCTTTACCTAACGTAGTCATGCGTATTCTTGATCCAGAAGGTAATCTGGTTCCTATGGGAGTTATCGGAGAGTTGCATATCGGTGGTGTTCAATTGGCACGGGGTTATCGCAACTCACCGGAAATCACAGCAAAACAATTTATTCGCGATCCATTCAGCTCGCATTCAACGAATGAGCGGGAAAACAGACTGTATCGTACTGGCGATTTAGTTCGCTGGACACACGATGGTCAATTGGAATTTATCGGTCGCATTGACTCTCAGGTTAAAATTCGTAGTCATCGTATAGAGTTAGGTGAAATAGAATCTGTTTTGAGTAAGCATAACGCCTTAAGTAGTGCTGTTGTGATCGCTTATGGTCAGGATGAAGATAAAAAACTCATTGCATATGTTTGCCCAAGCACAGAGTGGTTAGGTGAAAAAGCCATTGAATTTAACGCACACAGTGTTAATAACTGGACAGAAATTTTTGATGAGCAATACCGTCAACCCATAATGGATAGTACCCAGAAAGAAGATATAAGTGAGGTAGTGACAGCAGAAAGTGATTTCGGTGGCTGGATGAACAGTTACACTGAACAGCCAATTGCCGTTGAACAAATGGAAGAATGGTTAGCTGACATAATGAAGCGGATTGACTCCCTGAATCCTCACCGTTTACTGGAAATTGGCTGTGGCAGTGGATTATTGTTGTACCGCTATGCTAAACAGTGTGAATCAGTAGTTGCTACCGATATATCGGCTGAGGTTTTAAATCGTCACCAGCATATCCTGCAACAGCGTGGCTGGTCACATGTGGAACTCAGAAGAGGGGATGCGCTCAATTCAGGAACACTACATGCGGGCGAATTTGATTCTGTCGTAATTAACTCCGTTGTCCAGTATTTCCCTAATGTTCAGTATCTGGAAAAAATGCTTGAGCAAATAATACCTGCATTGACATCAGGAGGAAAAATACTGCTGGGCGATATCCGCAACTTAGATCTCTTAACCGCCCACGCTACAGCAATAGAACAAAGTCGTCTCAATGGACAACGTATTCAGGTGGGTTCGCTGGCAAACCGTATCCAACGGCGTTTACAGCAGGAACCGGAATTTTTACTCAGCCCAACTTATTTTGCCCAATTGCCGGAACGTTACCCAGAAATCAGCCGGGTTGATATTCTGGTGAAGCGGGGTGTGGGTGACAATGAAATGATGCGTTATCGCTATGACGTCATATTACATAAAAGAGATGAAAATACAGGATCTCTCTGTGAACGTTCAATAACTTGGCACAATTTTGATTCTTTGGAAAACCTGAAAAACAGACTACAGGCAGGAACAGAAGAGACATTTGGTATTTCAGGTATTCCTAATGCCAGAGTTAAAGATGAGTTTGTGTTGGCAGAAGGGCTGCGCCACTGGTCGGCTAACCAGATAATCACACCTCCGGAAAATGCCAGCAGCTTTTCTCCACAAGCATTAAAACAGATTCAGGAACTCGAATCCTTACTGCAATATGCTGAACAATGCGGTTATCAGTGTGGCGTTACATGGTCACAACAGCAACCTGATTTACTGGATATTATTTTCAGCCGTGGCGAATTACCTCCTGTGCTGGCGCGTACTGACTACAATCAGGTACATCTGGCGAATTATCCGCAAATCTCTGCCATTAATGGCGAACTTTCAGAATTACTGGAATCGACCCTGAAACAGCAATTGCCAGAGTATATGGTTCCCAGCCTCTATATTCCTCTGGAACGAATGCCACTTTCGTTAAATAACAAAGTGGATAAAAAAGCGCTGCCAGTCCCAAATGAAGATGATTTACGCCGGCAAACCTATGTCGCTCCAAGAAGTGAAATAGAAATTAAAATCAGCCAGTTGTGGAGAAAATTACTTAACGTTAATCAAGTCGGCATTTATGACAATTTCTTCACTCTCGGAGGTCACTCACTTCAGGCAACTCGTTTTATTAGTTCGATACGCAACGATTTAGGAATAGAAGTACCATTAAGAAGTGTGTTTGAACATCCGACACTTGAGCAATTATCGCAAATTATCACTATTCATCTGCTCAAAGAAAAAAGAAAACATTTTCAGGCAGAGCAAGATTCATCTCAGGAATTTTTAAGAGGTGAAATATGATAGAAGCAGCGCAGATTGTGGATGAGGCGTTAGAGCAGGGGATTACTCTATTTGTTGTTAACAATAGGTTACAATATGAAACCAGTTGTGACAGCATTCCCACTGAATTGCTCAATAAGTGGAAACAACATAAACAAGAGTTGATTGATTTTCTTAATCAGCTTGATTCAGAAGAACAAACCAAAATACACCTTGTTCGGGATGAGATTCGCAACAATGATAAGCACGAAATATCTAATGGAAAAATGCCTATTTCTTATAGTCAGAAAATGTTTTGGTATTTTGTTGAAGAAAAATTATTGGAGGATTGTCTCCACGTACCAATTGCTCTACTAATGGAGGGAGAGCTGGATCACAGTGTTTTGGAAAAAAGTTTAAATACCATTTTAGAGCGACATGAAAGTTTACGTTTTAAATTTTATAAGGAAGATGAACAGATCTTCATACAGCCTGATAACAGCATGAAAATAAACCTTCAAGTTATCGAAGAGTTTTCAAAAGGAATGGCGAAGGAAAAAATTGGTATTGAAGTTAATAAACTTTGGCAAACTAAATTAAGAATGCCTTTTGATGTTTACAATGGTCCACTAATCAGGACATTCTTACTGCCTATATCAGAAAAAATAACGGTATTATTGATTGATCTCCATCATATTATTTCCGATGGATGGTCTGTCAATATCATTATGAATGAGTTTAAACAATTATATACAGCTTATTCACGTGGACAAAAAAATCCGTTAGCACCAATTGCCATGCAATACTCTGGTTATATTTATGATTCACAACAAAGTCATACTACTGAGGCAGTTAAAAAACAGATTGAATTTTGGCATAAACAATTTTCAGATGTTATTGCTGAACGCGAGTTTCCAATTTCCTTCAGCAAACATGTGGCGACAAAATATCGGTCTCATACCCGTTTAATTAAAATTCCCGATTCACTAAATAAAGTTGCTTTACAATATTGTGAAGATCATAATATTACGCCATATATGTTGTTTATGGCGTTGTTTCATACTTGTCTTTTTATGCATTACGGGGAGTCTAAACATATTACTTCTTCACCAAAAGCTGATCGTCCTCGCATAGAAATGTATCAAACAATAGGATTATTTTTGGATGACCTTATGGTCAAGTCGACCATAAGTAAAGAAATGAGTCTGCAAGAAATTATCAATCAGATCAGTCAATATACTTATAGTGCCATAGATAATTCAAGTGCCCACATTTCTTCTTTAATTGACTCTATAGGTGAAAAAATAATAGATAATATTTTTAATGTTGTGTTCAATTATATAGATATTAAAAATTTATATGATTTTATTGATATATCTAAGGATGGAAAATTATCATTGCCAAATCTTGATGTTGAATTGATAGAAGTTGAAGTGATTCCTTTTGAATCACTTGGGATGAATTTCTTATATGCACCTCAATATATCCAGTGTTGTCTATATTACAACCCGGAATTATATACAGAAGAGACGATTGATAGCCTGTCTACATATTATGAACGCCTGCTCAATGTCATCGTATCTGGTCAGGAAAAAGAGAGTATCAGTCAGTTTTATGGATAAAATCCTATCGTGAACGATGAGAGACAAGTGGCTTCAGGGATGAAGCCTATCATCGCGATGAAATCCGAATTCTGTTCGGTGTGTTGCCTTTCATTGAAATAATGTTATTTTCTACGACCTTTTAAAAAGTAAGACATTAGATTGGTGTGCAGATATGTATGAGGAACTTAGCCCAAAGGGGAAGGCAAAATATAATCAAATTCTTGATGCAGTTCAGGTCGTTATTTGCCGGGATGGTATTTATGAGTGTAACCATCGGGCGGTGGCATCAGAAGCAGGGGTTCCGCTTGGAACAACAACGTATTATTTTAAAACACTGGATGATATGTTAAGTGCGGCTCTAGGGAAATATTTTAATAATTTTAGTGAGTTGTCACATGGCTGGTTTCAACAGTCTCTATTTGAAGACCCGGCCGAAAATCTGACCGAGTTCATCTCATGGACATTCGCAGACTATTCTCGCTTAAAGTCAGAATATGAGCTTTACGTTGCGGCTATCTCCCGGCCATCTTTAAGGCCACTTGCCGTTAACTGGATGCAGGCAACAAAAGACATCATTTCTCAATACATCACTAACGATGAATCAAAAGCCAAAGCGCTCACCGCTGTTCTGGATGCTTTCTTCCTCCAGTCTCTATTAACCGGAGATATTAATTTCAGTAAAAAAGAGTACATCAGGCCATTTATCAGCAAAATTTTGTCAGATTGAGTACGTATCTGCTCAATAAATTTCAGGATACGCAGCGACGGGCAGGGAAGCAATAAATTCATCGGAAAGGCATTGACTCCACCAATAAAGTATCCTTCGTTTATAACGCTACTGTACGTGAGTTTTTATCTTCCACGGTGTTCAGCTCGGTTGTGTGTATAGTTGTACTTATGTACAATTATCGTTTTCGTGCAGCACAAGAGAAGATTAGATAAGGTTATGAGTAGATTTGAGCAAAATAAAATACCGGCATTTGCCCTGTTTTTGCTGGCATTAATGACTGCTTTTGATGTCATGGCAATTGATATGTACTTGCCGGCATTTAATGCAATAAAAGAAAGTTTAAATACAGATCTTGTTAAGGTAGAAACTTCATTATCCCTGTTTTTAGTCGGGTTAGCTATCGGGCAGGGGATGTTGGGGCCGGTGATTGATCACTATGGCCGAAGAACGCCTTTATTATTAGGTATTCTGATTTTTTCACTGGCATCTTTATTAACATCGACTACTGATGACATTGTGCTTTTCAATATAGGCAGGATTGTTCAAGGGTTATCAGGCGCTGTGACGTTAGTCGTCCCACGGGCAATCATATCTGATACATGCGATGCACATACTTCGGCACGGCTCTTTACTATTTTGATGCAAATCGTTGTTATAGGCCCAATAATTGCTCCACCATTGGGTAGTATCCTGCTTTCTGTTTTTGGTTGGAGAGCAATATTCCTGATGTTATTTGCTTTATCGTTTTTTACGCTTATTGCGGCATATCGTTTTATTCCGGAATCTTTGCCGAAAGAGAGCAGGCAAACAGGCAGTCTATCAAAGCAACTATATTCGTATATTAAAGTGACGAAAAATTCCTATTTTCTGATGAATGTATTGTCTTCAAGTTTTGTTATGGGGACATTGTTTGCTTATATAAATTCATCAGCATTTATTTTTCTGAATCACTTTGGGTTCACGCCTAAAGTATACAGTTATTTCTTTGCAGCCAATGCGGTTGGTATGGTCTTCTTTGGTTTCATCAATATGAAATTGCTGAAATTCTATAAAGCTGCTGTTGTACTGAAATGGTCTCTACTGGCGAACCTGTTTTTTGTCATGCTATTGTTGATTTCGGTAACGGCGGGGCTGACATCAATATATTTCGTCATCCCACTGCTATTTATGTCAGTCGCAACACTTAGCTTATTATTCGGTAATGGTATATCCGTTACGATGAACAGCGTTTCAGCGGCTGAAACAGGAACTGCATCTGCTGTTCTGGGTATGATTCAGTATCTGTTTGGTGGATGCGCCGGCTTATTAGTGGGTTTATTAAGCACTGGGACACTATCAGGGGTTGCCCTCACTATGTTCATTTGTTCTGCTGGCGCATTAGCCACATATCATATGGCAAAAGAACCGCAGGACGAAAATGATGCCTCAGAGGTTTTGGTGAAGTAATTTGCCAACGATAATGCTCTATTATCTCTAATAATAAGAGTTGGCTAATGTTTTATGCATAGCCAACTTTTAAAATATCGAGAAAGGTCATATTTACTACTTTAAACGAAATTGTGATTAATTATCAGAATTCAAAATATTAGATTTCAACACCATATTAACGAAATTATCCCGCAGGCAATCCTTAATCTCCGGAGCCCAAGCAATGCCTATCTGCCATCGAGTATGTATTCCTTCCAAAGCCACAAGTTTCACATCACTGGGCAAAATATGGCTAACACCCGCTGGCAGTAAAGCAACACCACTTCCGGCAGCAACCAGCGCCAGTAAAGTCTGAATATCGTCGGCCGCATATACAGTACTGGCGCAAAGTTTGTTCTCTCTGAGAAAATTGGTTATCTGTGCCGTCAGCCCTTGCCCTCGATGAGGAGAAATTTGAAGAAGTTGATATGTATCAAGTACCCTCTGAATATTTGTTGGGTCTACTTGAAGAGTATTAGTTACTGCAAGAACTAATCTTTCCTCCAACAATGGTTCGGCATTCAGTTTCTTCGGTACCGGTAAACGGACAAACCCAGCCTGAAGTTGTCCATTGAGTAACATCCTGTATTGTTCATCGGAAGAGATATCGTTCAAGGAAACTTCAATATCAGTAAAAAGTTTGCGAAAAGCAGTGACCTTAACTGGAGCAAGTTGAAATGCCGATACACCAAATCCCAAAACCAGTTTACCTACGTTTCCTTTCTCTACACGGCTCACAAACTCCCGGAAATCATCGTGTTGTTTTAGTAATTCACAAGCTCTGGAGAAAATTAACTGCCCGCTGTTCGTCAATCTGGCACCCTGACGGCCGCGTTTAAACAACGTCAGGCCGATAAGATGTTCCAGTGTTTGAATCTGCTTTGTCAGAGCTGGTTGTGTAAGGCAAAGCACTTCTGCTGCGGAGCGATATTGTCCTTGTCTGGCCAGAATGACGAACGCACGTAATAGTTTTATATCCATTCCAGTTAGTTATCAAATTCGGAAAAATTGTGATTATACAGTGCATTGTCATCTCTGATGAAATACTCGTCAATTTTTATCTGAGGAGATGTTTTGATGAAACAAAGTATTCAGGTCGCTACCGTTCAATTCTGTCATCGGGCTAATGATAAACAGTATAACTTATCGATTATGGAGGCGTTCATTCATCAAGCCGGGGAGCAGGGCATCAAAATACTGGCTTTTCCTGAAATGTGCATTACCGGTTATTGGCATATCCCTGATCTGACTGGGGAAGAAGTGACATCGCTGGCTGAGCGGATTGATAAAAGTCCATCTCTGGCGCGTATTATTTTACTGGCAAAACAGTATGAAATGGCGATTGGCGCAGGGCTTATTGAACGGGGAGAAGATAAAAAGATTTATAATGCGTACGCGGTATGTATGCCGGATGGTCAGATCCATGTTCATCGTAAGCTCCATGCTTTTGAACACCCAGATTTTGTTAGCGGAAATAACTTTACTGTATTTGATACGCCGTGGGGAGTCAGAGTAGGGATTCTTATCTGTTGGGATAATAATTTAGTTGAAAATGTACGTGCAACAGCGCTTCTTGGTGCCGAGATCCTGATGGCACCACACCAGACAGGAGGTACTAATTCTCGTAGCCCTTATGGAATGAAACCAATTCCGCTTTCTCTCTGGGAAAACAGGTACAACAATCCAGACGCTCTGGAGGCTGCATTTCGTGGTGAACATGGGCGCGGCTGGTTAATGCGCTGGTTGCCTGCACGAGCGCATGATAATGGCTTATTTATTTTGTTCAGTAATGGCGTTGGATTGGATAATGGAGAAATCCGTACAGGTAATGCGATGGTTATCGATCCTTATGGCCGTGTTATTAAAGAAACTACTTCTTTTGAAAATATCATGATAAGTGTCAGCCTTGATTTGGAATTGCTGACTATGTCCACAGGAAGGCGCTGGATACATGGGCGTAGGCCTGAGCTTTATCATATTTTGTCTGAGCATCAAGGTTATGAACGTGATGCACAGAACGCAAGATTTTCGACGGATATTCCTTGTTTGCAACAGGTTAATAGAAATAGGATTTAGAGTAACTCATGATTTTTAAATAGTGTTTTGTATTCTTCTTTAATTTCATGAGCAGAAAAATAATAGTCATTAAGCGTTTTCATATATGCCTGTGATAATAACTAAAAGGTATTCATATTCCTTCTATACTCACTGAATACCTATCTTCTTTCCAATCTCTTATTTATTGATTTAATTATATAAAATCACACAGCTATCACCGAGTTAACATTTTCATAACTATTTGGAATTTTCTCTATTTTTTTCCACTAAACTCTAATACGGATAATTATCTAAAAGCAAAAGCGTTTTAATTAGACACGGATTATAAGAACTGAATTGTATTTGTTTCCGTTTCGTGAATGTGATCTGCTCGACGGTGCGAAGCAGTAAGGGTTCTGGTGTGGAGGGTTGTGCTACGGAATTGAGGAATATCTGGAGCTGAAATACCTGTGTATCGATGTGAGCCATTGACCACCGTGAAACTAACCTACCCCGGTGGTCACACCAGCGGGAGATAAAGGAGGATGTATGTCTTCTGATAATACCAGTATTTCTTCGGTACTTGTCTCTGAAGAGGAGACACTTGCACCCGGTAAGTCACTGAGTTTTCTCGAAGGGGTAGCGATGATAGTCGGCACGAATATTGGTGCTGGTTTGTTGTCCATCGCTTACGCTTCAAGAAAAGCCGGCTTTTTGCCGCTGATGTTCTGGCTGGTGCTGGTGGGTGTACTGACCACCATTACTATGCTGTATGTTGCCGAATCTACTCTACGAACCCGCGCTCACTTACAACTTAGCGGGCTGGCAAGACGCTATGTCAGTGGTCTGGGTGCTTGGGTGATGTTTTTTTCAGTGTGTATCAACAGCGTTGGTGCGCTGACTGCCTATATGAGCGGCAGTGGAAAACTGTTGCAATCGCTGCTGGGTATCTCACCGACACTAGGTAGTCTACTGTTCTTCGTACCGGCTGCGGGAGTGCTGTATCTCGGACTGAAAGCAATTGGTCGTGGTGAAAAATTTATCAGTATTGGCATGTTGGTCATGCTATTAACGTTAGTAGTGGCAACGTTGCTGAAAGATACCACCCAGATGCGCTATCTGCTGGATGGTGACTGGCTTTTTATGGTGCCGTTATTCAATGTTGTGGTGTTTAGTTTTTCGGCACAGTACATCGTGCCGGAAATGGCGCGTGGCTTTGCCGATAAACCAGAACAACTACCGAAAGCGATTATTATTGGCATGGCGGTGATCTTTGTGTTGCTGGCGATGGTACCGATGTCTGTGATCGCACTTAACGGTTTAGATAATATCTCTGAGGTAGTGACGATTTCTTGGGGACAAGCGTTGGGAGAGTGGGCGTTCTTCTCTACTAACTTGTTTGCATTGTGTGCAATTTTAACTTCTTATTGGGGATTAGGTGGCAGTTTCCTGACGAATATCTTCGATAAGTTCCGACTGGGTAATGACGAACAACCATTACGTCGTTTCGGTGTACTGTTGTTGGTTGCTGTACCTCCGTTTGTGCTGGCTTACAGTGGACTCGTATCATTTGTTAATGCTCTGTATTTCGCCGGTGTATTCAGTGGCGTGATTCTGTCAATCATGCCGATATTGATCTTACGTGGTGCGCGGAAATACGGCGATCATACTCCATGCTGGCAATGCAGCTGGATTACGCATCCATTTCTACAAATCAGCATTGTGTTGTTGTATTTGGCTAGCGCAGTGTATGCCATTGTTTCATTGTTCGGTTATCTGCCAGCAGGCTGGTAATTCACCTTCTTTATCCTACCTCAAATTCCTTACAAAAAAGAGTTAGCTACCAGTAGCTAACTCCCCATCTCAAAAATAGATTGTCAAAACTAATAACGCAGAACTGTTCACCTTACGTTCACATCACCTTGCTGTTCAGATGAGACCACATAAATTCACTGATCATTGCATTCTGGAATGCCGTCTGCTTTTTATCGGCCGCAGCGCTGTGTCCTCCCTCGGTATTTTCATAAAAATATACCTGCTGGTAACCCATCTTTTGCATACGTGCTGCCATTTTACGGGCATGCGACGGATGGACTCTGTCGTCACTGGTTGCGGTGTAGAACAGTACGGGCGGGTAGGTTACCTGTTCCTTAATATTGTGATACGGCGAGAAAGTTTTGATATATGCCCATTGATCCGGCTGGCTCGGATCGCCGTATTCGGCAATCCATGAGGCACCCGCGGAAAGTTGGCTATAACGTTGCATGTCTAACAAAGGCACACCACAGACTATACAACCGAACAATTGCGGATACAGCGTCAGCATATTGCCGACCAATAAACCACCATTGCTACGGCCACGGGCTGCAAGATGTTTTGATGATGTGACTTTTCGTGCAATCAGATCTTGCGCTACCGCCGCGAAATCTTCATAGGCACGGTGGCGATTTTGCATGAGTGCAGCCTGATGCCAAGCCGGGCCATATTCACCACCACCACGGATATTGGCGACAACATAAACACCCCCACGCTCCAGCCAAGTTGGTCCTTCTGTGCCTATATAGTTTGGCAGTAGCGATATTTCAAAGCCCCCGTAACCGTTCAGCAGTGTCGGATTGCTGCCGTTCAGTTTCAGACCTTTAGCTGAGATCTGGAAATAGGGCACACGGGTTCCGTCTTTGGAGCGGGCGAAATGTTGGCTGACCTGATAGTTGTCAGCATCAAAATCCTTCGGTCCCTGTTTCAATAGTTCCGCTTCACTGCCGTCAAGGTTGCCTATATACAGCGAGGCCGGATGCAGGAAATTATTGATAGTCAGGAAGTAATCATTGGTTTCCTCATCAATACCGGTGGCGGAAATATTGCTCATGCTACCCGGATTGCCCAGAGGTTGCCGTTGCCAGCTATTACCCTGCGGCGTTAATACTTCAAGCCGGTTTACGACATTATCCATAATGCTGAGGATAAGGTGATCGCGCGTACTACTGTAGCCACTCAGCGCTGTCTGCTCATTGGGCGTGAAAAGCACCTGTAACTCACGCTTACCTGCCAAATAATCGTCGAAGTTCGCTGCCAGCAAAGCACCGGACGGATAGCGTTTCCCTCCCACATCCCAGTCTTTACTCGGTCTTATCAAAAGCCATTCACGGTGGCTATTAATTTCTGCGTCTTCAGGGATATCAATCCTGACTTTCTGATTCTGTTTTGTCAGTAAGAAATATTCACGACGATAAAAATCCAGACTACGGCCTACATAATCACGCTCAAAGCCGGGAGTGCGCTCACGATAGGCGAATACCGCCATATCTTCCGGCTTGGCTTCATACAGTGTTTCGGCTGCACTCAATGGTGTACCACGCTGCCAGCGTTTAGCGATTCGCGCATAGCCGGACTGAGTCATTGAACCGGGACCAAAATCAGTAGCGATAAACACGGTGTCTTTATCAATCCACGACACTCTGCTTTTGGCTACGGGGACATTGAATCCATTCTCAACGAATCGCTTATTCTCCAGATCAAATTCACGGATTTCGACAGCGTCTCCTCCGTCCGGTGACAGTTTCATCAGGCAATAGCGATATTCTGGTGCCAGAGGCTGTAAACCGTGGTAGAGCCAATCCGTACCTTCTGCCTTACCCAGTGCGTCAATATCTAGCACAGTTTCCCATGCCGGTTTGGTCTTACGGTACTCTTGCAGTGTGGTGCGCCGGAGCAGGCCGCGAGGGTTAGCCTGATCCTGCCAGAAATTATAGTAGTAATCGCCATGCTTATTGACCCACGGGATCCGAGTGTCTTTATTAAGGATATTCAGTACCTGCTGTTCTAACTTACGGAAGTTATCCCCCTGAGTATAACGCGCGATGGTGCGTTGGTTTTCCTGCTTTACCCACCGTTGCGCGGTCTCACCCTGTAGATCTTCCAGCCACAGAAATTCATCGCTGGTGACTGCTCCGTTGTCTGCGCCTATCGCCAGACGAATACTGCCGGGTAGTGCCGCCATTGCGAAGACTCCTCCTGCGGTTTGCGCACAGATTTTAATAAACTTACGTCGATTAGTAACTGGCAAAATCAAGCTCCTTCTAATAGTGAAAAATAAAATAAGCGTTATTTCCAACATATATTCCAGCGTAGGAAAATCAGGAAACATTTTCCTTACGTGAATAAATAGGGCTTTCAGGCAGCATTATATCTCTAATGTTAACGTTATTTTATTCTTATATTGATTTTTATAATGTTAAAACACTGAGGATTTCTAGATATCGTCGCCAGAACAGCGATTTATATTGTTTGTTTTTTCGCCTCGATGAGTCTTTGTTATATTCTGTCAAGTGATTATCTATATCATTTTTTATTATCATGACTGTATATTTTAGGTGTTAATATCAACAAGGGGTCATGTTCAAAATGTTTTTTATTAATATAAAATAATATACCGAGAATTATTTTATAATTGTGATCGTTTCATTTTGGCACTAAATTTACTCATGATTTAAATCATTGACTAAATTTGGTAATGACAAAATAGAATTTTGTTATTTTTTAACTATCTGATTTCAAATGAAATAGTTTATTTTTGATATTAATTATAAATGTGAAAAATACAGCAATGACTTGCCAAGGGTTCCTGTCGATATATTCAATCAATTCATTTTTATTTAGTTGTCTAAGTAAGCGTCTATTAATAAAAATTGCGGTAGATCAAAGACGTTTATCTAAGAACAGGGAAAAAATGAAATAAATTATCCCAATTTATTAAGCGAGCTGTTTATTCCGTCGTGACGGGGATAACTTTTGCCTGATTTTTGGTTGGCAGATTATTAACCGGAATAGAAAAAACTAATACCTGAGAGAAAATGTTTCCTGAGTATCTTTCGACACTCGGTATGCCCGTTGTTATTTTCCCAGAAAAATAAAAACAATTGCGATAGTCACTGAACGTAAATAAGAAATTTAAAAACAACAGATATAACAGTTTTCAAATATCCAATAGATTCGTTGAGGTAGTAAAAAAATGAAAGACAGCATGACCAGCAAGAATAATATTCTTGAAGCTGGGGTAGTGGATATGTCGTCAAAAAAAATGAGTGATGACATATTTACAGGAAAGTTTAATGGCTTATCTGAGACTGAATATTCTCTGTTGCCGGAAATTTGCAACTCCACGGAAACCCCGTATCCTGACCATTTATGTATTCATCAGTTATTTGAACAACAGGCTGAAAAAACGCCAACTGCTATAGCATTAATTGCCGGCAATCAAATACTGAATTATACGGAGCTGAATGCTCAGGCTAACAAGTTAGCGACTCAACTGATTGAACAGGGTATTTGTCCGGGTGATCATGTCGCGATTCTGTTGGAGCGTTCAATTGAATTGGTGGTAGCTCAGTTAGCTATTATTAAGTCTGGTGCCGTTTATGTTCCTATTGATCCCAATGTACCGGATGAACGGAAAAACTGGCTGATAAACGATTGTTCCGCCAAATTACTGTTGACTGATATGCAAATGGTGATCCCACCTGAATTAGTTATTCCACGGCTCAGTCTTACTCTCGCAACAGAACCTATTGGAAAAGAAGAATATCGCAATCCTGATTTACGGGGGACCAGTACCGGGCCAGCGTATATCATGTATACCTCTGGTTCGACGGGTCTACCGAAAGGCGTCATTGTGCCGCACCGGGCTGTTGTCCGGCTGGTGATTAATAATGGTTATGCTGATATTAAATCTGATGACCGCATTGCTTTTGCCGCTAATCCGGCTTTCGATGCCAGTACTTTTGAAGTCTGGGCACCGCTGCTCAACGGAGCTGCGCTGGTGGTTATCGATCATACTACGTTGCTGACGCCACGGGATTTTGTTCAGGCGTTACAGGCACATAGTATTACCATTCTATGGATGAGCGTCGGGCTGTTTAACCGGCTGGCTGACGAGTTATCCCCAGTGCTGCCTCAGCTTAAGTTATTGCTGGTTGGGGGAGATGTCCTCGACCCGCATATTATTGCTCAGGTGCTGCGTAAAAATCCGCCACAAAAATTATTGAATGCTTATGGGCCAAGTGAGGGAACCACCTTTACGACGACTTACCATATTCAGGAAGTATCGGGAATAACCGCTATTCCTATTGGTCGGCCCATTGCCAACACTCGCGTTTATTTGCTGGACTCGGATGGGCAACCGACAGCACCGGGAATGACGGGTGAAATTTATATCGGGGGTGATGGCGTAGCCTGTGGTTATTTCAATCGCCCGGAATTGAACGCTGAGCGCTTTCTCATCGATCCGTTTAGTGAGAAAGCAAATGCTCGCATGTACCGAACCGGAGATCTGGCTCGTTATCTGCCGGATGGCAATTTGGAGTTTCTTGGGCGTAATGACCAACAGGTTAAAATCCGTGGTTTCCGGATTGAACCGGGGGAAATTGAAACCCGGCTGGTGGAATATCCGGCGATACGTGAAGCCGTCGTGTTGGCTTCAGGAGAGGGGCAGGACAAACAACTTATTGCCTATGTGTTGACTCAAGATAATCACGGGTTAGCGACTCGCCTGCGTGAACACCTGAGTACACGGTTACCGGATTATATGGTGCCGGCAGCCTTTGTTCGTCTGGATGAGTTTCCACTGACGCCGAATGGCAAATTGGATCGTCGGGCATTACCGACTCCGGGAGAAGACGACTTCGCCCGCCAGATCTATGAAGCTCCTCAGGGAGAAATGGAGACGGTACTGGCGACTCTTTGGCGTGAATTACTGGGTATACAGCGAATTAGCCGACACGACAGTTTCTTTGCTCTTGGCGGTCATTCATTGCTTGGTGTACGGATGATTGAACGCCTGCACAGTCTGGGGTTAACACTGGCTGCCAGTAATTTATTCCAGCGTCCGGTTCTGTCAGAACTGGCTCAGACTTTGGAGCAACATCAGGCGGTAGTGATACCACCGAATACGATTATTCCGGCGACCACGATGCTCACTCCGGCAATGTTGCCACTGATTGATCTGAACCAGTCTGAGATTGACCTCATTGTTGAGCAAGTACCGGGCGGGATTGCGAATATTCAGGATATTTATGCCCTGTCACCATTACAGGACGGTATTCTATTCCATCATTTGCTGGCAAAAGAAGGTGACCCGTATTTGCTGGCGTATCCGATGATTTTTTCTGACCGTACGCTGCTTGATCGCTATCTGGCGGCCGTACAAAAGGTGGTTGATCGCCATGATATCCTGCGAACCGCTTTTGTCTGGCAGGGATTGTCTACACCTGCACAGGTAGTCTGGCGTCATGGGCCTTTATCGGTCACTGAATTGACTTTGTCCTCAGCGGATGGCCCAGTCAATGAGCAATTGGCCCATTGTTTTGATCCACGCCGGTATCGCTTTGAACTGAATCAGGCGCCATTGTTGCGCTTTGTCGTTTCACAAGAGAGCGATGGTCGCTGGCATGTATTGCAGTTACAGCATCACCTGATTGGCGACCATACGACAATGGAAGTCATGCACCGCGAAGTGCAGGTTTTTCTTGCCGGTCAGGGTGATAATTTGCCGGTACCGGTACCATTTCGTAATCTGGTGGCACAAGCCAGATTGAACCGCAATCAGACAGAACATACCCGTTTCTTTACCGACATGCTGGCTGATGTCGATGAGCCAACGCTGCCATTTGGCTTAACCGAGATACATCGTGATGGTTCGCAGGTAACCCAATCACACCGGATGCTGTCGCCGGAATTAAATCATCGTCTCCGTCAGCAGGCAAAGCGTCTGGGCGTGAGTGTGGCGACCTTGTGCCATTTGGCTTGGGCACAGGTACTAGCGCGCACCAGCGGGCAGAGCAAAGTGGTATTTGGCACTGTACTGTTCGGACGCATGGCGGCGGGGGAAGGGGCTGATAATGGTATGGGGTTGTTTATCAATACCTTACCACTGCGGCTGGACATCGATGATACATCGGTACATAACAGTATACGGTTGGCACAATCCCGTCTGGCTCGGTTACTGGATTATGAACATGCCTCACTGGCGCAGGCTCAACGTTGTAGTGGCATCGCTGGTGGTACGCCACTGTTCAGTGCATTGTTGAACTATCGGCATAATGATCAACCGATTATTCCGCATGAGGTCTTACCGGGGATTGAATTTTTAGGGGAACAGGAGCGGACTAACTATCCACTTGTACTGTCAGTAGAGGATGGCGGTTCTACACTGGGGCTGACGGCGCAGGTAGTACAGCCGTTTGAGCCGGATCGGATATGTGGTTATATGCAACAGGCGCTGGAAAGTCTGGCAGAAGCGTTGGAACGGGCACCGGAAACACCGGTACGGGCACTGAATATTTTGCCTGAAACGGAACGTACATTGTTGCTGGAAGACTGGAACGCAACTGAAACAGTCTATCCTGATCAGTTATGTATTCATCAGTTATTTGAACAGCAGGTCGGAAAAACACCGGATGCTACCGCGTTGGTATATGAAGGGCAGACACTTAGCTATGCGGAATTGAATGCTCATGCCAACCGATTAGCCCATCAACTGATTGCATTAGGAATGGCACCGGAACAACGGGTGGCGATCTGCATGGCTAGCTCTCTGGTGCGAGTGGTGAGCTTGCTGGCAGTACTGAAAGCGGGGGGCGTTTATGTTCCACTCGATCCCGCTTATCCGGGTGAACGTTTGACACATATCCTGAATGATGCAGCTCCCTCAATCCTATTAACGGATGAAACCGGACGCATTGCGTTAGGTGAAGAAACGCTTATCGGGCTGACTTTGCTTGAACCAAGTATCTTACCCGATGCTTTACCCAATCAACCAGACAATAACCCACAGATATTGGCGCTAACCTCACACCATCTGGCCTGTGTGATTTACACCTCCGGTTCAACTGGTATGCCCAAAGGGGTGATGGTTGAACATCGAGGGTTGGTCAATCTTATTCAGGATAAAATCAGCCAGTTTGGGATTCATTCCGGTAGCAGGGTATTGCAATTTGCTTCATTTGGTTTTGATGCCAGTGTCTGGGAAACCATGATGGTGTTGAGTAGTGGCGCTAATCTGGTTATTCCGGCTGATAGAGTTCGTCAGGATCCTCAGCGCCTCTGGCATTTTCTGGAAGAACAATCGGTAACGCACTCTTGTCTGACTCCGGCTCTGTTACGTGACGGTACGGATTTACCCGTACTAACGATGAATCCGACCCTAATATTAGGGGGTGAAGCCCCCATTCCAACACTCCTCCAGTCATTGAGCCGTCAGGCAACCGTGTTTAATGCTTATGGCCCGACAGAAATTACCGTATGTGCCAGTCATTGGCGTTGTCCGTTAAATTATACTGATACATTGGCACCTATCGGGCGTCCGACAGCGAATACCCGTTTTTATCTGCTGGACGATAATGGCCAACCCGTGCCATTAGGTGCAGTGGGAGAGTTATATATTGGCGGTGACGGTGTAACGCGTGGTTATCTCAATCGCCCTGATCTGACTGACGAACGTTTTCTGGCAGATCCATTTACTCACGTTGTTGATGCGCGTATGTACCGCACGGGTGATTTGGCTCGTTATTTACCCGATGGCAATCTGGTCTTTATTGGCCGCAATGATCAACAGGTGAAAATCCGTGGTTTCCGGATTGAACCGGGTGAGATTGAAGCCCGGTTAACAGAATATCCGGCGGTACGTGAAGCGTGGGTACTGGCACAGGGGGACGGGCAGGAAAAACGCCTGATCGCTTATGTTGTGACAGAAGATGTTGAGGCAGATGGTGTTGAGGCAGAAAATGATAACGGATTAGCTATCCGTCTACGTGAACATCTGAGTGCTATTCTGCCTGATTATATGGTGCCGGCAGCTTTTGTTCGTCTGGATGCTTTCCCGCTGACACCGAACGGTAAATTGGATCGACAGGCATTGCCAGTACCGGAACAGAGCGCATTTGCCCGTCAGATTTATGTAGCACCACAAGGGGAAACAGAAACTACACTGGCGGCTATCTGGAGTGAATTATTAGGCATTGAGCAGATCAGCCGATATGACAACTTTTTTGCATTAGGTGGTCATTCACTGCTGGCCGTACGGGTGATGAATCGCCTTGCGGCTTTCGGTGTTGAACTGCCGTTGGCAGCCTTATTTACCTCACCGTCACTGATAGCCTTTGCGGAGAAAATCAGTACGCAGCGTAATGAAGAAAGGGATAACATATCTGACATTATCCCCGTCCCCCGTGGTCATAATAATAGTCCTTTACCGTTGTCATTTGCTCAGCAGCGTTTATGGTTTCTGGCGCAGTTTGATGGCGTCAGTGATACCTATCATATTCCGCTGGCACTGTACTTGCGGGGTCAGCTTAATATTACCGCATGGCAACAGGCTTTGAACCGTCTGTTTGCCCGCCATGAAGCACTGCGTTCCGTCTTCATTACGGTTAACGGTCAGCCTCAGATTGAACTGTTGCCAGCGGCACTGACTCTGCCGATGAAACAATATGACCTGCGTAATCTGCCTGACGTAGATAAGCAGCTTAAAATTTTGTGCACACAGGAAGCAGAAACAGCATTTGATCTTACTCGTGGCCCTTTAATCCGTTGTGCACTCATACAGCGGGCTGATGAGGATTATGTTTTCTTACTGACTCAGCATCACATTGTGTCTGATGGTTGGTCGTTAGAAATATTGAAATCAGAGCTGAGTGCTCTTTATTCGGCTTGTGTGAAGGATCAGCCTGACCCATTACCTCCTTTAGTTATTCAATATCCTGATTATGCCGCTTGGCAACGTAAAGTATTCTCTGATGAAAAAATGCGGGCGCACAGTGACTACTGGCGTAGTAAGCTGGCTGATGCGCCGATATTACTGGAATTACCGACAGATCGCCCCCGTCCTTCACGACAATCATTCAGTGGCGGTCGGATACCTGTAAAGATTGATGCTACGTTGGTACAGGAACTGAAACAGCTGGGGCAGCAACATGACAGCACACTATTCATGATATTGCTGACGGCTTGGGCGGCATTATTGTCGCGTCTGTCCGGGCAGGATGATCTGGTGATTGGCATACCGAGTGCCAACCGCAATCGGCGGGAAATCGAGCCACTGATCGGTTTTTTTGTCAATACACTGGCATTGCGTATTGATTTATCCAGTACGGATGCATTCGGCACATTAGACATGGAGACGCTACTTCGGCGTGTGCGGCAGACGACACTGAGCGCACAAGAGCATCAGGATCTGCCTTTTGAGCAAGTGGTTGAACTCGTACAACCGCCACGCAGACCAGAACATACTCCGCTATTTCAGGTTATGTTTGCCTGGCAGGAGAATGATACGCAAGAGTGGCAACTACCGGGCCTGGAGGTGACTCCCGTTGTACAGGGATACGATATCGCTAAATTCGATCTACAACTGGAACTGACGGAAAAGGCGGGAGAGGTTGTTGGGGAGCTGAATTATTCTTCTGCCTTATTTGATTCTGAAACCATTGAAAGGCAGGTCGGCTATTTACAGACCTTATTACGGGCAATGGTAAACTGTCCTCAACAATCCATCACTACCGTGGATATTTTATCACCTGCCGAGCGGGCACTATTGCTGGAAACCTGGAATGCGCCCGTAGCGCCATATCCTGAACAGTTGTGCATCCATCAGATGTTTGAACAACAGGTAGAAAAAACTCCGGACGCCATTGCGGTAAGGTATGAAAACCAGACTGTGAGTTATGCTGAATTGAATGCCCGATCTAACCGATTAGCGCATCAATTAATGGCATTAGGTGTCATTCCAGATCAGCCTGTAGCGATTTGTGTGACACGTTCACCAGAGAGAATAGTGAGCTTGTTGGCGGTGTTGAAAGCGGGCGGGGCTTATGTGCCATTGGATCCGGCCTATCCGGGTGAGCGTTTGGCTTATCTGCTCACTGATGCTGCACCCACTATTTTGCTGGCGGATGATACTGGTCGGTCGGCGCTGGGTGAAGAAGCACTGAAAGTACTGACTGTACTCGATCCAAATACTCAGGCCCACCAGCCTGACAACAATCCGAGTGTCCCTGAACTGACCTCTAAGCACTTGGCGTATGTGATCTATACCTCTGGCTCCACGGGTAAACCGAAAGGGGTGATGATTGAGCATCAGGGGGTGGTTAACCTGACGCTGGAACAAAGTACCCGGCTTAATATCAGTGCAACCAGTCGGGTATTGCAGTTTGCTTCATTTGGTTTTGATGCCAGTGTCTGGGAAATCATGATGGCGCTGAGCAGTGGGGCTATGCTGATTATTCCGACAGAAACTATCCGGCAGGATGCTCATCGTCTCTGGCATTATCTGGAAGAGCAATCGGTCACGCACGCGTGTTTGACTCCGGCTATGTTTCATGATGGTGCTGGTTTGCCGGAAATAGCCATAAAACCCACATTAATCTTCGCAGGAGAAACACCGGCTTCTGCCTTATTTAAGGCATTATGCGGCCGGGCTAATTTGTTCAATGCGTATGGCCCGACAGAAATCACCGTCGGTGCCACCATCTGGAACTGTCCGTCAGATTATGCGGGGAGATTCATTCCTATCGGCAAACCAACCGTTAACAAACGCATTTATTTGTTGGACAAATATGGCCAGCCAGTACCGCAGGGTGCGGTAGGTGAGTTATATATCAGCGGAGTCGGTGTGGCCCGTGGTTATCTCAATCGCCCTGATTTGACCGCCGAACGTTTCTTACCGGATCCGTTTAGTGATGATGCCGATGCTCGTATGTATCGTTCAGGGGATTTAGTCCGTTATCTACCGGATGGCAATCTGGTCTTTGTTGGCCGCAATGACCAACAGGTGAAAATTCGTGGATTCCGGATTGAGCCGGGAGAAATTGAGGCGCATTTGACCGAATATCCGGCAGTCAGTGAAGCATTGGTACTGGCTCTGGGGGAGGGTCAGGATAAGCGTCTGGTTGCTTATATAGTGACAAATAAAGCCTATATCGCGGCAAATAAAACGAGTCACGAACTGGCCACCAGCCTACGTGAACATTTGGGGACTATCTTACCTGATTATATGGTGCCGGCGGCTTTTGTGCGTCTGGATGCCTTCCCGCTGACCCCTAATGGTAAATTGGATCGGCAGGCGTTACCGGCTCCCGATCAACATGCTTTTGCTCGTCAGGTTTATGAAGCCCCGCAAGGGGAAGCGGAACGTGCGCTTGCCACTATCTGGAGCGAGTTACTGGAGGTTGAACAAATAAGCCGGCATGACAGTTTCTTTGCGTTGGGTGGCCACTCTTTGCTCGCTGTACGGATGATTGAACGCTTACGGAATAGGGGGCTGGGCTTATCGATTCAAACATTATTCGAATCACCGACACTCTGCATTTTAGCTCAGTCACTGGCGCAACATTGTGAAATCACAATACCTGAAAACAGCATTACACCCGATACGATGACGCTGACGCCGGAGATGCTGCCGCTGATTGATCTGACTCAGCCAGAGATTGACTGCATAGTTGAACAAGTACCGGGTGGGATTGCCAATATTCAGGATATCTATGCGTTGTCGCCGCTACAGGATGGCATTCTGTTCCACCATTTGCTGGCAAAAGAGGGCGATCCTTACCTCCTGATAACCCAACAGGCTTTTGCGGATCGGTCTTTGCTGAACCGTTATCTGAGTGCCGTTCAACAAGTCGTTGACCGCCATGATATTCTGCGTACTGCTTTTATTTGGGAAGGGTTATCCGTTCCGGCTCAGGTCGTTTGTCGTCAGGTGTCTTTATTCATCACAGAGCTGACACTCGATCCGGCTGACGGGCCGATCAGTGACCAATTAGCTCAACGCTTTGATCCGCGCCAGCACCGTATTGACCTGAATAAAGCGCCATTGCTGCGTTTTGTCATTGCTCAGAATACCGATGGCCGCTGGATCCTGCTGCAACTGCTGCATCATCTGATTGGTGATCATACCACGCTGGAGGTGATGAACAGTGAAGTACAGGCGTATCTGGCCGGGCGGGGAGACAGCCTGCCGGCTTCGACACCTTTCCGTCATTTAGTGGCGCAGGCCCGGCTAGGAACCAGCCAGCCGGAGCATACCCGTTTCTTTACCGATATGCTGAAAGCAGTGGATGAACCAACGTTGCCGTTCGGATGGGCGGAGGTTCATCATGACGGCTCGAAAGTGGCGGAATCACATAGAATGCTAACATCTGCGCTGAATCGCCGTTTGCGTCATCAGGCCCGGCGTTTGGGGGTCAGCGTGGCTGCACTTTGCCATCTGGCTTGGGCGCAGGTGCTGTCGCGCACAAGCGGCCAGAAGAAAGTGGTGTTCGGCACGGTATTATTCGGACGCATGGCTGCGGGAGAAGGTGCTGATAATGGCATGGGGCTGTTCATTAATACCTTACCATTACGTTTGGATATGGACGAAACCTCTGTGTTGGAGAGTGTGCAGATCGCCCATGCACGATTGGCGGGATTATTAGCACATGAACATGCTTCACTGGCACTGGCGCAGCGTTGTAGTGGCGTCGCCAGTGGAACACCGCTGTTTAACGCGCTGCTGAATTATCGACATAATACACAACCAGTCATGCCGGATGAATCCACCAGCGGAATTGAGTTTCTTGATGCTCAGGAACGGACTAATTACCCGTTTGTGTTGTCAGTAGAAGATGGTGGTTCTGATTTAGGGCTGACTGCTCAGGTAGTGCAGCCATTTGATTCGGAAAAACTGTGTGATTATATGCAACAGGCGTTGGAAAGCCTGACTGAAGCGCTTGAGCAGGCACCGGAAACGCCGGTACAGATGTTGGACATCCTGCCGGAGTCAGAACGTAATTTGCTGCTGCAAACATGGAACAAGACAGAAGCCGCATACCCTGACCAGCTATGTATCCATCAATTGTTTGAGCAACAGGTTGAGAGCGCTCCGGACGCTACCGCGTTAGTGTATGAAGATCAATCTGTTAGCTACGCAGAATTGAATGTTCGATCTAACCGGCTGGCCCACCAGCTTATCGAACTGGGCATTGTACCGGATCAACGGGTAGCGATTTGCATGGCAAATACACCTGCGCGGATAGTTGGTTTATTGGCAGTATTAAAAGCGGGTGGCGCTTACGTACCATTGGATCCGGCTTATGCGGGCGAGCGCCTGAAGCATATTTTGTGCGATGCTGAACCCGCTATCTTACTGGCTGATAATACCGGACGTTCAGCGCTATCAGTTCAAGAACAGATATCGGTTCAAGCACAAGACGAGCAACCCACGCAAATGCTTTCGCAGTTAATTGTACTTGACCCGAATTCATTACCCGAACAACTGGATAGCAATCTACAAAATAACCCGCAAATTGCTGCATTAACCTCTGGTCATCTGGCGTATGTGATCTACACCTCTGGCTCTACGGGTAAGCCAAAAGGGGTCATGGTCGAACATCAAGGGGTCGTCAACCTGATTCGGGATAAAATCAGCCAGTTTGGTATTCACTCCCAGAGCCGGATGTTGCAATTCGCTTCATTTGGTTTCGATGCCAGTGTCTGGGAAATTATGATGGCATTGGGAAGCGGCGCCAGTCTGGTTCTTCCGGACAATACCGTTCGTCAGGATCCGTGTCGTCTCTGGCATTATCTGGAAGAACAGGCAATCACTCACGCTTGTCTGACACCGGCTTTGCTGCGGGACGGCGCTGATTTACCGGCATTAACGATAAAACCGACTGTCATTTTAGGCGGTGAAGCCCCCGGTCCGTTACTTATCCGGGCATTAAGCAGTCAGGCAACCGTATTTAATGCCTATGGCCCGACAGAAATAACCATTTGCGCGACCGCTTGGCACTGTCTGCCAGACTATCAGGGAGAGCAAATCCCTATCGGACGCCCAACTGCTAACACCCGGATTTATCTGTTGGATACCTGCCACCAGCCAGTTCCTTTGGGAGCGATAGGTGAGTTGTATATTGGCGGTGACGGTGTCACGCGTGGCTACCTCAATCGTCCTGAATTGACGGCTGAACACTTCATGACAGATCCATTTAGCAATAAACCGAATGCGCGTATGTACCGAACCGGCGATCTGGTTCGTTACCTGCCGGACGGGAATCTGGTCTTTGTTGGTCGTAACGATCAACAGATTAAAATCCGTGGATTCCGGATTGAGCCGGGGGAAATTGAAGCCCGGCTGACCGAACACGCCGCAGTACGGGAAGCATTAGTTCTGGCACTGGGCCATGAACAGGATAAACGGCTGGTGGCTTATGTGGTGGCAGAAGAGAATGATGGGCTGGTTAGCCTTCTGCGTGAACATTTGAGCTCGTTATTGCCTGATTATATGGTGCCCTCAGCCTTTGTACGTCTAGAGGCTTTCCCATTGACTCCTAACGGTAAACTGGATCGCCGGGCATTACCGATGCCGGGAGAAGACGCATTTGCGCGTCAGGTTTACGCACAGCCACAGGGAGAAACAGAAATCGCCCTTGCTGCTATCTGGCGTGATTTACTGGGCGTTGAGCAAATCAGCCGACATGACAGCTTCTTCGCGTTGGGTGGGCATTCATTGCTCGCGGTGCGTATGGTCGAGCGTTTGCGTAGTCTGGGCTTAACGCTGGCAGTACGTGATTTATTCCAATCTCCTGTGCTGTCTGAACTGGCGCAAACTCTGACGAAAAATCAGGGTGAAGGTGTACCAGCCAATGTGATTACACCGGAAACGGCAGCGTTAACACCGGCAATGTTACCGTTAATTGATCTCACTCAGCCAGAGATTGATCACATCGTCGAACAGATACCGGGTGGGATTGCTAATATTCAGGATATCTATGCGTTGTCGCCGCTACAGGATGGCATTCTGTTCCACCATTTGCTGGCAAAAGAAGGCGATCCGTATTTACTGGCTGGTCAGATGGCTTTTGCGAACCGGACTTTGCTGGACCGTTATCTGAATGCCGTTCAACAAGTAATTAATCGGCATGATATCTTACGCACTGCTTTTATCTGGGAAGGGCTATCCGTTCCGGCTCAGGTGGTTTGCCGTCAGGCACAATTGTCAGTGACTGAATTGGCTCTCGCTCCCGTGGATGGGCCAGTCAGTGAACAGTTATATCAACGTTTTGACCCTCGCCACTACCGTCTTGATTTGGGGCAAGCACCATTGCTACGTTTTGTTGTGGCACAAGAAACGGATGGTCGCTGGATTGTATTGCAACTGATGCATCATCTGATTGGTGACCATACTGCATTGGATGTCATGAGTCATGAAGTGCAGGCCTATCTTGATGGGCAAGAAAACAGTCTGCCCGTCCCGCCACCTTTCCGTAATCTGGTCGCTCAGGCTCGATTAGGAGTCAGTCAGGAGCAGCATGTTCGTTTCTTTACTGACATGCTGGCTGAGGTGAATGAACCAACGTTGCCCTTCGGATTAACAGAAGTTCACCATGATGGTTCGCAAATCTCAGAATTTCACCGGATGCTGACCGCAGAATTGAATAACCGTTTACGCAATCAGGCCCGCAGACAGGGTGTTAGTCTGGCCGCCTTGTGTCATTTAGCATGGGCGCAGGTGCTGGCGCGTACCAGTGGGCAGGAAAAAGTCGTATTCGGTACAGTGCTGTTCGGGCGCATGGCCGCCGGTGAAGGTGCCGACAATGGCATGGGGCTGTTTATCAATACCTTACCGCTGCGACTGGATATGGATAACACTTCGGTACAAGATAGCGTACAGGTGGCACATCGCTGGCTGGCAGGGTTGTTGGCACATGAACATGCGTCATTGGCACTGGCCCAGCGTTGCAGCGGAGTGCAAGGCGGAACTCCATTATTCAGCACCTTGCTGAACTACCGCCATAACGCATTGCCGGTGACTTCGAATGAAATCATGGACGGTGTTGAATTCCTTGGGGCACAGGAACGAACGAACTATCCGTTTACACTGTCAGTGGAAGATTTTGGCGAAGCGTTGGGATTAACGGCACAAATTGTCCGGCCATTTGATCCAGAACGGGTATGTCGTTACATGCAACGGGCGCTGGAAAGTTTGGTCGAGGCGCTAGAACAGGCCCCAGAAACGCCAGTGCGGATGTTGGAAATTCTCCCAGAATCAGAACGGAATTTGTTGCTGCAAACATGGAACGCGACTGAAGCCCCATACCCTGACCAACTATGTATTCATCAACTGTTTGAGCAACAAGCCGAAAATACACCGAACGCTGTCGCCGTGGTACATGAAGGACAAACACTTAGCTATGCGGCATTAAATAGTCTCGCTAACCGGCTGGCTCACCAATTAATTGCACTGGGTGTACAACCTGATCAACGGGTGGTGGTTTGTATGAGTCGTTCACCATCACGGATAGCAGGGCTATTAGCCGTATTGAAAGCAGGTGGAACATATGTGCCACTGGACCCTTCTTATCCGGGGGATCGTCTGGTTTATATGCTGAATGATGCCGCTCCGCGGGTGGTATTGGCAGATAATACTGGTCGGTCAGTATTGGGTGAGGAGGCCATCGCGGATTTAACGATAGTTAACCCGGATGATAGCCGGTCAGACCGACCGGATCATAATCCACAGGTTTCGGCGTTAACATCACAGCATCTTGCTTATGTCATTTACACTTCCGGTTCTACGGGAATGCCGAAAGGCGTGATGGTTGAACATCGAGGATTTGTTAACCTTATTCGGGATAAAATCAGCCAGTTCGATATTCATTCTCATAGCCGGATGTTGCAATTCGCTTCCTTTGGCTTCGATGCCAGTGTCTGGGAAATTATGATGGCTTTGTGTGGTGGCGCTACTCTGGATATTCCTGCTGAAACAGTTCGTCAGGACCCGCATCTCTTTTGGCGTTATCTGGAAGAGCAATCGATAACTCACGCCTGTCTGACACCAGCACTGCTACGGGATGGGGCTGATTTACCGGAGATAAATATCAGACCAACCTTAATATTGGGTGGTGAAGCTCCCAGCCCCGCGTTAATCCAGCAATTGCGTGACCGGGCAACCGTATTCAATGCCTATGGCCCAACAGAAATCACAGTATGCGCTACCGTCTGGCGTTGCCCTTCAGACTATCAAGATGGATTTATTCCTATCGGGCGCCCGACAGCGAACACCCGGATTTATCTGCTGGATAATGATGGACAGCCAGTACCATTGGGAGTAATGGGGGAGATATATATTGGCGGTGACGGTGTAACGCGCGGCTACCTCAATCGCCCTGACTTGACGGCTGAACGCTTTCTGGTTGACCCGTTTAATCAGGCACCGGATGCACGGATGTACCGAACCGGCGATTTAGCCCGTTATTTACCTGATGGTAATCTGGTGTTTATTGGTCGTAATGACCAACAGGTTAAAATACGCGGATTCCGGATTGAACCGGGTGAAATCGAAGCCCGGCTGACAGCGTACCCGACAGTGCGTGAAGCTATCGTATTGGCACTGGGCGAAGGGCAGAATAAACGGCTGGTGGCCTATGTGGTGGCAAATAAAGATAACGAGCTGGTTAATCCTCTACGGGAATATTTGAGCACGTTATTACCTGATTATATGGTACCCGCAGCCTTTGTACGTTTGGATGCTTTCCCGCTGACTCCTAATGGTAAGCTGGATCGCAGGGCGCTACCTGAACCTGATCAGAACGCCTTTGCTCATCAAACCTATGAAGCACCACGAGGAGAAGTTGAGATAACATTGGCAGCTATCTGGTGTGAATTGCTGGGGATTGAGAAAATAGGCCGGCATGACAATTTCTTTGCATTGGGAGGGCATTCATTGCTCGCCATGCGGATGATAAGCCTTGCTGCGGACCGTGGTTTGATGTGTACATTGAATAACCTCTTCCAATTCCCTGTGCTGGCTGAACTGGTATCAAAAATGACATTAGATCCACTGTCTCAACCGCAAAGCAGCGCGATACCTGTGCGATCATCCGGAATGGAGCCACCACTATTCTTTGTACCCAGCGGTATGAATGACTACTCCTATGTTTTTGGGTTGTCACAATATATTCAGTCCGACTATCCGATCTATGTATTACCCTGGCCTTCCATCAATGAAGAGCAGGTGTCAACTATTGAAGCGTTAGCCGACAAAATGATTACCTTTATGAAATCGGTTCAACCGGAAGGTCGATATCGGATCTATGGCTACTCTTCTGGTGGTGTATTAGCTTATGCCATTGCTCAACAACTTTTGAACACCGGTGAGACTGTTGATTTTCTGGGGCTGATTGATACACCAGCCCCTCACTGCTTTAAACAGCAAGTCATTCAGCCAAAACTCCAGTTTCTTGCTGAACTGGCAAAACAATCGGGTGGGGAGCATGAAGAGAAAATTGCAACATTGCATCAGAAAATGGATCAATTAGGTTTGGTTCAATTTATTGCCGCAGCACAGAAATTAGAGCTATATCCGGCAAATCTTCGTCCTGACTTGATCGCAAGGCGTTGGGAACAGATGGGGAATTATGTGCAAATGATCAAAGCATATGAACCAGAAGTATTAGAGATAATGCTCCACCAATTCTACGCAACAGAGCCTTACCCGCTGATTCCTTTCGTTACGGAAACTCTATTACCTTCTTTAAGTATAGAGCCATCGTTAGGCTGGGAGCAGGTTGTACCTGACTCTTTGCTTCAGTTAACGCCTGTACCGGGCGATCATTTCAGCCTGATGGAGGACAATGCCAATAAAGTTATTTTGGCTAAAAGCTTAAGCAGGGCGCTGGAAATGAATTGTGAAGTGGAGGCGGTGTAATCTCGGTATATTGCAGAGAGAGTAAATAATTACCAATCAAAGCCACCTGTACATCAGGTGGCTGATTATTTAATGATGAGACGAACGGTAAATATTGCTTTTTCCCATTCATACCGGGTTTTATTTTTTTTCTGCTGTATTTCCTATTACTTTTATTTAACGTATAAATCAACGGATTGAATACGCGTTCCTCATCTTTTATATAATCATCCTGTAAATTAGATTAAGTGTGGCGACTGATATTGAATATTAAAAAAGATAATAATCGACATAGTGTGTTTATGCTATAAATATCTGAGCGTTATCAGATGGTAATAAATAATGAACTGAAATATACAATGATAATCTGCCAAACAACATTCCAATCAACATAAAAGAGGATTGATATGTTAACTTTTAATGAACGCGTTAATATAGGGATCGATATAGTTAAAAAACAATATGCTCATTATGATCCTTCTTTTTTGACAATACACATGACCGGAACCTCTGACCCGGAACTATATAATAAACTTATATGTGATGTTAGCGAATTAAAATCAATGAAACTAGTATTTAGACTTAACAATCTTAGACCCTATGATCCCGGTGCTGCGTGGATTGATGAAATTTCACCGGGAAAATTTGCAGAGCCACAAGTTGCTGAGATGGTAGATGTGGTATATACAAACCTTGATTGGCCTTTTAATGTAACTTTAGAAGAAGCATTTCAATTAAAACTGGAGCATGGTTATACATCACCATTTTGGTTCGTTCATGTTCGGAAATTACTCGTTCCTAAGCACACAATACTAACAAAATCATGCTTTATTTTTTACCAAAATGACGAAACAAAAATTTATGTAAATGCGTTGACCAAAGAAGTTAAAAAAGCACTTCACTAAGGTTTATTTCTCAGATAGGGTACTGTCGCGTAAATGTGATAGTACCCTGAACAGTTAAATATTATGGTGCCCGCGGATATTCACTCAAATAAAATATACTACGATACATTGTATAATAAGTGATAATATACATAGGGAAAGTTATGATTAACCCTAGGAATAGAGGTAGAGCGGATATAAAAATGATAACCCCCATTAATACGAAAAATAGAAATCCCCCGACTAAATTTTTCTTTACAGCCTTCAAACTCATTAATAATGCCTCACTAAGTCTCACATTATTAATGATAATTAATGCCGGAGCGAAGTAAGTTGATGCCTGAGTAATGAGGATTAAAATTAAAAAAACAAATAGCGCCCACCACATGGAAACGGAAAGAGAATATGTTAAAATATTCACATATTGTGGGAATAAAAGCAGGTTTAGCATATTATCGCCCCCAATAAGGACGGCGATTCCGACGCTAAGGGCATAGATACATACATAAAACACGCCAATAGCAATCAGTGGGCCTAATTTTTCTTTAAAGCCATAAAAGAGTATGCCTATTCTCAAATCACCCGTGGTTCTCTGTTTTTCAGCCGCAGCGTTGATGCCGGCAATCAATATAAAATTAACTAAACTGAGTAATAAATTAACAAATGGAATATACATCAGTATGCTAAAGATGATGAGATAGATGAATGTAATCAGTATCCATCTTGATGGTTTTTCTTTGAATATTCTCCATGCATCACCGATCCATGTTATTGCAGCTCCCGCGCCTACGGATTGCGCTTCACGAATGAAAACCTCTTTTTCTTTGACAAGGGAAATATTTTCATTTTCAGAGTTTAAATTAATATCTTGCTTATCCATTTTTCTCACTTAATTTTATTAAATGATAATTAACAAATTATAGCAGGGGTGAAATGTTATGCCATGAAATGCAATGTTATTTGATATGATTAAGTTAATGCAACAGGATTATTTTAGTTATTCGTAATGGTGAAATTGAGATTTAAACTTATTAGATGAGATTAATCTTATTTTGGCTATTATTTTAAATCGGGAATGTAATGTTAAAATAGTTTACACACTCCGATTATGATGTATTGATAGATTTTTCCAGCCATGTACTGATAGTTTTTACTAAATTAGCAGGCTGTTCAAGTGGCAGCATATGGCCGGCGTTTTCGATAATACATAATGTAGAACCGTGAAATTCATGTTGCAACGATTCCGCATCTGCCAGCGTTCTCAGTTCATCGCAGTCTGAAGCGATGATTAATACGGGATAATTATGAATATCAGATAAATAATTAGGATTATCGCGTTGTAACTTCAACTGGTGAATAAATACATCTGGTCCTAGACGTAGACTCATAGTGCGGATATGTTCAATAACATGTCTATTATTTTTATTATTGGCATAAAGTGATGCCTGAATAGTGGAGAGACTGAGGCCACCAAAGAACCCATTTTTTACTATTTCTGCTGTGCGGAGTTTTATTGTTTTTTGACTATCACTGTCTGGTAAATTTGAAGTGGCAATGAGCACTAAGGCTTCGATCCTTTCTGGCACTAAACTGGCAATCCAACGAGCCACGTACCCCCCTAAAGAAAACCCCACCAGAACAAATCGGTCTGGTGACATTGCAATATTATGAAGGGCAATTTCTCGGAGATCTTTCCCCAGAGAAATGTCACCATAGACGATATTACCCAACACAGATAATGCAGGTTCCATCTCTTGCCATAATGTTTTGTCAGTCATAAATCCCGGAACTAAAAATAGATTCATGCTTTTTCCTTGTGTGATAGTGAAAGTATCGACGCTGAGGTTAGGATTACGTAGCCGTTGAACGTTTTTTGGCAGTTTAAAACATAATTGGCTCTTCAAAACCTATGATGAAAATCAGGCAGAGATGAAAAAATATGTGCTGGATTATCTGCACTATTACAATTTAACGAGATTACACATGGTTAATCATGGTTTAATTTCTGTGGAATATGAAATGGCCTTCATAAAAATGTCCAATTTTTCTTGAGCAGAACATCTGAAAACGCGCAATTTTAATCAGCGGTCTCTAAATTAGGCTTTTACCGAGTGAGAATGCGGATAACCATATTAACAAATTTACCATAGGGTGGGTGTAGCAGATCGGTCAGTGACGGATCGTATTTGCGCAAAATAGGCATGGCCTTGGAGAAAGTTTTAAACCCTTCATAGCCATGATATTGACCCATACCGCTTGGGCCTACGCCACCGAAGGGTAAACCGGTACAGGCAAATTGATACAGCGTGTCATTGATGCAGATATTACCTGCGACGATGTGCGATAAAGCTGTCTCAATGTACTTGTTATTTCGACTAAAACAATAAAAGGCTAATGGGCGCTCATGGTTTGCAATATAGCGGATTGCTTCATCATAAGAACGGTAAGTTTTGATTGGTATCAGAGGGCCAAAAATTTCTTCCTGCATAATGGCGCTATCATCATCAGGGTTCAGAACTAGCGTAGGAGCAAAAATACGCTGCTTCAATGCTTGTTCTTGATCAGTGAGATTCATAAGTGGAATGGTTTGATGGCCACGGGTGATCGCGTCTTCAAGTAATTTGATAAGACGCTGATACTGGTTATCATTGATAATACTTGTGTAATCTGGAAAGTTGTTGGGTTGGGGATAGCGTTGCGATACTTGTTTCTTAGCCTCTGCGATAAACGGTTCAATGATGTTTTCCGGTAATAAAATGTAATCTGGTGCTATACAGGTTTGCCCTGAATTGAAAAGCTTACCTGTTATAATTCGGGCAGCCGCCTTTTTCAGATCGGCATCGGGAGCAATCAGTGCCGGAGATTTTCCACCAAGCTCCAGCGTAACAGGGGTAAGATTTTGTGCGGCAGCTGCCATGACCTTTTTACCATTCGCCTTGGAACCCGTGAATAACAGGTGATCAAAGGGGAGGGCAGAAAAATCGACTGCAATATCTGCTCCGCCTTGTGCAATACTGACGCGGTTTTCAGGAAAAATTTTACCGAGTAATTTTTCTAAATAGGCATTGGTGTGCGGTGTATGTTCGGAAGGCTTGATAAAAACATGATTACCTGCAGCAATCGCGGCTATTAATGGTGTGAGAACTAAATTCACCGGATAGTTCCACGGAGCCATGATACCAACAACGCCAAGGGGCACATAGCGTATTTCAGCCTTCGCCGGCCATAATTGCCACCCAGCCTTGTATCTTTTAGATTTTGTCCATTTTTTAAGAGAACGCAGGCAAAGATCAATCTCATTCAACACAATTACCGCTTCCGCCATTATGCTCTCATACCTAGAACGATGACCGAAATCACCGGAAATTGCTTCTACCATTTCAGTCAGACTGGCTTTAAAGTTTTCGCGGAGGCAGATCAAATCATCACGGCGTTGTTTCTCATCAGGTCGATTTTGTTCCCATGCCTGACGCAGAGCATTAAATTGAGTGTTGATGAGTGTTGTCATTGATTTTGCCTTATCACTGAGCGGGCAAAACACCATTGAGCAATATAATAAGTGCTGAGTACTAATAACGGGTTTAATGGCGTTTCGAAGTAAAAACGACTATATGCGAGCAGACTATCACTGGTAGCAAAAAAAATGCCGCCAATCGCCGCTGTATTTGCGGCATGTTGTGCTAAAGGCATTGGATTTTTAAATGGATAGATAATAGCTCTATTAATCGCTAACCCAGCCATGAAAGCCAAGATCGTAGCATAAATAGCAACAGGAGCTCTCATGTCATCAGGCAGATTATTTAATAGCCCGATAAATATTAATAATGCGATTATTATAAATATGATAAAAACCGCCAATATAATGAAAACCGTACGAATAATGACAAATTTTGAATGGAAAGAGTGATTTTTAATATCAGAAATAGAAATGCTATCGCAACATAGCGCATAAATATAAGCGCAATGAGTGAGTAGAAAGCAAAATAAACCAACCAAAAAATAGTCTTGCGGTAACATCAAAAAAAAGTCACCCCCTGCGGCAAATGCAAGCCCGAAAGCAATAGCATTGCGGTAACGAATTGAAACAGGCGTGCGGATCAACAGAATCCAAAAAACTAACAGAGCTGTAGCAGTGGGCTTAGTTAGATAATGGAGCCACATCCATGATGAATTTACAGATGAACTGAGTAAAGCACCAGCGATGGCACTGACTGAAAGGAGTGTATAGAGCAAACCTATTCTGTAATGAAAATGATGCCGAAGAGAGCAATGATTTGATAGCATATGCCTCGTCCCACTGTTTCTTTCTTACTTATTTACAGTATAAGAAAATTTTTATCTGTACTAACAATTAATTTTTACCATTGTCAGATGGTATATGAATATATCCAGAATATTTCATAGAGCGTAAACAAGTAAATAATTATTCTTACCTCACGTTAGTTAATTTAATTAACGCACGTTTCTCTAATCTAATACCTTTAGGCAATGCTCAATATTGTGAAAATACTACAGTTTCTGTTTTATTATTCTTGTTTTTTACGCAAATTTCTCTTTGCACCATTATTTTAAATTTAACAAGAGCATTGACCCATTAGTTGAATTAATGATAATGTTTTTTACCAATCGTTCCAGAAAGGGGATTTTATATCTTATGAGACCAAAAGAATTCGATCTTGATGTAATAGCTAGAGCGGCAATGCATGTTTTTTGGCTACGGGGATATGCGGGGACAAGTATTCAGGATCTCGTTGAAGGTACAGGGCTTGGTCGAGGGAGTTTGTACAATACTTTTGGTAGTAAGCATGGACTCTATGAATTTTCCCTACGGCATTATTATGAAATGACTGCTAGTAATGTTGAACTTCTTGCTAAGGAGGGTTCGGTAAAGGATTTGATTCAGCAATTACTCATGAAGATAGTCTTGGAAGAACTAAATGATACTGAAAACTTAGGGTGTATGGTGGCAAATGCTTCTTTGGAAATGGCCCGACATGACAATTGTATTGCTGATCTAGTCGCTATGAATTTGAGTAGGATGGAACGCGCACTGAGTACACTGATTCTTCGTGGCCAAGCGATAGGAGAAATCGATCCAACCAAAAAACCTATCGCTTTGGCCCGATTTATTGTCAGCATAATTCAAGGAATTAGAGTTGTCAGTAAAGGCGCTTCTCGAACGGATCACTCTGAAAGACTCATTGATATCGTTGAAGTTGCAATGAGCGCAATCGCAAAGTAATTATTTTGTAAAACAAAAAATTTTGCAAAGTTTTGGAATGATAAGTCAAAAATATGTATTTGTTTTTAAAAATATATTTTTTTAAAAGTGCACCTGATTTAAGCAGGTGAAATAAATATCTCATATACAAAAGGATAAAATTATGTCTCAAGTAGTACAAAAATGCGTTAAAAAAATTACGGTACTTGGTGTAGGTATTATGGGAGCAGCTATTGCCGGGAATTTACAAAAGAATGGTTTTAGCGTCAGCGTATGGAACCGCACTTATGAGAAAGCAAAGGCCTTAACAGAATTTGGGATATCAGTATATGAACAAGTAGAAGATGCCGTTGATGATGCAGATATCATATTAACCATGCTTAAAGATGGAAATGCAGTATTAGAATCTATGAATCTTGCACTACCTAGTTTATCTAAAGACACAATATGGATTCAGGCCAGTACAGTTGGTATTGCAGCGAATGAACGACTTGAAGCCTTCGCTGTTGAAAATGGCCTTAAGTATTATGATGCGCCAGTTCAGGGCACTAAAGGTCCAGCAGAACAAGGTAAATTAATTATTATTGCTTCTGGATCACTACTTGATCGTGATTTTGTTCAGCCCGTGTTTGATGTTATTGGTCAACGTACAGTGTGGGTTTCAGAACAAAGTGGTGTGAGTAGTAAGCTTAAACTTGCTTTAAATAGCTGGGTTTTTGCTTTAACAAATGGGATCGCCGAAAGTTTATCTATTGCAGAAGCTATGGGAGTAAATCCATCACTTGTTATTGATGTGCTCAAAGATGGCCCCATGGATAATATGTTCTTCCAGATTAAGTCTGCTGCAATAATGTCTGGAAATTATGAGACTAGCTTTTCTTTGGATAATGCGATAAAGGATGCAGAGTTAGTTATTGATGCTTCTAAACGAGCTGATGTGAAAGTTGATGGCGTTGAAGCTGGACTCAAGCGCTTCAAACGAGCACAAAAAGTGGGCTATGGTCATAAAGATATGATCGCAACTTATTTTGCCAAGTAATTATTACTCTACGTAAGACATACAAGTAATGATAAAAGAGTCTGATAAGAGGAAATAATGAAAAATTCACTTGGCTATCATGTACCGACAAAGATTTTGGGTAATGCAGAAAGGATTCCCATACTCAAACTTCTGGCTTTCACCTTAACGGGTTTTATCACGATTATGACTGAAATAATGCCTGCAGGGTTGTTACCACAAATCAGCCATAACCTTCAAATTTCTGAGTCCCTTGCCGGACAGCTGATTTCTGTATATGCGCTGGGCTCGGTAATTGCTGCGATACCTATTGTTGCTGCCACTCGTAGCTGGTCGAGAAAACCGCTATTTTTGTTGGCAATTGGTGGGTTGCTTATATTCAACTCTCTTACAGCACTATCTTCCAGTTATGCGGTTATATTGGTATCACGTTTAATTGCTGGGATGTCGGCCGGAATTATTTGGGGAGTGCTTGCGGGATATGCTAGATATATGGTGCCAGAACGCCTTCAGGGTAGGGCATTGGCTATCGTAGGAGTGGGGCAACCTATTGCCCTTTGCTTCGGAGTTCCTCTGGGTACATGGTTAGGAGATCTACTTGATTGGCGGGGCGTGTTTTGGGTTATGTCAGCACTTACATTAATATTATTAGGTTGGGTGAGTACAGCGCTCCCAAAATTTTCAGGTCAAAAATCCAATAGACAGCAGTCAGTGAGGGAAATATTCTTTCTTCCCGGTATTCGTCCGGTATTGTGGGTTATCTTTTTGTGGATACTGGCGCATAATATTTTTTATACATTTAGTTATCCCTATCTGGCGTCAGTTGGTCTCGGAAATCGTGTAGACATGGTTTTGCTATTGTTTGGTATTTCATCAATCTTGGGAATTTGGATCACCGGTGTTTGGGTCGATAAAGCACTACGATTACTGACAATGCTTAGTCTGACTGGTTTCGCTTGTGCCGCTATTTTCCTTATTGCAGGAAGTAATCACGTCTGGATAGCTCTTTTAGGTATTATGCTGTGGGGCATAACTTTTGGCGGTGCTCCAACATTATTACAGACAGCAATCGCTGATGTTGCTGGTGATGGTGCAGATGTTGCCCAATCGATGTTGGTAACTGTTTTTAATCTTGCTGTTGCTAGTGGAGGATTAATCGGAGGAGGATTACTTCAACAGATAGGACCTTCATCATTTTCAGTCACTATGTTTGCCTTGGCAATATTGAGTATTTTAGTCGTTTTTCAGGCTAAGTCTTATGGATTTAAACCCGGCCCTCGGGGTTAAGACTAACACTATATTAACATTAGGAAAATGAACGTAAATTGTGGACTAACTTAGGCGGTGTCGTTCTCCATTATATCTGAAATAACGGCGGTGCTCTGTATACTTAAAGCATCGCCGGACTAGATATTTAACTGAGTGAATACTGGGATTGGCTACTATCCCTTGGAGATAGATATTTGGCTAATAAAAAACATCAAAGCCAAAGTTAAACACGATTTCCTAACATCGAAACGAGGTTATCTACAAGACCTTCTGCCAGTTTGATCGAATCTGCCAGTCTATAGTCTGCAAATTCGTCATACTCAATGGCGGCTTCATGAACATCAGTCACACCAATGTACGCAAAAGCAGTGCGTACTGATGTTTCTACGTGATTATGACTAGCGAGGCGACCATCCTGCTGATACCCATAATCACCACGCGAGGAAAGAATCACCAAACGTTTTCCTGAATTTGCTAACAGTGGCCAATAAGGTTCGCCACTTCGGTTCCGATCAAATCCGAATGTACGTCCTACTCGCACGATATTGTCAATATATGCCTTGAATTGTGCGGGAGGCCCAAAGTTATACATCGGGATGCCAGCTACAATGAGATCAGCACATAACACTTCGTCGATCAATACATCACTCATTCGAAGTTCTTCTTTCATCCAGTCCTCACGGGCATGCTCTGGAGTGAAAGCTGCATGTATCCATTTACCAGTGACTGGCGGTGGTGCTTTTTGACCCACATCTCGGTAAAGCACTTTCGTTTCGGGATGTAAGCTCAGCCATTGTTGTACGAAACGAGCGCTCAAGCGACGAGTATGCGATCCGTGAGAAGTTTTGTCAGAACGTCCATCGCGTGCACTTGCATCAATGTGTAATAGTGTGGTCATGTGAGTTTAAGCCTTTACAAATGATATTTATTCAAGTATCACTAGTTTCCACTCAATTGTAATGGCTGACAAACGATCTATTTTCAACTAATAGATGATATAATATCACTTATATATGATTAGACGACTCCCTTCTCTGACATCACTTCGTGCCTTTGAAGCCGCAGCGCGTTTGCGGAGTTTCAAAAGGGCAGCTGAGGAATTATCTGTCACTGCGACGGCGATAAGCCACCGAATTCGGGTCTTGGAAGAGTATCTCGAATGTTCTTTATTCTTACGCAAAGTACGAGCGGTTGAATTAACACCAAATGGACTTACACTATTTACTGCGGTGCATAGTGGTTTCGAAACTATCTCTACAGCTATTAAACATATACAAAAACCGCGTCGGCAATCAGTCATGTTATCTACGACACCTGCATTTGCCACCAAATGGCTTATCCCTCGACTATCATTGTTTCAGGAGGCACATCCTGACATTGATCTACATATTCATACATCCAACACGCCTGTAGATCTCAATTCCGGTACAGTAGATTTGGCGATTAGGTATGGTTTTGGTCAGCACGCAGGTGCAGTCGGTACATTGCTTCTTGAGGATCATTTTGCACCTGTCGCTAACCCAACACTCCTTAAGACAATAAATCAAGATATTTCACAATGGCCTTTAATTCATTTCGATTGGCATCGTACTTTACCGATAGATCTAACATGGAGTGCTTGGGCTCAAGCTACTGGGCTTAAATCATCTGATTTGTCCACCGGTATTCGGTATTACGAGGAAAGTCATGCTATACAAGCAACTATCGCAGGTCAGGGAGTGGGATTGTTGAGCTTATTATTAATCGAGGAAGAACTAAGGCTAGGGGTATTGCAGATTGTTGCCGAACCTTCTCTAAAGGGGATGGCTTACCATATTCTTAAAAGCAATCAGGATCCAGCATCCGAGGCTGCTACTATTGTGGAAGATTGGTTATTATGCATCGCTCATCAGACTCGATGAATATTATGAAATAGCAGAATTGGGCCATGTATTCAAGGCGTTGTTCTTCATCTAAAATGCCTATTTTGCGAGATAGCCAGTATGGCCACAGTAGAAGTAAAATGTCGATTTTGTCACCAGACGAAGGACATTAAAAAATAGGGTATTGGCAAAGGCGGGCACCAACATTATCGTTGTTTATCCTGTCATCGTACTTTTCAGCTCGATTATTTTTATCGCGCTTATCAAGCCGGAATAAAAGAACAAGTCGTTGATCTGGTCATGAACAACGCTGGCATTCGTAATGCTACCCGGACGCTACATATCAGCATCAATGCTGTTGTCCGCACGTTAAAAAACTCTAGCCACAATGCGTAACGACACTCCCGTTGGATAAAGTCGAAGTTCAGCTCATTTGTGAAGTTGACGAAATGGGGTCATTTATCGGAAATAAAAAATGTCAACGCTGGTTGTGGTATGCCTGAGAGCCTCGTCTGAGGCGTATCATTGCTCATACATTTGGAGCGAGAAGCAAAAAAACACTCAAGAAACTGCTCAACAAGCTCGCATCGTTCAATGTTATTTTCTGATGTACAGATAATTTCAAGGTTTACAATCTATTACTAAAAAGCCAGCATCTTGTTGGAAAAACTTTCACTCAACGTATTGAGCGGGAGAATTTGACATTGCGCAACTGACTTAAGCGGCTCAATCGTAAAACGGTGGGTTATTCTAAGTCGCCGGAAATACATGATAAAATCATCGGCACTTTCATTAAAAGTGAATACTATATTTAATACAAATCAACAGATTAAATATATGATCTTTGAAGGGCGTTTGGATAATGTGAGAACGTTGTAACCGCTAAATTAACGTGACACAGAATTCTGAACGCCCTCTTAATTTATGAGATTAATTTATTTAAACACACTCTTAATTTATGAAATTAGTTTATTTAAACGTTTGTTTTATTATTGAACATAGGTTTTATAATTTTAGATGATTATTTTTTTCTTAATTTAACTCATACTAATAACATCCTAAGGTAAATATTTAAAATTGGATCCATTAATTAGTTAAGATTGAAAGCTAGATATGCGTCACATAAATATATTCTTTAATTATTTAAATCTCATTAATGTTATTAATTGCGTGATTTAAATGTCACATGCAATTAATTTCTGTAAAGTGAATTAATATTTTTATATTTATTTTCAGTTGCTTATATTTCAATAAATAAGTTTATAGGAGGGTGCATTCATTCTCATGGGGGGTTGTTTTTCTGGGATTTTCCGTCGGGTTATTTATACGGTTACTGAGTGTTTATTATGATAACGAAAATAGTCATTTAGAGAGATGAAATCCAAATGAAAACACATATTCTACATTTTGATTTAGCTCAAAGCCATTTACGTACCCAATCCAGTCAATTAAATCTTTGGGTTGGTGAATATAATATACCGTTGCAAGAACATGATGAATCAAGTTTAGCCAGAGCAGCTGGAGAAAATCCTGCAATAGATATGGTTCTGCGTTACGGTTCACACAATATCAGCCATTTCGCGGAGGTACCTGAACACTATTTTTTACCTCATCACGTTACGCTGATTAAAGTGGTTGGTGATAAATCCGGGCCTTATCGTTCTTCATTACCGGTTCTTTATCATCTTTCTTATCATATTCCCAATGCTCATTTACATCATTATGCCAAACGTAACAGAGAAAAACTGGCAGTAAATAATATAGAGATGGCTTTGCCGGGTAAACTTAGTGCTCTCGGTGTTAATAGCCAACATTTAGCGCGAAATTCTATTCATTACGCTGATTTGTGGGTTGCGACTAATGAAATCAAAACACCGTGGGATATTGCTTGCTCTATTGTGTTTTCCCATCCGGAATTGTCTAACAGTCAGGCTTATGCAGCATCAATTGTCATTCATTCACATATTGCCCCACCACAGGCAATAGACCCACTGCAATATAACCGAGTTTATGAACTGGCTATATCAATATCGAGTCAGGGACCCGCGACAGAGACAGGCGGTTTTGCCACTTATGGCCAATTGGTTGCCCCTGATGGCAGCGCAATGTTTTACGAATTTGACTGGGTAGGTCAAGACGGACAGGTGATTTTCGCCGAAGGTGATCCGGTGATGCAATATAACCTATCGGATGATACGGAGAATTATTCTGGCTCGCCAGCATCTAATGCGCTGAAAACTTCGCATAATGATGGTCGTCTGCAAAATCATAACTGGAGTGTCAGCCAAAGTGCGTCTCTGGACGTTGCCGAATTCAAAGATCAGGCAGCAGCATTGACTATTAAGCGGGGCACCAACCAAATTTGGACTGCCACCAACCGTACTCCTAATCACGGTATGGATGTGTATGCCGACAGCATCCGTTACGATAGCAGCCAAAGTCATTTTTCCATTGATTTTAAGAACAAATACTTACGTCAGCTAGGTGTCTATATTCAGTTCTTTAAAGACACTAAGATGGAACAGCCGATCGATAATCCAAAGGTTGACGGTGTTTGGCCGTTTTATTTCCCTCAAGAGCTGGCTGAGTTATTCGAAACGCCATCACAAAAGGCCCTTGGTGTGTTGGCTAATGTCAATACGATCATGGGGATTCCGATGCCCACTGATCCCACTAACTTTGGCTTGCCCTGGCCAGCTGAAGCTCAGGCGGCTAAATTCTTGTTTGGTGGTTTGGGAACCTCCCGCTGGGAAGACCCGATTATCTGGCCGGGTGTGATTTTAACTGGCATGTTCCAGTACGGTATTCCGGCCCTGATGATGCTGGCTGGTGCCGCAGTGACTAACACTCAGTGGTATAAAGATTTTATTTCCGATAAGGATAGTGTTGCTGCATTAGCCGCTGTTGCCTTCCCGTTGATTGGTGGTGGGGCAGCTGTCGGAGCAGCGTTATTCAATACCAAGAAAGTGCTCACCAGTTTAGCCAGCATTGCCATTGGTATTTTGGCCAAAAAAGGGATGGAAGCATTAGCCACTTATGTTACCGCCCAGATAGCAGCCAGTGCAGCCGCTCAGGCGGTTCCGGTGGTGGGTTGGGCGTTTCGGCTCGCTTCAATTGCGCTAGATTTTGCGCAGATTGCAGTGACGACGGGGGAGTTGCTTTCCACACCAGCTACTCTGGAAGTGGACATCAAGCGCCAGATGACTTTGGCTTTTACTCTGCATCCTGATCCTGCTCATGGTGAAGCGGGCCGACCGGAAACCGCAATCTGGCCGCCGGTGGCAGTGCAGTGCCAGGTGACCGTTGAATATACCAACGGCACCTACTATACCCAGACTATTCCATTACCCGCGACAGGTTCCAATTCACCACTATCTTTTAATTTCAATTCGGTTGGCTGGGGTGGAACACTCAAAATCAAGGCTAATGTCTATTCAGCCACTGGCTGGTTAGCGGGGAGCTATACCAGTGATCTGTTGAATGCGCAGCCAGACGATCCTAATGAAGGCATCATGCGCGTCAGCGGTAATATAAAAGAGATGTTGGTGCCACTGACTCAGGTGACTCAATACGAATATTGGGAACAGTTGTCTTACGATAGCGGTAAAAAAGAGTACCAGTGGATTGAAGGCAGTGTGCCGTTGGAAACCCAGTCTTCAACCAATTGTAGCAATGTAGGCAATAACATCTGCAAGCTGGTCAATATGACAATCCTGAATTCAGATTATCAGGTTGGTTATTGCTATCAGGCTTCTGGGCAGGATATTCCACTGGAAGATCCATTAAGTCCCCCCAATAGCGGCCAGATGTACGTGTTGCAAAACATTTCCACTTTGAGCAACGACTCGTTGAATGAGCGTCTGAAATTATCTGCGGTAGGTTTCAAAGTACAACCACTGATCAGTTATAACAGTTTTGGCGAAGGACCGGACGAAAAAACCATCACGCCTTATAACTTTATTATTGATTCACGGTTTGGTGAATATCACTTACGTCGGGTGGACCTGCGTGATGGCAGCCATAATTTTGGTTTGACGGATAATCCGCTTTCGTGGGGGACTTTCACCATTCCGCATCTTGATGCGATGGTGGTTCACCCGAGCGGCTATGTCATTGCTGTCAGTTGGCAATATAGCAAGATGCAGATCCTGGCGTTGGGTGATCAGGGCTATCCGGATGATCAGGCTCCAGCGGCACAGATTGTCTCTGGAGAAGGGATTCGACAAGGGCTAACTCATGGGCCAATTGCCCTGACCGTAACGCCAGATGGCCGCATACTATTATTGGAGACAATCAATACCCGTATTCAGGCGTTTGATACTAAAGGGAACCCATTCCCGAGTTTTGCGGGTGTAACACTGTTTCAACTTGCTACCGCTGATTATCAGGCAACACTGGATGCTCAGGAGTTTTCTCCGGCATTACAACAAGCATTTCGTGAGCAGGGGTTGACATTCTTGTTCAGTAACAGTGATCCAAACTTTATACGTTTGCTGAATGCTGGAGTACTGGACGAGCAGATTATTAAAACCTTTGCACATGATGGGATTTATCTAAGTTATAACCAGACCGCAGACGGTCATATTGATCCCGTTGGCAGCACAACGGTTGACGTGATACAGCAAGGGCAGAGCTGGTTGGTATATGACCCGCAGAAACCCGCGACTTACACGCTGACTGCTCAGGGACAAACGGTATCTGTATATAACGATTTGAGTAATGTACGGGTTATCGCTATCGGTCAAGGTGTCAAATGGCAAATTGATGATCTTAGCAGCGCTCGATCCTGGCTGTTAACCCTTAATGCAACGAATCCTGCTCAGATTACGGTAGCGGATTATCTGTCCTATATGCCACTAAATAAGCCAGCCGGGATTAAGTATCTGGATGTTGCGGTTGAGGCGAAGGGATATATTTATGTCTTGTCATACCGTAACGAAGGGCGTGATCCAACGGATTATATCCTTGATATTTATAATCCTGACGGTACTTTTCTGGTAACTGTCCCTGATTCGACCTTAGTGCCTGATCCCGCTAAACGCCAGCATATTGTTGCCGGACATCTGGCGATAGATTCGTTCCGTACTCTGGTGGCGATGAATTACGGCAAATTCTTGGGTGAAAATCAACGTACCCAACCACAGATCAGCCAGTGGAAGCCAACTACACCAATATTCGATCTGGGTATCGAACAATTACCGATATTCCAGCAACACGATATGGATAAAATCCGCGCAGTTTTTGCTAACAACAAACACCCTCTTAGTAACAAAGCAACGATCGAAACTATCAATGAAAATGGTTATTTCATCATTACTGATGTTAGTACCCGTTACCCAGTTATTTGCACCGTGGATGGCGATAATCAGCAGATTATTTCTGTTTACAGTTTCTCGGAGAGAACTATGCCATTAAAAAATTATAATTCAGGATTTAAAGAGGCTTTGCAATTATTAGATATCCCAGAGAGCGATGTAACGGAGAAAGTCGTTGTTGCATCTTCGTCGCAAGGCTCTTTACGGCCTGACGACCCACAGTCACTGGCTCCTTCTTATACGGCAGAAGTGTCATCAGCATCGGAGCTATTGACCCTTTCTGGTATCCCCCCTGTTGAAGCGCCGATATCCTTTCCGGCAACCGTTGATGTTTTTGCGATTGCTGAACTGGAGATTGCTGATGACGGGGTTCTGAACATTAGCAATCCGACTTCAAGACCGATAGTGGTGGTGGTTGACACTTTGACGCTTAAGCAAGGTGGGCAACTGATATGTGACGCCTCTGTGGTTCTAAACGTACAAACTTATACCCAAACTCAGGAGAACTCCCATGAATAAAATGAAAACGGTTAACGAAACTTTGGCTGAATTGCGTGAGCATTATCATTTGACCGATACCGAGCGGCAGCCAAAGCAATTGAACACTTCGGACTTTGACGGGCCGGTGATATTTTCTAACGACCCGAAAATTGCCACTGTGCCACCCGCGTTTTTTACCGTACAAACTATACAAGAATTGAAGGAACTTGGGGGGGTACCTGACAGTGAGTATGGACCAGGCGGAATGGAACCCCATCATCCGCTACCTGAACCCTATTCTGCTGAACGGTTGGCAAATGTCACCGGTAATCATGCTGATATATGTACAGCTTTCCGCGCTTATATCTATGGTTATTCTCCTTTGGTCAAAGATTATGAAGATATTCTGAACGCTAAACGTTTCCCGATGAAAGTCGCGTTATACAGCGGTGAAGATATCGTTGTTACTGCCAGTAATCCATTGATTGTTGGAAGTAAAGAGAGTCACGGAGAACCTGTTAACTTAAGTTTTAATAAGATAACGATTCAACCTGGCGGTAAAGTTATTTATCTCACCAATGGCACGGTTCAGGCGAACGAAGTGATCATAATTAGTACCTTAGGAGGTACAGATAATGATGGCCCGAGCATTGAAAATATTGGAGGGAACGGAGGCAATGGCGGGAGCGGAAACAGTGGCTCCAATGGGAAAGACGGCAGTAATGGTAACCCCGGTAAAGATAATAAAAACTCCTGTGCAACGCAGGCTACGTCAGGTACTGCGGGTGGCAATGGTACTGATGGCGCCAGAGGAAGTGACGGCGAGAAAGGAGGGGATGCAGTGGATGTCAATTTTAAAACCGGTACCATCACAGGCTTTGTGAATATGCTGACACAAGGCGGTAATGGTGGTAATGGCGGTAATGGTGGTAACGGTGGTAATGGCGGGAGAGGAGGGAATGGCGGTGGCTCTACCAGCGAATGTAGGGCCGGAAACGGCGGTAAAGGCGGTAGTGGTGGCAATGGTGGTGCCAGCGGTAATGGTGGTAACGCGGGTAACGGCGGTAACATCTATTTTACTTATGACGAAGGGGGGAGCGCATCCTTTAAGGCCAGGGCAATTGCCGGCAATGGTGGTTCTGGTGGCAATGGTGGTTCTGGTGGTGTCGGCGGCAGCGGCGGTACTGGTTATTCCAGTGGTAGCTCAGGTGAAAATGGTATATCTGGGAACTCAGGAATTGCCGGAAAAGCAGGTACCGTAGGCTCAGTTTATGTCAACGGCAAAAAACAATAACGGCAAGGAGGAGTCATGGTCGCAGATATTCAAATTTTGGGTACTAATGGCGTGAAAGGTGCCGATGGAGCCAATGGCGCTGATGGTCTACGGGGGGTTGATGGTCAGAATGCTGCTCGTCGTAAGCCAGCCACTGCCGGTAGCAATGGTGGAAATGGTGGAAATGGTCAGAGTGGTCAGGATGGTCAATCAGGTTCTGGCTGGTGGTTTGCCCTGCGTTGTACCCGTTTTGACGTACAGGGTGTAGTGCGTATTAGCAATAATGGCGGTAACGGTGGTGATGGTGGCATAGCGGGTTACGGTGGTAATGGGGGGGATGGCGGCAATGGTGGCCGTGGCAATTCATCATCGTCAGGGAAACTCGGTGGTGTGGGTGGTAACGGTGGCAATGGAGGTAATGGCGGCAATGGGGGAAATGGCGGCAATGGAGGTAATGTTTGGGTCAGATATATCCAGACTAGCTTACCAAAACCGGTAGCTGCCACCTCTGATGGCGGGAGTGGAGGGTTCGGGCAACCCGGAGGTGCTGGGGGGATTGCTGGGCGCGGTGGGGTAAATGGTGACGGTTCACATGCAGCCGATGGAAAATATGGTATTGGAGGGATTAGCGCCAGCGGTGGTCAGGCTGGGAGAGCTGGGAAGGTTTCTGTAAATCACTTGCTGCAAGGATAATGACATGAGCGAATCTAGATCTTTTGCTGGCAAATGGCAATTTGCTGCGGCTTCTGGCCAACTGATTACTGTTCAGGACGATGGTACGCTTCGCCTGTCAGCCAAGCAATCAGGGGCGATAAATCAAATGATTAATGCTTATGGCATGACTAGCTTTTGGTTACAGGCTGGCAATGGTCAATACCTGGCCGCGAGCGGCAATACTCCTCAAGCTAATCAACCGCGCACTGGTACGGTTGCTGAGATCCGGTTGGAAGAGGTTGGAGGATCTGGATTTCGCCTGCGTCGTATCAGTAGCAGTGGTGACAGTTATTTGGTGGCACAACAATCTGGGCTGATTTGGCAGGCAGTCACTGGCAGTCCGCCTCTGTCAGCCCAATTTACTCGTACTATCGTGACAAAGGACCTGGAATTCCTCAAAGAATGGGGGGCAATGGGAGCCGATCTGCGTTTTGCTTATCTCGCTAAAGAGAATTTGAATGAAATGGTGATGATGACCGTCGATTTGTCCAGTGCTGACCTGCATGGTTCGACATTGCTTGACGCTGATTTAACTAATATCAAAGTTGATGATTGTAATTTTAGTGGTTGTGACTTAAGTAAGACGGATCTAACGCATATTCATGGTAAAAATGCGCTTTTTGAAAAGTGTATCGTCGGTAGTGATACCAATATGCCTGACGCTGAGCTACCGAACGCCATTTTCCGTGGCTGTAAGAGCAGTGGTGGTCAGCCGATATTGAATCGTCTAAAAGCGCCCGGTGCGGATTTCTCTGGAGCGTTGTTACCTTCTGTAATAATGGAGAATGCTGATTTATCTCAGGCGAATCTGGTTAATGTTGATCTCAGCGGAGCCAGTCTGGCTTCCTGCAATTTTACCGCGGCGATCATGACGTTGGTGAATTTGCAGAATACCACTTTGCAGACCTCGAATTTTAGTCAAGCCACGTTAGTGGGGACGGATTTTACCGGGGCGAATATCAATCATGTTAATTTCAGTGGCGCAAATCTGACCAACGCACGGTTATCGTTAACCACCGGTTATAGCCAGCTTAACCTCAGCGACAGTACCTTATTAGCGACGGTGCTGACAAAGATGAACTTGGTTGATGCCACGATTACCGCTAAAACAGATTTTACTCAGGCGCAGATGGATGGCGTTAATCTGAGCCGCCAGAAGCTGGATCAAGTCATATTCCTGATGGCGTCGATGAAAAAGGCAAATCTGGATTTTACGTCACTGAATGGCGCAGTTCTGGTCGGTGCTAATCTGGCCGGTGCCACTGTTCTGGGGAATGTCTCTTTAGTTGGCGCGAATTTATCTAATGCGAGTCTGGAGAATGTTAATTTAACTGGTGCTCAATTTGGTGCTTTATCCACAGTGACACATTTGGATAAAGCTGATGCTCAGACACTGGATAATCAGCAACTGCCTGAACGGTTACGTCAAATGTTGTATCAGGGAAAGATATTGGTTAATGGTCAGGCAGAGGTGTTAGTTCGTCAGCCGGGCCAGAACTGGTTGGTGGAACATGATGGTAAACCGTTATTTATTCACTATCAGGATGGGCAATTAAACGTTGCGCAAGATAATGGCGGTAATGCGGCAATTCTTGCCAACACATTTATGCCTAATGCTATCCTGACTGGCGCTAATCTGTACGCGGTTGATATGTCTGGCGCTCATTGGTACGGCAGTAACGCCAGAGCCGATAACGCCAATTTGGAACAGGTCAATTTGTCGAATGCTAACTTAGCGACAATGAATTTCACTCAGGCTCGATTGTTTGGTGCGAATTTGTCCTATGCTAGTCTGGTGAATACTGATTTCAGCAAAGCAATGTTAGAACCCACCGAAGGTCTTAAACCTGCATCTCTGGCCTTTGCTTCAATTCAAGGCACTATCTTTACGGAAGCTAAATTGACCGGCGCTAATCTGACCAATGGCGCGGTGGCTTTACCGTTTGAGGAAACAGGCAATAAGTTAACAGGTGTACCTTTATTCAGTGCGGCGCTTGAGCTGATGAGTTCATTAAATAGTGGCACAGTCTCAAAAGAGTTGCGTCAGGTATTCACTGATAACGGCTACAGTCTGTTATCTAATGCCAAAATCATTGAAAAGCAAAATAATCAATATTGGATTATCTCCAACCAGCCGCCAGACACCGATCTGAATTATCGGGGATATTGCAACTTCATGGTAATTCGGGTGAGTGAGGTCGGTAATAACCATCTGCAAGTTTGTGGTGGATCGCCATTACGTATCATCCGTACTGCGGCTGACAATACATTGCAACCGGTTAATGTCGCTTTTGGGGTGACAATTGATATCACTCAGGCAATGGATGGAGCCACCACCTGCCCAAGTGGTTTGCGTTATCAGTTACTCAATACGGGTATCAGCTATCAGTCATTAATGACGCCGGGATTACCACCTCATCCGCCAAAATGTATTCCCAGTCCGACGACTTGGTGTTGATAAGCAAGCCCGATGATCTGGCAAACAACTAATCGGAGTAAAGAATACCACTATGGATATTAATATGATGAGAAGTGATAATATGCCGATTGCCATTATCGGTATGAGTTGCCGTTTCCCGGGAGGTGTCAGCTCTCCAGAGGAATTCTGGCAGCTGTTGTGTAGTTCAAGTGACGCAATTACTCCAGTCCCCCCTGAACGCTGGTCAACTCAGGCTTATAGTTCCCGAGATCGCAATTTGCCAGGGAAAATGGTGGCGCGAGAAGGCGGATTTATCACTGATGTTACCGGTTTCGATGCGGCGGTGTTTGATATCAGTAATACAGAAGCGCCTTTTATCGATCCACAGCATCGTTTGATGTTGCAGGTGACATGGGAAACGCTGGAACGGGCGAGAATAGCGCCAAAATCGTTGGCGGGTCAGGCGGTTGGTGTCTATATCGGTGCTTTCACTCATGATTATATGCACCTGCAATTTACTGATTTGCGTCAGGCTACCGGTTATACCTCAACCGGTGCAATGGGAACCATGTTGTCAAACCGGATATCCCATGCGTTTGATTTTCAAGGACCATCCTTGACTATTGATAGCGCCTGTTCATCGTCCCTGTTAGCGGTCCATTTGGCTTGTGAAAGTTTGCGTCGTGGAGAATCACAACTGGCGCTAGCGGGTGGTAGCCAGTTAATGTTGATGCCTGATTTTTCGATAGTAGAAAGTCGTACTGGTTTTCTATCATTAACCAACCGCTGTCATAGCTTTTCAGCTAACGCTGATGGTTATGTGCGTAGTGAAGGAGTCGGTGCTGTTTTGCTGAAACCGTTGAATGCGGCTTTACAGGATGGCGATCCCGTTTTGGCGGTGATCCACGGTTCAGCTGCCAATCAAGATGGCCGCACTCCCACAATTACTCAGCCAAGTAGCACCGCACAACAACGAGTGATTCGGATGGCCTGTGCTCAGGCGGGGATTTCCCCGGAAGAGATTGATTATATTGAGGCCCATGGTACTGGAACTGGGGTAGGTGATCCGATAGAAGCAGAAGCACTGGGGCTGGTCTGTCGGCCCGAACCGACAGACCGCCCATTGTTGATTGGTGCGTGTAAATCCGTAATTGGTCATACGGAAGCTGCGGCGGGCATTGCTGGATTAATTAAAGCGGTATTGTGTTTACAACGAGGACAGGTACCGGGCAATTTACATGCCGAGCCGCCTAACCGCTACATTCGTTTTACTGAGTTGGGATTGCAAGTTCCACAGCAATTAACTCCATTGTCTGAAGGAAAAGTAATAGCAGGGGTGAATTCCTTTGGGTTTGGCGGAACGAATGTCCATGTGGTGTTAAGTAATAATGCCGAATCTTCCGTACAACTTCGGACGACGCAAGGGCAAGCTTTCATGCTGCCATTGTCTGCGCAGTCTGAGTTTTCTCTGAAGCAACAAGCGCAGAGCATTGCTGATTTACTGCAACAGGAGCCAGACATTGCCCTTGATGATTTGTGCTATAGCTTGGCAACGACTCGTCACCGCTTTCCGTTACGTAAGGGGATTGCATTCAGTAACCGGGAACAGTTGCGACAACGGTTGACTAATCTGAATGTATCGTCGGAGCATAACAATAAAAAAGTTGATCGTCTGGCTTGGATATTTGCGGGTATTGGCAGTGAAGATTGGCAAGACTCTATCGCTTGGTTTCAGCAATTTCCCGAATTTACAGAACAATTCGAGCGTTGTGAGGCAATTTGGACGGGATTTTCTGCACCTTCTTTATATGCGGCATTGATCTCTGCCGATGAACTGATAGAGCCGCCAATGCAGTTTGCGGTACAAATCTCAATGGCTGCGCAGTTGCAGAAGTGGGGGTTCAAACCAGCGGCGTTACTTGGTCATAGTTCCGGTGAAATGGCGGCTTGTTATCTGGCGGGAATTTATGATCTGACGCAGGCACTGACACTGTTACATCAGCGTTATCATCATCTGGGACGTGTGTTGAATAAAGGCGGCGGATTATTAATCGTGGCGGCGACAGTTGAGCAGATATTGCCTCATTTGTCTGCCCCCGGTGCCGAGCCTGCCGTGGTGATAGCAGGGCGTAATAGTATCAATCGTTGCTTACTGTCTGGGCCTATAAGTGAATTAACCGCTGTTGCTGAGCGCTTAAAGCAGCAGCGTATCGCCAGTAGTTGGCTTAATTATAGAATTGCTTCTCATTCCCATTATATAGAGTCAATCAGGGCTGGGTTGACTGCGGATGCGGCAACCGTTCCCGCGGCAGAACCTTCGTTGCCAGTGTTTTCATCAGTCACCGGGGAGTTGATTAATGGAAAGTTGAATCCCGAGCATTGGGCTGACAATGTCGTCTCGTCACTCCGTTTTGACGATGCGGTAGAAAACATGCTCAAAGCGGGTTTCCACCATTTTCTGGAAGTTTCACCTAAATCCCTACTGAGTGCAGGATTAAAGGATTGGAGCCAGCCTTATCGAGGACAGGTGTTTGCTTGTCGCTCAGGGCAGAACTGGCCACAACTGTTAGGACAGCTGTTTGAAGCTGGGGTTGAACCGGACTGGCGGACTCTGATGCCTACCGCTTGCCCAATTGATCTACCCACTTACTCCTGGCATCAGCAATCCTATTGGCACGAACCAGAGATTAGCCGTCGCCGCCGATTACGTATATTGAGCGGTGTATTATTGGGCGAAGCTCAGCCGGGCAGCGAGAGTTGGCAAGCTGAGTTGACTATAGAACAAGTGCCTTGGTTACTCGATCATGTTGTCATGGGAAATGCAATGTTTCCGGCTGCGGGCTATATTGAAATCATGTTGGCGGCGGCTCGTATCTGTTTTCCTGACGTTGGATTAGCGCTTGATAATATTGTGTTGCAATCGGCTTTACTGCTAGAGCCAGGCATAGAATTCAGGTTAAAGACACAGCTAGATCGCCAGCGAATGGGAGTGCAAGTACACATTACCCGTAATCTGGATGAGAGTGTACATTACCAACTTGCAGCCAGTGCACAGGTGAACATCGTTGTACCGGGTGCTACTCCTTGTGCTATTCCTCCATTAGCGGTAAATGATCGCTATCCCTGCATGCGGAACCAAGAGATGTTGTATCAGGCATTTCAACATCTACATTTCAATTATAGTGGTGTTTTTTGTACTCTGCGCCATGCGTTTGTTGGTAAAGAAGAAACAATCTGTGAGATTGAATTACCACCTGCACCGGAGGGAATGAATTTTCACCCAGCGGCTTTGGATGGCATCTTCCAATCATTGTTGGCGATTCAGTCTGCTGATGTTCACGCGCCAATTCCTGTCAACGAGTTCCGTATCCCGGTCAGTATTCAGCATTTGCGTATCAATGGTAAATTGTCAGGTCGGGTTCATGCCCATGCCCGAAAGACTAAGCAGACGCAACAACAATGGATTGGTGATATTGACGTCTATACTGATAGCGGTATGTTGCTTTGTCAGATCAGCGGGTTTTGCGTTCAGCTTGTTGGTAATAGAAAAAACAGCTTGTCTGCCAAACTGCACAATCTGGTTGTCGGCCAACCACAGTGGCGTAAACTGCCCGTTCAGCCATCAACAGAGTCTGTGACGCAATGGGCTATCCTTGGGGGTGAAAACGCTCTGGCAGAAGAGTTAGTTGATGAGTTGCAACGCCGTGGTGGGTGTGCCTCGTTGTATTCTGGTCTACCTGACAGTTATCAGAAAATTCAAGAATTAGTTGATACTCTTCCTGTTGAAACCGAAAGGATCCTGATCCTCTGGCCGTTGCAGGCTCCGCAGATGGCTTATCATTCGTTGATACATTTGTGTGCGGTGCTGGCCGAACGGTCGATAAAACCACGTTTGTGGATAGTGACTCAATGTGCTCATCAAATCACTGAGCAGGATCAGCCCGAACCATTTGCCGCCGCATTATGGGGAATGATGCGCGTTATTGGTCAACAAGAAGCAACTGCATTATGGGGTGGATTACTGGATATTGACAGTATCACGGCTCCAGCCAAATGGTGGGACGCGCTATTGACAGGTGATGGCGAGGATCAATTAGCTTTGCGCCATGATCAGCGTTATGTGCTACGCCTTGTACCATTACCTGAAATACCCGCTCTGCCACCAGTGCGTTTTCGTCCGGATGGCTGTTATCTGCTGACTGGTGCTTTTGGTGATATTGGCCGTCAATTGATCCCTTGGATGGTACAACATGGTGCTCGACATTTGTTATTGATTGGGCGTCGTCTTATCCTTGATGCGGCTGATCAAAAGTTATTAGAAATGCTACATCAACAAGGGGTCGAGGCTAATTATCTGCCGGTTGATCTCGGTAATGTGGAAAGAACCCACATTTGTTTGGCTGAGTATCGACAACAAGCCAGCCAGCCGCTGCGTGGTGTAATTCATTGCGCTGCACATGTTGAAGATCAGGGATATCGTGAACTCAGCCCCGAGGCATTTGATAGAGTATTTGCCACTAAAGCATTAGCTGCCTGGACATTGCATCAAGCGTTGGCTGATGCACCTTTAGAGCATTTTGTGATGTTTTCCTCGTTGGGGGCATTATTGGCTTTACCGGGTATGGCATCTTACGCAGCGGCTAACGCTATGTTGGATAGTCTGGCCTGTTTACGGCGTCAGCAAGGTTTACCTGCGTTAAGCCTTAATTGGGGGCCATGGGAAGCGGGGATCGCTTTGCGGGATAGTCGAACGCTGCCAATATTGGAAAATAGTGGCTTACAGCCATTTGGTTCAGAGGAGGGATTAGCTGTTTTAGAGCGCTTGTTTGCTCGGATTGAGCCGCAACTGGTGCCATTCTTGACGAATTGGTCAAATTTGCTGTCCAGCCAGATGCGTCACTTACCGCTATTGCGTGATATTCAGCAAGAAAATGTGGTTCAGACTTTACCCATAGAAGCGGCGCTTGCAGTGAGTGATCTGGACGATGTCGTTAGCTTGCTACAGACCTTTTGTGGTGAGATAGTTGGGACTTCAACAGAAGTATTCCATCCCGATCTACCTTTGACTAACAACGGTATTGATTCATTGAACGGTTTAATGTTGGTACAAAAAATCAACAAACAATTACGTTTGGATATTCCGCTGGAATTGTTGTTAAGTGATAAGCCGCTGGCTGAACTTGCATCATTGATTACATATCGATTGCAAGTTAAGGCAATTACGAAGTAGGAGCAAACTTCGAATTGTTTAAGAATAGCTAATTCAGAGACACGTAGTTGCAATTTGGTTTCAATAGGAAACTTATCGGACTACGTGCCTCTAATGTTCTACTTGGGCTCATGACCCCCTGTCTCATTTTACTATCCGGTTTGTTTTACTGTACAGATGATTATGCCGTTTACGATTGCCTGCCTAAAAAAACACCTTACGGGAAAGAAAGTTACCCAACGTATCGAGAGAACGAATCTTACACTTCGTATCCGGATAAAGAGACCGAATAGAAAGACAATAGGTTATTCCAAATCCGAAGAGATGCACGACAAAGTGGTAGGGACGTTCATTGAGCGTGAATACCATATTTCATAACAGAGCTAACTATTGGGAGCATGACCTGTATATAAGCAGGTAAAGTTGCGCAGTGACACATGAAAAATTTTTATTGTTATTTATCAACATATTACATCATCATCGATTTCTTAATTGCTTCTACTTATTAAAATATACATTTGAAAAAGTAAGGTTTAAGCAATAAAATGGTGTGGGTCATTAGCCTCATTTTTTACGTAGAGCAATCAATAAATATTGGGTTCAGGGAGCAGTTATGCACGATGAAGATGAAAAAAATACAGGGAAACAATCATTGATTGTGCTTTCCAGTGAGCAAAAAAATCACCTTGATCACCACACGCAGGGAATGGTCATGTCAATATCTGGTAATCAGGTATATGACAATCCGGCTATTGCCTATCTTGTCAGTTTGGGATCAAAACGAAGCCGACAGACAATGAAATCATTCCTTAATATTGTGGCAAAAATGTTGGGATATCAGAATGTGCGGGATTGTTCATGGAGTGATTTGCGGCGACATCATATACAGGCTGTAATGGAAATGCTCTCTGATTCCGGAAAAGCTCCAGCAACAATTAATACTTATCTTTCAGCTCTGAAAGGTGTTGCTTTAGAAGCATGGACGATGAAACAACTTGATACCGATAGTTTTCAGCATATCAAACAAGTACGGTCTGTCAGGGGAAATCGTTTACCGAAAGGGCGGGCACTGGAGCGACATGAAATTAAAAATTTATTTTATGCTTGTGAAGATGATATCAGTACAAAAGGTTTACGTGATGCAGCCATTATTGGCATTTTGGTGGGGTGCGGTCTGCGCCGATCCGAAATTGTTTCATTAGATATGAAAAGTATTATTTATCGCGAGCAGGCATTAAGGGTAATGGGAAAAGGTAATAAAGAACGCTTATCTTATATGCCGGAAGGCACATGGAGACGGTTAAATCGTTGGATAGATGAAGTTCGCGGTGATCATGCCGGCCCATTATTTACTCGTATCCGGCGTCATGATGATGTGACAGATAGTCGTCTTTCAGATCAGGCTATTTATCATATATTAGAAAATCGCAGAGTTGAAAGCGGGATAGAAAAATTTGCTCCGCATGATCTACGCAGAACTTTTGCTTCAGCCATGCTGGATAATGGCGAAGATATTGTCACGGTCAAAGATGCGATGGGGCACTCAAGTATCACAACAACTCAAAAATATGATCGACGTGGAGATGAACGTTTGAGAAATGCAGCCAGAAATTTGAATTTCTGACGGGTGATAAAAAATACTAAACAAGGCCACCGGGATTAATTTCCCGCCGCAAGCGGCGGGGTTATCTATTCTTCATCCACATTAATCGGGCAAACAAAACCATCAGGTTTAATGGCCAACAAATCACATTTCAATCGGTCAATCACATGTTCGGCAGTATTACCAAGAAATGCGGCAGATAAACCGGTACGGCCAAGAATACCTAAAACGACTACACCTGCATTGAGTTCATCACAAATTTCGGGAATAACGTTTTCCGGTAAACCTTCCTGAACGTGAGTCTGTTCTTCACGAATACAAAATTTTTGTCTGAGTTCCTTCATTGCAACCAAATGCTGACCACGTAATGCTCGATTATATACATTGGGATCAAAGTCGGGGAGTTCTGTTGCAATGTTTAAAGGAGCCGCAGGGTAGGCGCTGACCAGATGAATCAAAGGTTCTTTCACAATTTTGTTGGCAAGATCCTGTGTTTCATGAACTAATTTCAGATTGAGCTCATTATGATAGGATTCTTCATTTGATAAGTTGACAGCCACAACAGCAGAACCTTTCTCTGGCCATATCTGATCTTTTACCATCCAGACAGGGCAAGGGCATTTACGCAACAAATGCCAGTCAAGTGGCGTAAATATTATTGATTCTAGCAGAGAATGTTGATGTGCCATCTTCAATAATAAATCATGCTTCCCGGAGATAACTTCCTGAATAATCGCTTCATAGAAACGATTATGCCAGACTACCTTGATTTCAATGTCAATCCCTGATTCAAGATAGTAGTGTGCCTGCTGTTTTATCCAAGCAATCCGTTGACCAATAACACCTTTACGCATGGCGTTTCTTTCTTCAGGAGAAAGTAACGTGGTCATATCGTATGAAAGATCATAAATGGGTAAGAAAGCTTTAATCCGGCCACCATTACGTTGCACGATATATACCGCGCGTCTTAACGCTGGCTGATCATCCTGATTCGGATCAATTGCAACTAAGAGGTTTTGATAGTTTGCCATATTAATCCCTCGCAGAGGCTGGATGTGATTTTTGTTCAGAAGATAAATTACATAGACAACTATAACAGGGGATAGGGGAGCCAGATCAGTAAAATATAGTGATCTGGCTTAAATTTTGACACAACACTACGTTACATTTGTATGGGCTTTGCCTGCCAGTTCAGTCAATTTTTCCATATTTTCGACAGCGATATATTTACCTTTAACGCTTAAAATTCCATTTTTCTGGAATCGTCCAAGCAGACGGCTGATTGTTTCAACAGTCAAACCGAGATAATTACCGATATCACCGCGGGTCATAGTGAGACGGAATTCACGGGGAGAAAAGCCACGTTGGGCAAAACGGCGGGACAAATTATAAACAAATGCGGCCAGTCTTTCTTCTGCGTTCTTTTTGGATAGCAACAGGATCATTTCCTGATCACCTTTAATTTCACCACTCATCAATCGCATCATTTGTTGGCGAAGATTCGGCATTTTCCCGGAAAGATCATCCAATGTCTCAAACGGGATTTCACAAACCATTGACGTTTCCAGAGCCTGCGCAAAGCTGGGGTGCTCTGTATTTATAATGGCGTCGAACCCGACTAAATCACCAGCAAGATGAAAGCCTGTGATCTGCTCATCACCTTCTTCGGTGATAGTGTAGCTTTTAATAGTCCCAGAACGGATAGCGTAAAGCGATTTTAGTGCATCACCAGCTTTAAAAAGCGTTTGCCCTTTTTGAATTGGTTTTTTACGCTCAATAATATTATCAAGCTGATCGAGTTCATGTTCGTTTAAAGTGAAAGGAATGCATAGTTGGTTAATGCTGCAATCCTGACAGTGGATTGCACAACCACCTGATTGAATTCGCCTGATAATACGTTTTTCCGGGACCATAGGAAGCGCTCGTTAGAAATTATTGATGCCTGTCAATTTAACATATTTCAGCTGCTCTGATAAGAGCTTGCTTTTTTTGTTAATCACCTTTGGTTATTATCGAAGACGAAAAAAATGAATTTTTGCTGCGATTCATGCATAACTTGCGTAAAATCTTGCATACTCGATATAACATTTCAATTAAACTTAAATTACATTAATAATATATACCCTTAGTCTTTCAAGTTGCCTTTTTGTTGGCTGAGCTTAGTCACATTGCTGACCATGCTCTCGGAATACTCTTTTTAGCCGCGATGCATCTTGAAATCTGTTGGGTATAATACGTTGTAATAGCGGTGGTTTTACAAATAAATGGATGGATTAGCATGAGTGAATGGCTGTTGATTGCATTTACAATGATAGTGCAAAGTTCTATTGGTCTGGTATTTATGAGTGCACTTTATACTCATTTTTTTAATTGGAAAGCAGGATCAGGTCAGAAAACAGAGGCTACATCTGTTCGCAGAATTTTAGTCATCAGTAGCATTCTGGCCGGCATTGGATTGCTTTCTTCTTTGGATATCATAGGGTACCCATTCAGTGTATATCGGTTATTACAATTACATAACACGATGCGGGAATGGATAAATACAGAAACAGCGCTGGCGGCTATCTATTTTATTACTCTGAGTTTATATACACTCTTTGTCCTGTTAACTAAGCAGAGCCACGCATATATTATGACGGGAATTAGCGCTATTGGATTAGTTGACATTCACTATATGGTCAATATTTACTCGAATAGTGACATAATTACTTGGACAAATATTAATACTTATTTTCTGTTTTATGGTGCAGTTTTTACTCTGGGGCCAGCACTGGCATTATCACTTATTGGTCAGCCTGATAGGCAGTTCATGCGGGAAAAAATTCCGACTAAATTGCTCATGGCAGCACTGATCATTGTCTTTATCAGTGTGACGACGCGCTTAATTGAACAGCCGGCATACATGGGGTGGTTAGTGGAAGCAGTAACAGAGGGTGAAACAGAGAATATCATTTTTCCCCACCAACCCGAAATTAATCTGAAAAGCGCATTTGGTTTCAGAATGATAACTTGGTGTTTATATATTCTTGCTATGACGATATGGGCCTATACATTATGGAAAGGCAGAAATAAAACACGCATTCGAACAGGTTATCCCATCTTATCAGGAACAATAATCATGTTGGTGGCTGAAATAATTAATCAGTATATCTTCTTTGTTATGAGTGATGTCTAATTATCACTCAATTCATGAGTGCATATCCTCCATTTATTCCGTTCTGCACAATAAAAAATGTAACTCCAACACTTATTTTTATGTGCAGAAAAACACCTTCATATAAGTAGATAATATCTGTCACTGATCTCTTTTTTCATTCATTTCTTTGTTCCCGCGCACAAATTCAAAGTATTTGTTAATTTCTTATTAAAGTTTCTGGTCATATGTTTTATATCTGTACCCATAGCTTGATTCATATAATGAATGGTTAATAAATAACAAAAAATAATAATCAGTGAGGATATTGTAATTATGCCTAAGCGATTTACCCCTAACTTAAATATTGATGCTCTGTTTTTAGGTCCAAAGTCAGAGAATGCTGTGTTCTTCAAAGAAATGGTAGATTATGCAGTCAGTGAGCACATGCACTGGCGTTCGGGGTTTCATCCTGAAGATGCGGCATTAGTGACATCTGTTGATCGCTATGAACATAACTACAGAGAAACACTGTACCGGACTGAAGGGATACTCAATCAGTTATCAGCAAAACTAAAAAACTCCTCCATTCCTCTCTTTTCTCCCCGTTATCTTGGTCATATCAACTCTGATACTTTGATGGTTTCTAACCTCGCTTATGTCATGGCGATGATGTACAACCCGAATAATTGTTCTTATGAAGTATCACCAACAACGACAGAACTTGAGATTGAATCAGGTTTAGATCTCTGTCGTATGTTTGGCTACGATCCACAACGAGCCTGGGGGCACATTACTTCAGGTGGTACAGTAGCAAACTACGAAGGCCTTTGGGTTGCCAGAAATTTGAAAACACTGCCTTTTGCCATTTCCCAACACCCTGCAACTAAAAACTTGCTCAGTCACAAATCGCAAAAACAGTTAATCAATATGCCCACGACAGAAGTGATTGATTTAATCAGTGAATTAAAAGAGCAGGGGATATTTGATGAAATCCGTGATCTGACGTGTCGTGGTTCAGGTGTTAAACCAGAAGTCCTAGGTAAACTACTTGTTCCACAATCTAAACATTATTCTTGGGTCAAAGCTGCAGATATCTTCGGTATTGGTCAGGAGAATATCATTCCTCTACCTGTGAATGCAGAGTATCAGACTGATGTTGCCAAAATGCGCGAAATCACACTTTCCCTGATTGAGAAAGGAGAAGCCATTTTAGCTATGATTGCAGTGGTAGGAACAACAGAAGTCGGAGCTATTGATTGTATTGATGAAGTCATTGCGTTAAGGAAAGAGTGCGAAGAACATTATGGCGCATCATTTTATATTCACGTTGATGCTGCCTATGCTGGGTATGCCTGCTCTTTGCTGTTGGATGAGCAGGGGAACTTCATGGAATATGATGAGTTGGTTAAGAAACATCAGGAACTTGGTTTGACTCCTGAAAATATTATTTGGCCTAAACCGGCAGTCTACCGGAGTTTCAAGGCATTGAAACATGTTGATTCGATTACAGTTGATCCTCATAAAATGGGTTTCATTCAATACTCTGCCGGTGCTATCTGCATGAAGGATAAGCGAATTCTTGATTTGATTTCTTCTCGTGCAGCTTATGTTTTTCAGGATAGTTCCCCTCAAGGTGACTCACCAATCAATAAATTATCAAACAGTAATAGGAATATATTAGGTTCTTCTATTATGGAAGGCTCGAAATCAGGGGCGACGGCCGCCGCATTATGGGCAGCTCATAGGCTATTGCCTCTGAATATTAGTGGGTATGGCAAAGTAATAGCCGCAGGGATCGTCACAGCAAATTGGTTATTAAATAACATAAAAAATATTCAGCCTATAAAGGTCGGAAAATACCAATTTGAAATGCACATCATGCCATCTCCTGATTTTCACATGATAAACTTTTCTTTCAAGGAAATCGGAAATAACAGCCTGCTCAATCATAATGCTCTCAATAAACGGCTCTATGAACTCTGCTCATATTCTACCGAACGTGCTTATACCAACGATTTCATCACATCATCGACAATGTTAGGTTATAAAGAGTACGGAAATACTCCTCAGTATTATGCTGAACAATGTGGTTTTAGCCAGAGTGAATGGGACAAAGTACATCATATATATGTATTACGGGCAGCGGTAATGACACATTGTTTACGTGATGAAGAATACTTCGAAGAATATTGGGAGCAATTAAAATCTATATTTTTGAAAAAATTAACTCAGCTTGTTGATGAGCAAGAAAAATCATTACATCAAAAATTAGATCTCAATATTTCATTTCTTAATTGATACAGAAGGAGAATATACCCAATAAAAATTCAGGCTGTATCGCAGAAGTGTGAGTACGGCAAACCCAGTTGACCCGACCAAAATCGGGTCTTCAATGACTGGACGTGTGAGCAGAACCAACAACGAGGCAACCTGAGTGCGAAGAGCACATATCCTTTGTCAATTAGGGATAGGTCGATAGATTTTTTATGTCGCTGAAATATGCGGTTATCTCACCATTAATGCCTTACTTTATCATAATTTAATGCATTGATTTTTAATGGTTATAATAAAAAAAACACCAATATTGGGTCTTTAGATCAATACAAGGCCTGATTCTGGTGTTTTTTCATTGCACTCAATTATTGTGATCCAGATAGATATTCTGGTTAAATAGTTTTTAACACGATATCGGTAGGGGAATAGTGATTATTACTTTATGGTCGTAATGTTTTATATATTTATAATATAAATATATAAAGTTATGAATCAATCAATTATAACTAATTGATGTATATTAATTAAATTTAATCACTTAATTTTACTATGATTTATTTTGGAAATTAATTTTTACTTTATTTAACAAAGCATTAACACGGTGGTTTGTATTTTTAAGAAAAAAACAAAATTGAGCAAAATAATAATAATAATTTAAAATCAATAAGTTAACATTGTAAATTAAAACATAAAGATTAAAAAACCCTAAAACTTATCGCGTTGAGTAAAGTTCCATAAAAAAATTAATATTTAATATTTTCATTCGATTATGTAATCATTTGTTTTCATTGAAAATTATTTTTCCATTTTTGTGATGAGGATCATAAAAATAAATTGTTTTTATTGAACGTTAAATTTGAAGGTTTAAATTAAAAGCACGTCATCTTAATTATTATAATGGGGGTTATTGCCATAAAGTATGGTTAAAGTAGATTAAAGTGGGTTATAGTTATTTAATCTGGATTGTTTTTAATTAATGTGGTTATCTGACTTCAGTTCACTAATACAGTATGAGACTATTATATGACTTTAGAATTAAAGCTTATTAAAAAGCATTATGGTGCGTATATTAATTGTGATGACATCTCTAAATTATCTCCCGAAGATTATATAAAAATAAAAGAATACCTTTCTGTTTTTGGTTTGCTGATTTTTAATAATCAAAGAATGAATGATGAGTCACTTGTTAATTTGGCTCACCAAATAGGAAATGGGAAATTAGAAGAGCCAGCCAGAAAAGTTTCCTTATCTGATCATAGGAAGCATGTTGCTTATTTAACAAACCTGAATGATCACAGTGGAAGTCCATTAGGTTTTTCGGGAAGCGATACTGATTACTGGCATTCTGATCAAGAGTTCCGGGTTAATCCTGCTTCTGTCAGTATTCTTTATGGTGTTGTAACACAATGTAATGGCGGCAATACTTCTTTTGCGTCAACTTCTATTGATTATCTGGATTTTTCTACTGATGAAACGTCTGTATTAAAGAAACTCTGGTCAACCAGACAACCGGCAGCTTCTCATGATAACGCTCCTCATATTACAGTAGCGCATCCCGTAATTATTAAAAATGAAAACACGGAAAAGGAATATATATATGTAAGTGAAAATACCATTGAATTTATTGAGAAAAGTGTTCCATTACCTCAATCAGAAAAAATAAAACAAACCGTTCTGGATAGAGTATTATCAACAGAAAATATTTATTCACATACCTGGTCAGATGGAGACCTTATTTTATATGACAATAGCCAGCTATTACATCGACGTGAATGTTTTAATGGTGACAGGTTTATTAAAGCATTAAAAATTTATCCCGATGATTGCTATCAGCCCAAAATACCTGGTAGAGAAATCGAGGAATATAGTTATGTATATTAAGAAAGAAAATGAAAGCTTCATTAAGCAGTTAGTTAAAGACAGCAACAGAGGGTACACTCAAAATGCTGTGCTTAAGCCTGCAAAAGCAATGATGATTAGGGCTGGTATTACAGGAGGTTTGCCGTTCGATAGTTTAACTTCTGATGTTGTAACGGGTTGTTTACCAGAAAGTATGGCTTGCTATGGAATGTGTTTTGCGGCTATCTCCAGTTGGAGAGATGGTATTGATTTTGGCAAGAGGGTAGATAATTATTTAGACGAAGATATTTTTAATTCTGATTTGCGTTCGCTTCCTGACTCACAGAAATATATCCGCTGTGGATGGAATAGCGATCCTTCGTGGAACTGGTTACTCTCAACCCGCATTGCTGAACTGGCCAGAAATGCTAATTTACTGATGATTTTTATTACTAAGGCTTTCAGGAATATTCAGGATAATATTATGAAGCGCTTAGTTGCTGTCAGAGCAGAAATGAGAGTTTCAGTGAGTGCACTGGATACAAATGAGCAATTAAAGAAACGGCTTGAGTTTATTGAGCAGTATCGTAATGCTGGAGGTATTACAATTCCTATTGTGCTGACTGGTTTTTTTAAAGATATTACTTTAATGGAACGTCAGGAAAATATTGTTAACTGGATGGTGAAAAATGATTACCCAGCGGCCGAAAATAGCCTGAGATTTCCATATGATGCAAAGATTTCCGAGTTAATAGATCAGAGAATGACGAGGCCTTTAGAAAAAGGCGATGAATTTTGGAGTGGTCGTTTATACCCTGAAAGACTTATTTTTCCCACAACAACAACAATCCCACAAAATTACCAAGGGATTAATGACAGCTACCTATCTAATTTAGAACTGGATGATATTAATAAATTATTTATCGATCCGGTTAAAACCAATCAAGAAGTCATTTCTTCATCCTCACCTTTAGCCAGTCCCAAAATGTGTGGTGTATCTGATACACGCCGCTGTGCCAACAATACTTAATTAACAAAACTCATCTCAGTCTCGCTTTGTCATTTTGATTAGTGACGCAATCGTTTAACTGACAAGGACGGGACTGAGTTTTTAGTAACATATGTATATTATTTATTTAATGCCTGTCCAAATAGTCCAATAATCATTTTCAACAATATTGGTTAAAGAGGGAAGGGAGCTCTCTATATGATCAACAAGGTAAGCTATTTCTTTATCACTTAGTTCATGCAAAATAGAACGTCCTTTTCGCAATCGAAAATCATTCGCTAATTGTGAAAAATCGTTATACGTGGTGCGTTTTTCTAAAAGAGAAAATGTTTGTACATGCTTAAATCCGGCCTCCTTAAACCCATTAATCACATTATGAGTATCAGGTCTTCGCTGGCTTTCAAAGTCACGTAAATGCGGGTAGACGTCAAAAATATAACCACGAATATGTTCAGGTGAGCCGGGCAGATTAATATCCTGAACTGTCCGATCCTGTAAAATATATATCCCCCCTGATCGCAATAAACGATGAGCCTCACCAAAACAGAGTACTCTATCTTCTTCGTTGATATGATGAATAAGTGCCCGTTCGAATATAATATCCTGACTGTTTGCGGGAAGCCCCGTATTGAGGGCATTTCCTTTTTTGAGGATAATATTTTTCAACTCCTGAGTATTCTCAGCCGCATCAGCCAGCATTTGATCTGAGAAATCAACGCAAGTGACGCTCTTTGCTCCCAGATTAGCCCATGCCCGAGAGTAAATCCCACCTCCACAGCCAATATCTGCGATATCTTTACCTTTAGCATCAGTCAAACTATGGATAATATCGTACCATTCCTGTTGTGCATCGCGTCCAAGATAAGTATGCCTGTTCTCTTTTGCATTAAAATCAATTGCCATTTGAGTTTCCTTCATTATTGGGTTGACTAAATGAATTTCAAATATCGGCCTCAATTAAGTGACGGTGTCACCAAAAAATCTTTCAATGTCAGTCCAATTCCCGCAATCAGACAGCTTCCTAAAGTGAACACCGTAGCGATAATACTATGTTGAGTTAACTGCGCAGTCGCAATAGGGAGTAAGAATAAAATTGTCAGATTATTGAAACTTTCTGATACTGCTAATATCTGGCCCTTATTTTGTTTAGCCCGATTCGCCAGAATAGAGGTGCTGACAGGGGCTGCAATTCCTTGTGCATAACCCCATAACATTAGGCAACTCAGGCTGAAAAACAGGGAAAATGGCATTAGCATAAATACCATGCAAGCCACGAAAATTAAGGTTATTGCAAACAGTAGTATGTATTCATCCCGAATACCTCTACGCTTCACAAAAGTTATGGATAAATTGCCAATGCCAAGCCCGATACCAAATACGGATACAGATATACCAATAGTGTCCGTTGCTAAATCATAATAACGCCGCAATACTTCCCCAGATAAGATAAAAGCAGATACTGCCGTGCCATTCCAAAGTCCTTTTGCAATAAGAGGGCGGATTAAATAGCCCTGAGATATCCATTGAAACGTTACCGACTGGAGTTTTATTTTTTCTTTTTCTGAAGTTTGAGGAGCATTGTACTTTAGGTGTAATACGTGTTTTTGGCTTAAAATGCAGAGCAAAAAACACCCTGCTGCACTGATCAAGAATGGCATCTGCCAATTAAATATCTCAGTTAAAACACCTGCAAAGACAGGGCCAGTAACAATTCCTATCGTCATGCCGAGCATAACAATCCCCATTGCTGAAGCCTGTCTGTGAAGGGGAAAAGTCTCTGCAATCAAAGCAAAAACTGTTGGAATCAATGCAGCCGCTGCGATACCTCCAAAGATACGCAGTCCAATAGCAACGCCTAAATTGGGCGCTATAGTTAATAGCAGCCCATCCAGTGAAAGAAATAATAAAGATGCCAGCAACAATTTAGGCCGGTTTATCCTATCTGATAACCAACCAAAAACGGGTGCCATAAGCGAATAAGAGAAAGCATAACCCGATACCAACCAGGCTGTTTTATCTGTTGTTGTGTCAAACGCCTCAGCCAATGGCAGGAGTATAGGAGCTAACATAAATTCTGTCGTACCGATGAAAAATACAGCACATGAAAATACCAGCAAAATAAATGGTGAAACGACAGGCGATACCATACGTGGTGACATATTAAAGTCTCCTTAGTAAAAAATAGATTGTGTAGGGAAAGGTGAACGAGTGATGAATTTTTAAGCTAATGTGTTTCGTATGGAAAAATAGATACGGATGGATAGGGGGAGAGTTTGGGTAACGCAGATATTCAGATGAGTTAATTCGGATTCACTGCCAGCGATTGCCGGCAGTGAGGTTGGTTATTATTACTTATTTAGCAGAGGCTGCTTCAAGATCAAGTACGCTAATCGGACTTTCATTTTTTGCTACATCGTGACTGAATGCACAAACACGCCAAGGGGCTTCAGATTTAGCCAGATTGACTGGTCTCCATAAAGGACCATAACCTGATTTATCTTCACAATCCGTTGTTGCTTTAGGGCCGTATTTCACTTGTGCCATCCCTGAAAGTTCATATGGCTGAGCTTCAATCGTTACAAACCAATTATCAGTTCCGTGGTCGTCATAACGAATAGTGGGTTTAGTGGATGGTGGGGTATTATCAATTTCCCGCAACATCACAGATGCATCTTTTGCGTTCTGCCACTTACCAGCGCTATTCTGATGAATAGCACAGAGTTTATAGATACCTTCGCCTTCAGGTACCAGCAGGTTTTCCAGTGGTTTCTGGCTGGCAGAAATTGGAGCGCCATATCCGGTTGCATCTTTACAGTCAGTTTCACTGATTAATCCGACTTTATAGCGGATATTTTTGACATCAGCACCTTCTTTAATAACCACATCCCATTTCGCTTTCTCACCATCAACAACACTTTGAGTAATCCAAGGTGACCAAAACTGGCTTCTTTCTAAGAAGTTACCGCTATTATTTTCAAGTTTAGACAGATCCAGTTTATTATCTTTGGTGATTGCATTAGCAATAGAATCGACAGGAATAAAATAGCTTGCGCCTTCTGCCGAAACACCTTTATTGTCTTCAATCGTACAAGGTCTGCCACTTCCACAACCATTCATGCCTGGTTCGGTAGTCGTGTTTAGAATACCGATAACATCTGTTTTCCCTTTTTCAAAAACAGGGGAGCCAGACGTTCCGCCAACGACACCCGCACAGTTAACAGAGAAAACGGGAGACCACAGCCATGGAATTGAGCTTTCATAGAGTACAGGTGCTTTTCCGGTAATATCACATTCTGATTTCCTGATATAAGCGGAATCATAGTCAACATTATTAACAGGGATGTGAGTTAATACGATAGGCTGATGTTCCATTGCAAGATTTTTCTTCAACTTCATTGGATGATAGCCTTTTTGAGCCAAATCACCATAAGTTGTTTTCAATTGTAAGACAGCGATATCTTCATATTTCATGGTGGAATATAAAATACGGTCAACCTTTATTGGTGAGAGACTGTCTTTTTTATCAATGAAATAATCTGGTGTAAATTCCCAGTATTCAGATGCAGGTTGATCAACAATGACATCATTTGTATTGTCGCTATTTTCAACACAGTGACCTGCTGTTACGATTAGCGCTGGTGTATCTTTATCCGGTGTATTTTCGCCGGCAATCAGAGTGGCGGTACAATGCGAACCTCCCATAAATTTACCGACGGTTTTGAATTTATCAGCACCGGGATCAGTGGATTTCATTAATGGTGCCTCATTAGCCAAAGCATTTGAGCACGCTGCAATAGAAATTAAACTAGCTAATAGAGCTTTACGATAAGTCATAATTTTCCTCCTTTAGGTTATGTCGATGACTCGGAGGCTATTATCAGGATTAACATTAATAAGTTCTATTTAAGTGTTTTGTGCCCTTGTGTATACAAATCCGGTAAGTGAGAAATGAATAAGAAATAAAAGAAAAACTCACCGCCAGCTGGCGCTAACAGTGAGTTTGTTGATTTTTAATGATTTTTAATGACTAGAATTTCCAGTTGGCATTTAAGAACATACCATTGTCCTTATGACTACTTGATAAGACGCCGTTATACCCAAGAGATAATTGAGTATTTTCATTAATGCTCAGGGAAGTGCCGGCTTTAATGACTGCTGCATCACGCGCAGCGGAGACGCTGTTAACGGTAAACGACACATCGCTGTTGCTGAAACTCAGTTTACTGTCGCGTGCGACATTACCGAACTGATGTTGCCAGCCTAATTCACCATACATGCCGACAGTCAGTTGATCCTGCGTCTGCCAGTTCTGGTTTACACGTAAACCTAATGTCGAGAGTGTGGCATTTTTCGATTGTTTTTTACCGGTCAGGGCAGCGGCACCCCCTTTTTCATTGATGCCATCATTGCGGAAATTAACATGGGACAGGTTGGCGAAAGGTTCCAGATTCAGCCAATCTGAATTAACCCCGTAAGCGGCTTCCGCAAATAACTGACCGGTTTGCGCACCGTATTTGGCTTTCAGGTTGTCCGATTGATGACTAAAGGTCACTGAGCGCTCGGTATCAAACCGATGCCAGCTATAGGCTACACCGGTACGTAAGGCTAAAGCATCCAGTTGTTTGCTGCCATAAAAGGCCAGATGGACGTTATCACTGCCTGCGGAAGTGTTATCACCGCCACGCAGGGAAGAGCGGGTGAAACCGGTGGCCATACCGAGACGCAGATCATTGGTTAATTCCCGGTCTGCGCCCAGAAATACGCCGTAGTTAGACATACGATAACCATTGGCTTCACCGCTGTTATCAGCACGTTGCCAGTTACTGGTGATCTGTGCCCAGACTCCGTTTTGGTCAGCCTTGATATCCTGACTTGTTAATCCGCTGTCAGCCTGACGTAAACGGGTATTCAGAGTATCACGAAGATAACGACTGCCATTGATTTGTGCAGATGCGATATCGGCATGGATCTGACCGGAAGACAGTTGTTGAAATGCTTTGCCCGCTTGTTCCGAAGTATCCGACATCAGGATACTTTCATAAACCGGATGACCCAGATGCAATTTATCCGCTGCGTTGGCGATGGCGCGCTCATTGGCGGTTTTTGTCACACTGGCGAATGGGGTAGCGTTACGGTTGATATTCAGCATAACGCGATTAGGCTGGTAGCTCAGTTTCAGTTGTTTATCAATAAACAAATAATTTGGAGCCATTGTTACAGTTGCGAATTTACCAGTGATTTCACCGCTTGTTTGTAGGATGTTATGTGGATTAAGTAGACTACTAACTTCTTTCTCTGCGAGTAGGTTACTATTATTTTCTAGCCAGACGTGTACCGAACCGCCTCTTAATTCCGCTGATCCGTGGCTTGAAATTCGATCAATTAACACTTGAGTATTTCTGGCAATATTAACCAGATAGTGTGAATTTTCCTCGAACGTCAGTGAACCAGTAGTACCGTTTCCGCTTAGTGAGGCCCCATTCTGTACTGTCACATCAGAAGTGATACCACCACTGATCTTTAACTGGCCTTGCTCTACTATTGTCGGGCCTTTATAGGTGCTGTTTTTACCCGTCAGTTCCAGTGTACCTTTTCCGGTTTTGGTTAACCCGCCGTGACCAGAAATATCATTACTCCAGTAGTCATAGGCACATTCGATACTGTCACATGTGCGTTCTACCGTTGTACCTTTTTCTACTACGCCGCCAATACCGACAATATTTGCGACAAACTGTGTATCTTCATAGGAATCACGAATATAAAACTCAGCAGGAATATCGTCCTTCGTGATAAACATTTTCGGGCCATTAATGGCATCTTTCAGGTTCAATAATCCCCAGCCATAGCGTGCGTCGATCCCTTTTTCACCCAAATCTGTCGCTGTGGTTTTTAGAACATCAGAAATTTGTCCCGCGGTCATATAAGGGAAGCGTTGCATCAGGACGGCAGCGGCTCCGGCGACATGCGGTGCTGCCATTGATGTACCATCATAGCTATCATAGGAAGGGGCGATTTCAACTTTAAGCTCGCCTTTATTTAGAGCATCTTTATGTATTTCATCAACGAACTTACCTGTGCTACTGTAAATGCCTGTGCCCGGTGCGGATAAACAATAACTGGCAGTATATCCACAAATAGTTGATGATAGCCTCAGAACATTTTCCTGAGTCAGATTGGTGACATTAAGATAATTTTTTAATACGTCAGGGAAGAAGTATGGCATACCCGCATCTAACCAAGTGACGTTATAGTTATTGGTATTTCCCGCAGCAAAAACAACTAATTTTCCATGACGTGCAGCACGTAATAAACCTGCTGTAGCGGGTATATTAGCAGTTATATCGTCGAATGTTTCTGGGCGTGTTTCTGGGATTGGTGAACGGCTTGACTGTTCCAATTTCTCTCTAATGAAGTCTCCGTATTCCCTGACTCCGTCCAGCGTAACTTGAACATAATCCCACGTACCATCTGGGCGTATTATCGGTTTACCGTCAGCATCCAGATTAATCCAAATAGGAGCACTCCAGCTATTATTGATAATCCGAGCATTACTTTGGATCATCGCTTCTGTACGGTTATATTGACTATCTAAAAATTTTGCAGTAATCAAGCCAGCATCAAATGCGACCCCATGCATATGTTTACCGTCTCGGTTTGCCGCAATAATACCTGAGACATGATTTCCATGAGCGCCGAAAGTGATATTGCCAGAATTTTTGTCTACATCATAGTTCAAGGTATCTTCAGGGCTTAATATTTCAACTTTGTCTGCAAATTCTGGATGAGGAGTTACAGCTTCATCCAGAACGCCCACATTAATCCCTTTACCCGTATAACCACGAGCATAAGCATAATGCGCCCCAATAGCCGTTAATCCCCACTGGTGTTTAAACTCATTCGATAACCAACTATCTGGTGCATTTAGCTGACCCTGTTCCTGATATCTGTTATCAGCCATTGATGCGGTAGTAGGTAAAAGTCCACATAAAAATGATATCCACAAAACAATAGGTTTTACGGAATTGTTTTTTTTCATAGCAATAAGCCTGTTTCTCATATAGTGAATTATTTTGAATGACAGATTAATAAATCACCAATCAAAAATATTTATAATAAAATCTGATTTAAAACTATATGTTGCTGGCAGCATCAGTTTGTCATCGGAATGAACAATCATTTCGGGAGTAGTTCTGATAATGGTGATTAATACTTTGGGGAATAATATTAATTTCCTGCCAGTGGTCTATTATAAAATAATAAGTAGAGACTAAAAGCAAGGAGTAATTTAACTTAAAGCTTATGATTTTAATGGTTTTTCCATTTTGAGTGCGTATGATTAGCTTAATTTAATCAATGTGTTATATCGTTATTTGAGATTCTTCCTTGAAATAAAAAAATACTTCAAACTGATTTGATTTCTATTTTTTTTGTTTATACAGTTAATGTTTCCATAAGTTATCAAATGAAAATAAGTTTCACAAATAAAGATGGATAAAACTTTATCTGATATTTTATCCATCCTATTTATATTAGACATGAAATTGATAAGGACGGTTTATTTTTCAGGGATTGAGAATATTCTTATGCCAACGAAATTCTCAAACATAGTAAAAATTTATCGTGTGATTTTTTCTTAACTGCATGTACTGCTGTGAAAGAAGATAATGAAAGAGAAAATAACAAACTCACTGCCAGCCATCACCAGCAGTGAGTTTGTTGATTTAAATAATTTTTATTGGCTAGAATTTCCAGTTGGCATTTAAGAAAACGCCGTTATCTTTGTGACCACGTGATAAGACACCGTTGTAGCCCACTGATAACTGGGTATTTTCATTAATACTCAGGGAAGTGCCGGCTTTGATGACCGCCGCATCACGCGCAGCGGAGACGCTGTTAACGGTAAATGACACATCGCTGTTGCTGAAACTCAATTTACTATCGCGTGCGACATTACCGAACTGATGTTGCCAGCCTAATTCACCATACATGCCGACCGTCAGTTGATCCTGCGTCTGCCAGTTCTGGTTTACACGTAAACCTAATGTCGAGAGGGTGGCATTCTGCGACTGTTTTTTACCGGTCAGGGCAGCAGCACCACCGTGTTCATTGATACCATCATTGCGGAAATTAACATGGGACAGGTTGGCGAAAGGCTCCAGATTCAGCCAGTCCGGATTGATACCGTAAGCCGCTTCCGCAAATAACTGCCCGGTTTGCGCACCGTATTTGGCTTTCAGGTTGTCCGATTGACGACCGAAAGCCACTGAGCGCTCGGTATCAAACCGGTGCCAGCTATAAGCAACGCCGGTACGCAAGGCCAGTGCATCCAACTGTTTGCTGCCATAAAAAGCCAGATGGAAATTGTCACTGCCCGCGGAAGTATTATCACCGCCACGCAGGGAAGAGCGGGTGAAACCGGTGGCCATACCGAGACGCAGGTCATTAGCTACTTCCCGATCGGCGCCCAGAAATACGCCGTAGTTAGACATGCGATAACCGTTGGCGTCACTGTTGTTGTTAGTCCGTTGCCAGTTACTGGTGATCTGCGCCCAGACCCCGTTTTGGTCAGCCTTGATATCCTGACTGGCTAATCCGCTGTCTGCCTGACGCAGACGGGTATTCAAAGTATCACGCAGGTAACGGCTGCCATTGATTTGTGCAGACGCGATATCGGCATGGATCTGGCCGGAAGATAATTGCTGGAAGGCTTTGCCCGCCTGTGCCGCCGTATCTGACATCAGGATACTTTCATAAACCGAGTGACCCAGATGCAATTTCTCCGCCGCATTGGCGATGGCGCGCTCATTGGCGGTTTTTGTCACACTGGCAAATGGGGTGGCATTACGGTTGATATCCAGCAGAACGCGATTAGGCTGGTAGTTCAGTTGAGTGCCAATGAACAGGTAATCAGGTGAAGCGGCAGTAAACTGACCATTAATACCTTTGTTTGCCTGTAGGATAGTGTATTGCTGACCCAGCAAGCTGCGGACTTCGGGTTTAGAGAGCAGGTTGCTGCTGTTTTCTAACCTAACGTCAACCTTGCCACCGTTTAATGTGGCTAAACCGTCAGCATAAATACGGTCACTCGACCCAGCGGTATTTCTGGCGACTTCCACAAGGTAATTTGAACCTGCGTCAAAAGTCACATCGTTGTTAACTTTCAGTGTCCCAATTAAATCAGTATTCATGGGGCCCACATTACCGGGGGCAATGTAAGAGCCGGTTTTAGCGATAAGTGAACCGACAGCCCCGTTTCCGCTGAAGGTAGCACCCTTATGTACCGTTACCTCAGAAACGATGCCGCCACTGACCTGTAACTGGCCCTGTTCAACTAGGGTAGGACCTTGATAGGTGCTATTTTTACCGGTCAGTTCCAGCATGCCTTTACCGGTTTTGGTTAACCCACCGTGACCGGAAATATCATTACGCCAGTAGTCATAGGTACATTCGATGCTGTTGCAGACTCGTTCTACCGTTGTGCCTGCTTCTACTTTTTCCCCCATGCCGACGATATTGGCGACAAATTGCGTATCGGTATAGGAATCCTCAATATAAAATTCAGCGGGAATATCGTCCTTCGTGATAAACATTTTCGGGCCATCAATGGCATCTTTCAGGTTAAGCATGCCCCAGCCGGAAAATTCATGGATCCTTTTGCCTTCTTTATTAATGATGGTTGCGGTAGTTTTAAGAACATCAGAAATTTGTCCCGCCGTCATATAAGGGAAGCGTTGCATCAGGACAGCCGCAGCTCCGACGACATGAGGCGCAGCCATAGATGTTCCCGTCTTGAGACCATAGGAAGAGTCAATTTCAAGCTCCCCTCTATTCAGCGCACCTTCGTTTATTGCACCACCTGATTTTGGAACGAATTCACCGGTGCTACTGTAAACTAGGGTGCCCGGTGCAGATAAGCAATAGCTGGCGGTATATCCACAACGGGTTGATGACAGAGCCAGCTCCTTGTCCTGTGTTATGTTGGCGACACTGAGATAGTTTTTCAAAACGTCAGGGAAGAAGAATGGTATGCCTGCATCTATCCAGGTAACGTTATAGTTGTTGGCATTTCCGGCAGAACGAACAACTAATTTATGATGGCGTGCTGCACGTAATAAACCCGCTGTACCGGAGAGCTCGTCGTATATCTCAGGGATTGGTGAATGGCTTAAATGATCCAATATTCCTTTAATCGGTTCCATTTCGTTAATAACATGAGCTAATGTCACCTGCTTATATTTTACTGTCCCATTCGGCCAGCGTCTGGGGTTACCCCGTTCATCTACTTCATAACCAGGCCTAACGCCCCAACTATTATTGATGACCCGAACATTACTTTGGATCATCGCTTCTGTGCGATTATGATAATTACCCAAAAATTTTGCAGTAACCAAGTCGGCATCAAATGCGACTCCATGCATCTCCTTGCCGTCCCGGTTTGCGACAATAGTGCCGGCGACATGGTTACCATGATTGCCGAAAGAGATATTGCCAGATTTATCGTCATCATATTTATAACTCACAATATCTGCCGGGCTTAATATTTTAAGCTTGTTTGCGAACTCAGCATGAGGTGTTACGGCCTGATCAAGCACCCCGACAGTGATCCCTTTCCCGGTATAACCGCGGGCATAGGCGTAATGCGCACCAATAGCTGTTAATCCCCACTGGCGTTTAAATTCTTCTGATAACCAGCTATCCGGCGAATTTAACTGCCCCTGTTCTTGATACCCGCTATCAGCGATGGCGACGGTAGCAGGTGAAAGCCCACACAATAATGTTATCCACAAAACAAGAGGTTTTACTGAGTTGTTTTTTTTCATAGTGATAAGCCTGTTTTTCATATAATCGATTTATACACAAAGAAAAACTCACTGCCTGCCAGCAGTGAGTGGGATTTTTTTACTGACTAGAATTTCCAGTTGGCATTTAAGAAAACGCCGTTATCTTTGTGACCACGTGATAAGACACCGTTGTAGCCCACTGATAATTTGGTATTTTCATTAATACTCAGGGAAGTTCCGGCTTTGATGATTGCTGCATCACGCGCAGCGGAGACGCTGTTAACGGTAAATGACACATCGCTGTTGCTGAAACTCAGTTTACTGTCGCGTGCGACATTACCGAACTGATGTTGCCAGCCTAATTCACCATACATGCCGACCGTCAGTTGATCCTGCGTCTGCCAGTTCTGGTTCACACGCAAACCTAATGTCGAGAGGGTGGCATTCTGCGATTGTTTTTTCCCGGTCAGGGCAGCGGCACCACCGTGTTCATTGATGCCATCATTGCGGAAATTAACCTGGGACAGGTTGGCGAAAGGCTCCAGATTCAGCCAGTCCGGATTGATACCGTAAGCCGCTTCCGCAAATAACTGACCAGTTTGCGCACCGTATTTGGCTTTCAGGTTGTCCGATTGACGACCGAAGGCCACTGAGCGCTCGGTATCAAACCGGTGCCAGCTATAAGCAATGCCGGTACGCAAGGCCAGCGCATCCAGCTGTTTGCTGCCATAAAAGGCCAGATGGAAGTTGTCACTGCCTGCGGAAGTATTATCACCACCACGCAGGGAAGAGCGGGTGAAACCGGTGGCCATACCGAGACGCAGGTCATTGGCTACTTCCCGATCTGCGCCCAGAAATACGCCGTAGTTAGACATGCGATAACCGTTGGCTTCACTATTGTTGTTGGTGCGTTGCCAGTTACTGCTGATCTGTGCCCAGACCCCGTTTTGGTCAGCCTTGATATCCTGACTGGCTAATCCGCTGCCTGCCTGACGCAGACGGGTATTCAAAGTATCACGAAGGTAACGGCTGCCATTAATTTGTGCTGACGCGATATCGGCATGGATCTGGCCGGAAGATAATTGCTGGAAGGCTTTGCCCGCCTGTGCCGCCGTATCTGACATCAGGATACTTTCATAAACCGAGTGACCCAGATGCAATTTCTCCGCCGCATTGGCAATGGCGCGCTCATTGGCGGTTTTGGTCACACTGGCAAATAGAGTGGCATTACGATTGATATCTAACATGACGCGATCAGGCTGGTAGCGCAGTTGAGTGCCAATGAACAGGTAATCAGGTGAAACGGCAGTAAACTGACCATTAATGCCTTTGTTTGCCTGTAGGATAGTGTATTGCTGACCCAGCAGGCTGCGGACTTCGGGTTTAGAGAGCAGGTTGCTGCTGTTTTCTAACCTAACGTCAACCTTACCACCGTTTAACTTGGCTAAACCGTCAGCATAAATGCGGTCACTCAACCCTGTGGTATTTCTGGCGACTTCAACAAGGTAATTTGAGCCTGCGTCAAAAGTCACACCGTTGTTAACTTTCAGTGTGCCGATTAAATCAGTATTCATGGGGCCCACATTACCGGGAGCAATGTAAGAGCTGGTTTTAGCGATGAGTGAACCAATCGTACCATTTCCGCTCAGTGTGGCACCTTCATGTACCGTCACCTCAGAAGTGATGCCGCCACTGACCTGCAACTGGCCCTGTTCAACGAGTGTCGGGCCTTGATAGGTGCTGTGTTTACCAGTCAGTTCCAGCATGCCTTTACCGGTTTTGGTTAACCCGCCATGACCGGAAATATCATTACGCCAGTAGTCATAGGTACATTCGATGCTGTCGCAGATGCGTTCTACCGTTGTGCCTGCTTCTACTTTTTCCCCCATGCCGACGATATTGGCGACAAATTGCGTATCGGTATAGGAATCCTCAATATAAAATTCAGTGGGAATATCGTCCCTTGTGATAAACATTTTTGGGCCATCAATAGCATCTTTCAGGTTGAGCATGCCCCAGCCATAGAGCTTGTCGATGCCTTTTTCACCCAAGTCTGTTGCCGTAGTTTTGAGAACATCAGAAATTTGTCCCGCCGTCATATAAGGGAAGCGTTGCATCAGGACAGCCGCAGCTCCGGCAACGTGCGGTGCTGCCATAGATGTACCCGTCTTGAAACCATAGGAAGAGTCAATCTCAAAATTCCCTTCATTCAGGTCATTTTTATTTATGTGAGTGCCTGTTTTTGAAATAAACTTACCGGTACTACTGTAAATATCTGTACCGGGAGCAGATAAGCAATAGCTGGCGGTATATCCACAACTGGTTGATGACAGAGCCAGCCCCTTTTCCTGAGTCAGGTTGGCGACACTGAGATAGTTTTTCAGGACCTCAGGAAAGAAGTACGGCATACCCGCATCAATCCAGGTAATGTTATAGTTATTGGAATTTCCGGCCGCAAAAACCACGAGTTTTCCATGGCGCGCTGCACGTAATAAACCTGCTGTCGCGGAGTTATCGTCGAATGCTTCAGGAATTGGTGAACGGCTTAACTGATCCAATTCATTTCGAATTGACTCTCCATGTTTCCTGATCTGTTCCATAGTAAATTGAACATAATCCCACGTACCATCGGGTCGCCTTATTGGCTTACCGTTCGAATCTTGTTTACGTTCAGGGGGAACTCCCCAACTGTTGTTAATAATCCGGGCGTTACTCTGGATCATCGCTTCTGTGCGATTCTGATAACTACCCAAAAATTTTGCAGTAACCAAATCGGCATCAAATGCGACTCCATGCATCTCTTTGCCGTCCCGGTTTGCCGCAATAGTGCCGGCGACATGGTTACCATGATTGCCGAACAGAATTAAATACCCATAAAAAGGATCGTCAAAATTGACCTGATCTTCCGGGCTTAATCTTCTCAGTTTGTTTGCGAATTCAGCATGAGGCGTTACGGCTTGATCAAGTATCCCGACAGTGATCCCTTTTCCGGTATAACCACGGGCATAGGCATAATGCGCACCAATGGCCGATAATCCCCATTGGCGTTTAAACTCTTCTGATAACCAGCTATTCGGCGAATTTAACTGCCCCTGTTCTTGATACCCGTTATCAGCGATGGCAGCAGTAGCAGGTAAAAGTCCACACAATAATGTCACCCACAAAACAAGAGGTTTTACGGAATTGTTTTTTTTCATAGCGGTAAGTCCGTTTTTCATATAATGGATTTATACATAAAGAAAAACTCACTGCCTGCCAGCAGTGAGTTGGGATTGTTTACTGACTAAAATTTCCAGTTGGCATTTAAGAAAACGCCGTTATCTTTGTGACCACGTGATAAGACACCGTTGTAGCCCACTGATAATTGGGTGTTTTCATTAATACTCAGAGAAGTCCCGGCTTTGATGACCGCCGCATCACGCGCAGCGGAGACGCTGTTGACGGTAAATGACACATCGCTGTTGCTGAAACTCAATTGACTGTCACGTGCTATATTACCGAACTGATGTTGCCAGCCTAATTCGCCATACATGCCGACAGTCAGTTGATCCTGCGGCTGCCAGTTCTGGTTCACACGCAAACCTAATGTCGAGAGGGTGGCATTTTTCGATTGTTTTTTACCGGTCAGGGCAGCAGCACCACCGTGTTCATTGATGCCATCATTGCGGAAATTAACATGGGACAGGTTGGCGAAAGGCTCCAGATTCAGCCAGTCCGGATTGATACCGTAAGCCGCTTCCGCAAATAACTGACCAGTTTGCGCACCGTATTTGGCTTTCAGGTTGTCCGATTGACGACCGAAGGCCACTGAACGCTCGGTATCAAACCGGTGCCAGCTATAAGCAACGCCGGTACGTAAGGCTAAAGCATCCAGTTGCTTGCTGCCATAAAAGGCCAGATGGAAGTTGTCACTGCCCGCGGAAGTATTATCACCACCACGCAGGGAAGAGCGGGTGAAACCGGTGGCCATACCGAGACGCAGGTCATTGGCTACTTCCCGATCGGCGCCCAGAAATACGCCGTAGTTAGACATGCGATAACCGTTGGCTTCACTGTTGTTGTTGGTGCGTTGCCAGTTACTGCTGATCTGCGCCCAAACCCCGTTTTGGTCAGCCTTGATATCCTGACTGGCTAATCCGCTGTCTGCCTGACGCAGACGGGTATTCAAAGTATCACGAAGGTAACGGCTGCCATTGATTTGGGCAGACGCGATATCGGCATGGATCTGGCCGGAAGATAATTGCTGGAAGGCTTTGCCCGCCTGTGCCGCCGTATCTGACATCAGGATACTTTCATAAACCGAGTGACCCAGATGCAATTTCTCCGCCGCATTGGCAATGGCGCGCTCATTGGCGGTTTTGGTCACACTGGCAAATGGGGTGGCATTACGGTTGATATCCAGCAGAACGCGATTAGGCTGGTAGTTCAGTTGAGTGCCAATGAACAGGTAATCAGGTGAAGCGGCAGTAAACTGACCATTAATACCTTTGTTTGCCTGTAGGATAGTGTATTGCTGACCCAGCAGGCTGCGGACTTCGGGTTTAGAGAGCAGGTTGCTGCTGTTTTCTAACCTAACGTCAACCTTGCCACCGTTTAATGTGGCTAAACCGTCAGCATAAATACGGTCACTCGACCCAGCGGTATTTCTGGCGACTTCAACAAGGTAATTTGAGCCTGCGTCAAAAGTCACACCGTTGTTAACTTTCAGTGTGCCGATTAAATCAGTATTCATGGGGCCCACATTACCGGGAGCAATGTAAGAGCCGGTTTTAGCGATGAGTGAACCAATCGTACCATTTCCGCTCAGTGTGGCACCTTCATGTACCGTCACCTCAGAAGTGATGCCGCCACTGACCTGCAACTGGCCCTGTTCAACGAGTGTCGGGCCTTGATAGGTGCTGTGTTTACCCGTCAGTTCCAGCATGCCTTTACCGGTTTTGGTTAACCCGCCATGACCGGAAATATCATTACGCCAGTAGTCATAGGTACATTCGATGCTGTCGCAGATGCGTTCTACCGTTGTGCCTGCTTCTACTTTTTCCCCCATGCCGACGATATTGGCGACAAATTGCGTATCGGTATAGGAATCCTCAATATAAAATTCAGCGGGAATATCGTCCCTTGTGATAAACATTTTCGGGCCATCAATGGCATCTTTCAGGTTGAGCATGCCCCAGCCGGAAAGTTCATGGATCCTTTTGCCTTCTTTATTAATAATGGTCGCTGTAGTTTTGAGGACATCAGAAATTTGTCCCGCGGTCATATAAGGGAAGCGTTGCATCAGGACAGCCGCAGCTCCAACGACATGTGGTGCCGCCATGGATGTGCCAGTGTAGGTATCATAGGAAGAGTCAATCTCAAGCTCTCCTCGATTCAGGGCACCTTCGTCTATTTTCTCTCCTGTTTTTGAAACAAACTTACCGGTACTACTGTAAATTCGGGTGCCCGGTGCAGATAAGCAATAGCTGGCGGTATATCCACAACTGGTTGATGACAGAGCCAGCTCCTTATCCTGCGTTATGTTGGCGACACTGAGGTAGTTTTTCAGGACGTCAGGAAAGAAATACGGCATACCCGCATGCAACCAGGTAGAGTTATAGTTGTTGGCATTTCCTGCCGCAAAAACAACTAATTTGTCATGTCGCGCAGCACGTAATAAGCCCGCTGTTCTGGTTGTATAATCATCTAATTCAGGAATTTCTGCTCGGCTTAAACGATCCAATTTCTCTCTAAGATTATTATCCCTAACATATTTACGGACATCCTCCAGAGTGATTTTAACATAATCCCAAGTACCATCTGGACGCCTTATCGGATTGCCGTATGCATCTCGCCTAATCTGAGGGCGAACCCCCCAACTGTTATTGATAACCCGGGCATTACTTTGGATCATCGCTTCAGTTCGGTTGTAGTCATTCTGTAAATATTTACCGGTAATCAAGCCAGCATCAAATGCAACTCCATGCATCCCTGTACCGTCCCGGTTTGCCGCAATAGTGCCGGCGACATGGTTACCATGAGCGCCGAACTCAATGATATCTGTCCAAATATCTTCGTCAAAGTTGACCGGATCTTCTGGGCTTAATCTTCTCAGTTTATTTGCAAATTCAGCATGAGGGGTTACTGCTTCATCCAGCACTCCGACATTGATCCCTTTCCCGGTATATCCACGGGCATAGGCATAATGTGCGCCAATAGTCGTCAGCCCCCACTGGCGTTTAAACTCTTCTGATAACCAGCTATCCGGTGAATTTAACTGCCCCTTTTCTTGATACCCGCTATCAGCGATGGCAGCAGTAGCAGGTAAAAGTCCACACAATAATGTCACCCACAAAACAATAGGTTTTACGGAATTGTTTTTTTTCATAGAAATAGGCCTATTTTCCATATAGTGGGGCGTTCCGATTTATTTTTAATAAATAATCAGAAGCCTCTTATAATAAAAAGTTGTTTTTTTACTTATATAACTGGCAACAAAACCCCATCCCACAATAAATGATTATTGTAGAAATAATTCTGATATTAGAAATTAATATACAAGGATTTAATATCAGCAGAATGCCAGCGAGTTTCTATGAAATAATATTTTCATCGCAAAGGCAAGGCTTAAATTAATCTAAATTAAACATTTTATTTACATATTATTAATTTTATTTTTCATTTAAAATCAACGATATGATTTTAATTTTCTTTATTTTACATTTATATACAAATAAATTTTATTACCTTTATAATAAAAAAAATACTTCAAGCTGATTTAATTTGTTTGTTTTTTATTTGTCTGGTTTATTTTTTAAATCCCATTGTTAATTTAATTTTATTATCTGTAATTATAATGAGATTTTATTTTTATAACTAAACTCATTTTCATTAATACACAGAAAAGTGGCTATTTAAAAACGTGATGATAGTTAATTAATCTGGATTCAGGTTTAACTCATAGTTTTATAAAACTAACAAGATGTTGATATGTGAAAAAATAGGCTGAAAAAGAGTTATCTGATTTTTCTTCACAATACGGTTTCAATATTGAAATAAAATATGGCTTCACAACTATCTGTCACTTTTTTAAATAACATAATTCTATAAAAATTTGAGGGGATCTGGGGTTTACTTCTGAAAGGAATGTCGTACGCAGTAGGGGGGATTTTTTACTCTACTAAAAAATAACTCCTTATACTCCAAATTTCATTAAACCTTCATTTATCATATCTGTATTCAAAAAAGAGGAAACATTGGAATAATAATGATCAGAAAATTTTTAAGCGAAGATATGGACACGGTTCTGATAATCTGGCTGGAGGCATCCATTAAAGCGCATCATTTCGTTGCGGCTGATTTTTGGCAATCCCAGATAGAAAACATGAGGAATATCTATATTCCGGCATCTGAAGTATATGTTTATACTCAAAACCAAAAGGTCATCGGTTTTTATGCGTTACATAATGATATATTAGCTGCAATTTTTGTATCACCTGATAGTCAGGGGCAGGGTGTGGGTAAGGAATTGATCATGGATGCTAAAAATCGCAGAACTGAACTTACCCTGTCCGTCTATCAGGAAAATAAAAGCAGTTATAATTTTTACCTGTCACAAGGTTTTTACGTAGCGGAAGAGGGTAAAGATGAGGCAACAGGGCATTCTGAATATGTGATGCATTTTCGCAATTAAATACGCCTACCCTATAAAACAGAGCCGATTACGGGTTGATATGAGGATAGATTCCATAATGGATAAAATAGTCACTGATATTACTGAACTTGAGCAAATTTACGGAAAACCAGTAGGAGCTTCTGTATTTAAAGAAACTGACCATATTCATCCGGCTTATCGGCCATTTATTGAAGCAGCACCATTTGCCATGTTGGCGACTGCGGGTGAAGACGGGCTGGATGCTTCACCACGGGGAGATCAGCCGGGATTTATTCATATCGAGGATAAAAAGACGCTGATTTTGCCTGATCGAAGGGGAAATAATCGTATTGATAGCCTGCGTAATATTCTGCATGATAATCGGGTTGCATTGTTACTGTTAATTCCGGGTATTGGCGAAACACTGCGTATTAATGGTCGGGCAGAAATTCTGGTTACGCCGTCAATATTAGAACGTTTTGCCCATCGTAATATTTTACCGCAATCTGTATTGCGGATTACGGTTGATGCAGTTTTCTTCCAATGCAGCCGCGCCATTATGCGTTCAGGTTTATGGGATGCGTCAACTCAGATTGATCGTAGTGCCTTACCCAGCCCGGGCTATGTTCTCAAGGCATTGAGCAAAAGTGAGTTTGATGATGTTGAATACGATACTCACTTAGATCAGCGACTGAAAGACAATTTGTACTAATTTATTCAGGCTTCGCTAAGAATCCTTTATCCCGGTCCATAGCCGGGATATTTCTCAGAACGCTACACATACCGGCGCATCTACCCGCATTACTGAATCTTGCGCAAATTGCTGTTTATAGCTGCTGCGTAGCGCCTCGATATTTGTTTCGCTTTCCTTGCCTGAGGAATGGATTAACAATAACGCTTTGCTGTTTTCACGTGCCAGTTTGCCGTCGTGACCTAACCACTGTCCGTTAGCGTCAAACACTGACAATCCATCTTTAAAACGCGGGGTGACCTGTTGGTCAATAAATGTTTGCCACTCGGTGGCGGTAATTACCGGCCCTGACGGACGGTTCAGGCCAAAGTAGAGCGTCGTCTGGATCATGGCTTCGCCAGTACGACAAATCGGCGAGGGCGTTGGTGAAATAGTATTACGATTTGATGCTGCACAGCTGCTTAACAACATGGCGGTGACTACGGTGGCAACCAGTATTGGAATCTTTTTCATGTACTGTTTTTGTTCCTCAAATATTGAATTTATTAAATGCTGGGTCGTACGCAAAAACGTCATACGCAAAAACAATGTCAGTGACATTAATGATGACGCTACGGGGAGGGTATTTGTTTCGCATAAACAATTAAACGTAGATATTTTTCTAAATCAATGGTCATTGAGGTGTATTCAAAAGGAATAACTTGCTGATTAATACTTAATGACCGCACTCCATTACAGGGTTCATAGATTTCATGACGATGCCACATTTCATAAAAATCAGGGGAAATTTTAAGTAATTTACTGACCAGATCCTGAACATAACTATCTTTTGAGGCTATTGCATAATCGCGTCTGAAACTGGCTAACATCTTATAAGCATCCTGCTGCCAATTCGGTAATAATTCACGGTAATGATTATTGGTAAATAACAACCATAATAAATTACGCTGCTCATCTTTTATCTGGCTGAAATGAAAATACTCATCGGCTTGCTGGTTAAATTCCAGTACATCCCAATATAGATTCAATACATACGTTAAATGAGGAGATAAATCCTCCATCAATCGTTTGATCAGGGGAGAAATAAAGCTTCGAGTCTGGCTGGTGGTAATAGGTTCACGCATATGAGCCAGTAAATACAGATGTCGCCGCTCTGCGGAATTGAGTTTAAAAACGCTGGCAATATTATCCAAAAAAGTTGCCGATACGCCAATTTCCCGACCTTGCTCTAACCATGTGTACCATGTCAGGCCGACTCCAGCCAAAGCCGCGACTTCTTCACGTCTTAATCCCGATGTTCTCCGCCGGCCAATGTGCGGTAGCCCGACAGATTCAGGGCTGATACTTTCTCTTTTAGTACGCAAAAAATTGGCTAATTCAGTACGAGTTCTTTTTAACTTTGACATTTCGCTCAATCCCATTACTTTTAGTAATAGTATAATTGGTTAAATTGTAACAGGATAATATGAGAACTAAAATCCTCTTAATTTCAAATAGCGAGAGGGTTTTGATTATGACTAAAAGGGATTATTTAGCCCTGTCCGTATTATTACTGGCTGGATTTGTGACTATTTTTGATTTGTTTGTTGTCAATATTGCCGTTACCAATATCCAGACTCACTTACAGGCAAGTATATTTCAGGTTACGCTGGTCATTGTGACCTATGAAATTGGATTCGGTTTATTACTGATTACCGGTGGTCGTTTAGGCGATTTGTTTGGCAGACGGCGGTTATTTCAGTTTGGTATTCTTACCTTTACATTAACATCATTACTCTGTGGCTTAGCACCAACTGCAAATACTTTAATTATCGCTCGTTTTTTACAGGGCCTTGCCGCGGCACTCGTATTTCCACAGGTATACGCCTGTATTCGTGTTAATTTCGAGGGGGACAACGCACGCAAGGCTTTTGGATTATTGGGGATGACTTTAGGGTTTGCTGCCATCGCAGGACAAACCTTAGGTGGATGGATGATATCGGCCAATCTCTGGGATTTACAGTGGCGATCTATTTTCCTCGTTAACATCCCTGTCGGGATACTGGCTCTGATTTTTTCTGGTTATATTCCTGAAAGCAAGGCGAAGGAAAAAACAGAGTTGGACTGGGGAGGCGTCGCGCTTTCCGGTATGGGTATTTTTGCTTTATTGTCGCCACTTTTAGTCGGCCCTGTATTGGGATGGCCAGCATCGTGTTGGCTACTACTCTTGCTATCGCTGGTGACGCTGTCACAATTTGTAAAGCATGAAAGGCGTTATGTCTATCATGGAAAAACGCCATTATTCAATTTCGATTTACTGAAAAACAAACAGTTCCGTTTAGGTTGCTTATTAGTTTTGTGTATCTATTCCACATCCAGTTCATTCTTTCTTATTTTTGCCTTATTTTTACAAAGTGGTCTGGGTCTTGCTGCCATTGATGCCGGATTAATTTTTGCACCCGCCAGTATAGGATTTGTTTTATCTTCACTCACCGCGCCTTACTGGGTTAAACGATTCGGGAATCGGGCTATTGTGGCGGGAGCGCTGCTATATTTTGCCTCATTTATTGTTTTGACTATTGCTATCGCTCAATTACAGGTTAATTCTAACTTACTGTTAATCATTCCTATTGTTACCATTTTGGGGTACGGGCAGGGTTTTGTGATGACACCATTACTTAACATTGTGCTGGCTTTTGTTCAGACCAAATTTGCCGGAATGGCTTCGGGTGTTGTTTCTACGCTACAGCAAGTTGGTGCTGCTTTTGGAGTCGCTATTGTCAGTATTCTGGTTCAATGGAAATTAGATATTGCAGGTGTTTCTGCTTTTATGGGGTATAAAAATGCATTAGTCAGCGGTATGTTTTATAACATCGCCGCCGCTTTTGTGGCATTTTGTCTGTTGAGAGCGTTGAATCGAACTGCTCCATGATGACCAAGTTCATTGAACGATAGAGTGCAAAATTCTGCACTCTATCGTTGTTAGCTGGCGAGTGGCGTACCAACAGTCGTCTTGTGATAGTCATTGAACTTAATAGCTACCTATTAAATTTAATAACTATCTATCTTAGAACGATCTTTTTTATTCACTTTACTCGAAGAGGTATTTGATTTGTGTTTTCCCTCTTTTGTGAAAACAACAAAATATTCCTCAAGCAATTTTTTTAACGCCTTACCGATAGTGGCATATTCATACTCATTGAGGTTGGCAAGCGATATTCTGCCGGCAGGTTTCAGGGTACCGAAACCAGATCCTGGCAACATCACAATGCCGGTGTCTTCAGCGATTTTAAACAGGAACTGAGTTGAATCAACCGTACTCTTCACCCATGTTGCGAACGCGTGACCATAAATGCGGCGAGATATCTCCTCCAGATCAAGCAATGTATAGTAATCAACAGATTCTTCATTGTCGGGCTGTACAATCCCAAGTTCGCGATATAGCACCGCCTGACGCCGACGGATAATCTGGGTAACGGAGGATTTATAGCCATTATCGCTATCCATCAGGGAAAACAGAGCAAACAGCACCATCTGAATCTGCTGTGGGGTGGATAATCCGGCAGTATGATTCAGTGCTACGCTGCGGCTGTCTGCAACAACACGGTCTAAAAAGCGCAGGGCACTGACATCAGGGGTGAGGGATTCATAACGCTTATTCAGCCGTTTTTTCTCACTGGCAGGTAAGGCAGCCAGTTTCTGCTCGAGAATGTTATTACGGTGTAACGCAATTACACCAAGACGCCAACCGGTTGCGCCAAAATATTTGGAGAATGAGTAAACCAGAATTGTGTTCCGTGGGCAGGTCGCGAAAAGAGATTTAAAATCATTAGCGAAGGTGCCATAAACATCATCGGTAAGAATAATCAAATCAGGGCGTTGCCGGATAATATCTGCCAGTTTTTCCAAACCATGCTCATCTATTTTCACTGAAGCCGGGTTACTGGGGTTAACGCAGAAAAAGATTTTTACCGAAGGATCTAACAACTTCTCCAGTTCGCTGTCGGGATACTGCCAGCGGTTTTTGGGTGATGCCTGCACCATCACTGTTTTAAGCTGAAAATCTTCAAGCTGAGGGATCTCAATATAAGGCGTAAAGATGGGGGAGCCTATTGCCACTTTATCGCCGACTTTTACCAGACCATTATTGCGTAAGCTATTGAACAGATAAGTCATTGCTGCGGTGCCGCCTTCAACAGCAAAAAGTTCCACATCTTGTGCTGAAACCAGACCGCCTACCATTTCTTTGACAATGTACTCCCGGGTAATCTGCTCACTAATCCGCTGCATACGCGGAGGTTCCGGATAGTTGGCGCCAAGAATTCCCTCAACCATTTCATGCAGAAACTGAGAAGCTGATAAACCCAGTTGATCTCGGACGTAGCTGACGGCTCTGGCGAGAAAAGAAATACCGGGTTGGTCATGGTTGGCTGACAGAAACTCATCAAAGCGCGCTTCAATACCTTCAATCCGGGGTAATCCACCGATATCATGGGGCAAATAAGAATAGGAAAGCTCGGCTTCTGAAGTGGCAAATAGGCCTAAACGCCAAAACGCCCGGCGCGGTAAGGTTGCCAGAAAGTTCGGGTTTCCCCGGCCCGCATTGAGCATCGTGCGCCCAGATTTGCTTGACGCCAGCTGGATCAATGCATCTTTAAGTTCAAAAGGGCTGAGAGCAGCATACTTATCCTGTTGTTTAGACATGTAGTTTACTCCACTGGTAAAAGTTACATTGCCTTACGCAATAGCAATGATGAGTGGGCCTAATAACGTCAGGAACACGTTGGCTAAACCATACGTCACAGCAAAAGGGGCTGTTGGTATGGCATTGCCGGCTTTATTGAGAACTTCACCAAAAGCGGGATTGGCGCTTCGGGTTCCCGACAAGGCTCCGGCAAAAATGGCGGCGTTGTCGTAGCGTAGGAGATAACGCCCGATCAGCAGCGTAATCATCAACGGCACAACGGTGACCACCACACCAATAAGAAAAATCGAGATACCACTTGAGCGAATGGTTTCAACCGCTTGCAGGCCTGATTGCAGCCCTACTACAGCCACAAAACCGGCCAGCCCCAAATCACGAAGAATTGAAGAGGCACCGCTGGGTATATTACCGCTCAGCGGCTTACGCGACTGATACCAGCCAAAAAGCAGACCGGATAGAAGTGCACCACCGCCACTTCCCAGCGTAAGAGGTACTGAGCCAATACGTACTATCAGCAGGCCAATCAATAGACCAACAGCAATCCCGAGACAGTGAAAAAGCAAATCTGTTTTGATGCTTTTCACCAGAGAAGCGCCGACCAGTGATATCGCACGCTGAATATCCTGTTCGCTGCCGTACAGCGTTATCACGTCGTTGTGCTTGATGACCGTATCATCAGAAAGGGTCAGCATATTTTCGCCACGTTTTATACTGATGACATAGATACCATGACGTACATCGGAGGCTACCTGAGTACGGAGTTCTTCAAGCCGCTTATTAATAAAAGCCGGGTTTACCACCAACGCCTGACTGGTTGTCATGACCATCGATGGCCCGTGCTCGGTCAGCACTTCCTTACCCAGATGCTTAGCCAGAGCGACAATACCTTGTCGGCGTCCGACCAGAAGTAAAACATCATTCTCCATAAGATGAAGATCCGGCGTAACATGAATTTCTTCTCCTCCGCGCTTGAGTCTTTCCAGCGTAACGGGGAACTGTGGAGAAGCTAACGCTTCCAGTTCTGAGACACGCATATTTTTTGCCGGCCCGGCCTCATAGAGACGGCCCACAATACCCGGTAGAGCGGGCGTCTGGTCTGCGGCTAATAAAGGTGCTCCTTTGAGTAAATCCAGTTCGGCTTTCATCGCATCTTCCCGAATGGATCGCCTCATTATTTTGGGCAGGATATTAACGCAGATAATGATGGTACCCAGAGAACCGAAGATGTAAGTCACTGCGTAACCGACGGCAACGTTGCCTTGCAACTGCTGTATCTGTGCCGGAGCCAGATCAAGTTTAGCAATGGCTGCACCAGCGGTGCCGATGATCGCGGATTGTGTTAATGCACCTGCGGCGATGCCCGCAGCGGTACCTTGATCAAGGGAGAAAAGTTTTGCCATGACGACGAGTGTCAACAATCCGCTTACTGCCAGTACCAAAGAAAGTGCAACTTCACGTAACGTTTGACGACCCAGTGAGGAAAAGAATTTAGGGCCGCTATCAAAACCGACAGCATAAATAAATAGGGCAAATAGGACATTTTTAATTCCGTCGCCAATCGTGACACCAACCTGACTAATTAACACGGCTACAACGAGTGCGCCGGCTACACCACCCAGTTGGAATGCCCCTAGTTTGAACCTCCCCAACCATGTGCCACCAGCCAAAGCGAGAAAAAGTGCAATTTCAGGAGAAAGGCTAAAAAGTTCATGTAACCAGGCCATTAAATTAGCTCCTTTGTTTTCTTAAATAGAAATTAGCAATGGATGACAGAATGACTGGCTTTTAATGTGATAAGCGAAATAATCTAAGCCGCTCCATTAAATTTAGCACATTTGATTCAGTATGAATTTGAATCGCCCGATACGACAAATTCGGGAATAAAATAAGAAGTGGAGAGCTGGAACTTCATTCCTGATAATGTAGATATATAAAAAAGTACTTGGTGTGAATAATTGCAGCCAATAAGGCTGCAACCTGAAGGACAAAAAGTCTATGTTAAAAACGTGGAATATATTCTTACATACCGTACGGATATTGTTTCATGTCATCACCAACAGCATCGCGTACATGCTTCAACGCTTCGGCATAAGATTTAAGTAGCTTCAATGTATAATGAACCCGATTTTCAAATGCTGTATCACAGCAAACCAATTCAGGAGAAATTAAATTACCAGCCTGACGGAAAATTAAATGATCAGGCAGGAAACAGACATGGTTATTTTTAAAACCAGATATACGTAATTCGGATAGAGGATAAACCCCATTTGGGCCGCTAGAAACACTGGTTAATAGTGCAGGCTTATGTCCTAATTCGGTCACAGAGCAATATAACAATAAGTTTTTCAGTGCTGGTGGCACCATCCCATGCCATTCAGGAGAGACAAAAATAAAGGCATCACTGTCTCTTAAATAATGAGCAATGGCCTGCCACGGGTGGGATTCCGCTGAGATATCGGTTGTATAGCCATCATGAAGAGGGAGTTCGACATTACATAATTCAAGGAATGTGGTATCGGTAAATCCATATTCACTACTTAACTTCTGTAAATAACGGGCTATACGCTGGCTGTTCGAATCCTGACGCTGGCTACCAGAGATTAAGGTTAACTTCATACGGTAATATTCCTTTTATTTTTAATTTGCATTTTTAAAGTTGTAGGGTTGTGGAACTGTTTGGATCCTATTTCTGGGTCTGGGTATAGAAAGCCAAACCGCGATGATAATGATGCAGGCTCCTATAAATTGGAAGAAAGAAAACGTTTGTTTTAAAAAAACAAAGCCAAGTATGCACGCTGATAATGCACTCATAAAACCTAAAAAAGAGATTGTAACAACCGGTAGCTTTTCGATCCCCCTAAACCAAATAATGTAAGAGAAGACAGCGCCAATAAGGCATAAGTAGCCATAACCGAAGATATTAACTAAGGTAATCTGATGCGGTATTCCCTCAGTCAAAATAGCCACGGGTAATAACATCAACCCACCTAACATTAATTGCCAACCGGTGAAACTCAGTAACGATAAATTAGCAGGGCGGTTCCAATATTTGGTTAAAACAACACCCAATGCCATACAACCACAACCCGCAAAGCCAGCAATAATTCCCTGCCAGTTTAAACGTGTACTTGCATTTGTGACGAGGAGTGCAATACCTATAATCCCAAGAATTGCTGAAGCGATATGCATTTTAGTCAGCGGGGTTTTGAGTAGAAAGGTACTTAGCAGGATAACAAAAATAGGCTGGCATGACATAATCAAAGCGGCTGTTCCGCCGGGAAGGTACCATGCCGCCATAAAAAGGAAATAAAAAAAGGCGCCGATGTTTAATAACCCGAGAATAGCCAGACGGAACCACCATATTCCCTTTGGAAATGTGCGGCAAATTAACAGTAATAAAATTCCGGCAGGGAGTGCTCTGAGAGTTGCGGCAAGTAAGGGCGTGTTCGGTGGTAACATTTCAGTCGTAATAACATAAGTGCTTCCCCATACAATGGGAGCTAATGCAGTAAGCATAAGATTACGGAGCATTGTAGTTTCCTGTGTTATTTTTCCTTTGTTTACAGTCTCATCTATCGTTTTTCAGGCTGTAGCTTTGTTAGCTTCACCTTGAAATCCATTGTGTATAGATGCTAAAAATCAACCGTAAACTGCATTTTAAAAAGTATCTTTATATAAAGATAAATTAAAATAATAGCCTATACAAATTTTATCAAGTATCTTTTCACAAAAATAAATGGATAGGGAAAAAATATGAAGTACGATCACGTTGACCGTGTACTCATACAGTGGGAGCAACAACGTCCAGATCTTGACCCATCACCGATGGGTGTTATCGGGCGTTTATGCCGGGCGAATAAAATTATTGAACAGCGATTACAGGCTACATTCAAAACCTTTGACCTGAGCGCTATTGAGTTTGATATTCTTGCGACACTACGCCGTCATAATTCTCCAATCACACCAACCGAGATGTATCAGTCAGTGATGTTAACCTCAGGCGCAATGAGTACCCGTATTGAACATATGGTGCAGCGTGGGTTGGTTGAACGTGCGGCTAATGACAAAGATCGACGCAGTTGCAAAGTCTCTTTAACTTCAGAGGGAAGGGCGCTGATCGATAAAGCGGTTGAAAGTCATTTAGAAAACTCAAGAGAGATTCTTGGTGCATTATCGAATGAACAACAAGAGCAATTGGCTATGCTTTTGCGCCATTGGTTGCTAACGAATGAATCAGATATTTAGGATTAGTCCGATAATTTGATTTTTTTGAGAGAATCTTTTTTGAAAGATATTTCTTAATGTGATGTAAAAATAACTTTAGTAAAAAAGTTCATTAAGAAATGAAAAAAACTTTGCCCCGATTTAACTCAGGGCAAAGTCCGGGAGGTCAATCAGAGATTAGAATTTCACGTTAAATCTGGCCCAATAAGTGCGGCCCGCTTCGTTAACAGGCGTATTGGCTGAATAACCAAAGCCATCATTTCCTGCACGATTAAGATGTTCGCTATAGGTTTTATTAAAAATATTGTCAATGCCAACACTTATCTGCATGTTTTTATTCACCTTATAGGCCGTATTAGCAGAAAGAACGGCAAAGCCGGCGCTGCGTTCAAAATCTCTTCCAGCCACACCACCTTCATTCATCGCAATCTGATTTTGTTTGCTGACTAAACGCAATAAACCGTTGCTCGTCCAGTCGCCATACTCCCAGCTCAGGCCAAAGCGGGCTTCCAATGGCGGAGTTTGTGGTAATGGACGATGGTCGGAATCATTTCTCGCCCAGGAATAAGCAAGACTTGCATTTGTTTTCCAATTTTCATTCAGATGATAGCCAACGCCCATTTCTCCACCCAGTATGGTGGCATCAACGTTACGAACGTTATCGGCTTTTTGACCGGCATAATGGAACAGAATAAAGTCATCGATTTTACCTGCATAAGCTGAAACCCAGCCTTGCAAATGATGATCGTTATAATGTGCCCCGATATCTAACTGCGTTGTTTTCTCTGTTTTCAGGTGATTGAAAACACGGCCTTGTAACGCGAACAATTCCCAAAAATCAGGGAAGCGCTCAGTATAACCAACACCGGCATACAACATCACCGGAGCTTCTGTCAGATTATGTTCATATCGGACAAAACCGGCGGGTAAAGTATCGGTTCGCTCTGTTCGCTTTTCCTCGACTTTTTTAGGGTATTTATCGACCAGAACACGATCTAAACGAGCACCGCCGATTACCTTACTTTTTTCGTCAGCATCCCAGCTCAGCTCGCCAAAAACACCATAATCACGGAAACGGGCATTTTTTTGTGATGGGTTACGATGCGTATTTGTCTGCATATCCACACCACTTTGTAATGTGAAATCTTCCCAAACCCATGTGCCCATCATGCGTCCGCCCAGAGTTCTGCGCTCTACCTGATGAGCCATTTTCATGCCATTACCATGCCCACCGTGACTGCCATGACCGCCTTGTTCTCCATGACTACCATGACCCATGTGATGTTCACCCTGTTTCATCTGGCTACTTTTCATATGACCATTTCCGTGCCCCATATGGCTGTCACCATGCCCCATTTTCATTGCTGTAAGGGAAGGGCGGGATAAATTATCCATGACATGAGTAGTGGCGTTGTAATAAAAATTAGTCTCGAACTTATCAAGTACATCACCGATATTGGATTTTTCAAAACGCATCCCCAAACTTTCGCGTTTGAATTTCGAACCATCCATTGCTCTGCCAGCATAGCGGGCCTTTCCATCTCCCTGTCCGGCATTTAACTCAAGCAGGGTATTATCATCCGGTGTCCAACCCAATGCCACATCGGTATTCCATTTGTTCCACTGGGAAGGAACGCGATATCCATCACCGTCTTTGTAGTCATTAGAGCGGGATTTATTACCAATAAGGCGCATATAACCATACTGATTGCCGAAGCTCAGGTCTGCATTACCGTCCCAGCGTCCATTAGAGCCAGCGACTGTGCTGATATTACCTTTAGCACCCGGTTCTGAAAATTGTGGGCGGGAGCGTTCAAAACGAATAGTTCCCGCTGAATTACCCGGCCCCCAAAGAACAGTTTGCGGCCCTTTAACCAAACTTAATACATCATAACTTTCTGGTGAGATATAAGAACTTGGTGCATCCATCCGGGAAGGGCAGGCTCCCATAACTTCGCCATCATCAATCATCATACGCAAGCGCGAGCCAAACATCCCACGAAATACCGGATCGCCATTAGTTCCGCCACTACGAACCTGAGAAAATCCCGGGATAGTCTTCAGATAATCTGAACCATCACTGGCGGGGATAGGCTGACGGGGCGTTTTAAGCGAGGAAAAAACATTCAGGGGTGAAACAGCCGGAGCGGTTACGGTAATTACTGATTCGTTTTCATAGGCGGCATTTTCACGAAGGGTATTTTTACGACCTGAATGTAAATCTTTTGTTTCTTCAGCATGTTCTGCCGTGGCAGCCAGACCATTCGGAATAAAGAGTGCAATAGCTAAAGCGGTAGCCAAAGGCGATGCGCGAAACAATTGTGTAGCAGACATGAAAAATATTCCTTAATTAATCACAAATCCTGTTTTTTTGAATTTGTTTAAAACAATACCGACTTGCCCTGTAAAAATGATTTCAGGCAAGGAAAATAGATGATTTTTTTATTCAGATAAGCAAATTAATTAAGGGGTGGTGCGCGTGGTTGTGACTCACCATAAAACAACCGGATAGCCGGGCCAGAAAAGCGGGGTGCTGGTGGCGCGCGGGAAATCGTCAGCGTCAACAAGATGAAAGGAATAAATGAACCTGACAATAACGGCAGGTTAATCAATAGCTGGCAATAACCACAGGCAATATCATCCAACAACCCCGTATGAACATGATCAACGCCATGATGATTCATGCTGTCTGATTGATGGTGACTATTTTGCATATCAGGCATTGGCATACCATGACATGCTTCATTTTTCATACCACCGCGATGATGTTCCAGTGTTTTTGATACCACCGGAGCAATGAACAGCATCAGAATTGCCAATAAAGCAATCCAGGCAGGTGTTCGGCGCTGTGATAGATGAAAAAGTGATAACAAACTATTGATCCGGATCAATACTAACGATTGGGCGCCAATCTTACTGTATTTTTACTGATTTTGTTAAAGAATTTTTCTCTGATTATTTGGCGTTAGCACTTTCCAATAGTTTAATGATGTCTTTATATCCACGTTGACGAGCATGAGTAAGCGCAGTAACCCCGTTTTTATCCGGTATGTTAACATCAGCCCGGCTCTTGATGAGCCGATCAATAATGTCGACATAAACCGAAGAACCATTACCTAATAGGACAGCTTCCATTAACGCCGTCCATCCTAATTTGTTAATGTGATTAGGATTGACACCTGCATCCAGCAGGATCTGTACAGTTTCAGGATGCCCTTTTTCGGCGGCGGGGATAAGCGCAGTTCCTCCATAGCGGTTGGTATCTTTCAGATTCGCGCCATGACGTAAAGTTGCAATGAGTATTTTATTGTAACCCCGTGCTCCGGCAAGCAAATAAGGCGTATCGAGCTGTCTATCTTTAGCATTAACATCTGCACCGCTTTGGATAAGGAAAATAGCAATCGCAGCATAATTATGCTGTGTAGCCAGCATGAGAGGAGTGCGTTGTTGCCCGTCACGCTCATCAAGTAAAGTTTGATCATCATTCAATAGGGATTTGACTTTTTCTATATCGTTCTCATTGACAGCATCATGCAAAGGGGTTGCATACACGTTGACATTTAACAAACAAAAAAGAAAAGTGAAATAAATTGGAATATAACTAAATTTCATTTCGATATACCTAATTAATGTGAATATGTAGGATTCAGAATTCGAAAATTATCATTTATACACAATGGATTTCAAAATGCGTCGTGACGGCAAGGGAATAAATTCCCTGAAGCATAGATAAGATATTTTACATCAACATAACGCTATCATATTTACATGATATTTTTGATATGCATTTTTAGACCAGCAATATCAATTTTATTAAGTACCTAATATCCTAATTCCTCCAAAAACAGCCCAAGAATTGCATTAGTTCGTTTGCCTTTGCGTGTCACGATTGAGATTTCAGAATCATAATAAATTTGCTCAGGTAACAGCGCCTTCATAAGACCTTTTTCTACCCAGATACGAGCATAGTGATCCGGAAGAAATCCAACGAATTTACCGGTAAGAATTAAAAATGCGATACCTTCGCGATCAGATGCTGTTGCCGCACTGTTCAGCAATTTATGGTGATTCATTGCTTCAGTGCTTATACGGTAACTGGGAATAACCGCATCCAATTGATTTAATTGCTCAGTATCAAAATTGTCTGCAAGCCGGAATGTTTCATGTTTATCACTACAATAAAGATATGACCGTTCATTGTAGAGTGGTGAGTAATTTAATCCTGATAACGGAGTGATCAAAGGTAGGGCGCCCACTTGTAATCTTCCATCCAATATACCTCGCTCAATTTCTGTCGGAGTGCTCATACTAATATTGATCAGAATGTTGTCACTTGCTGAACGCAGGCGCGCCAGTGCGTGAGTAATCCGCATCATTGGTTGTGTTACAAGGTTATTAATAATGCCAATATTAAATTCTCCCCGTAACTGCTTATGTATTTGATTGACATGCTGGCGGAATTCTTCAATTGACGCCATCATGGTTTCACTGGCCCGCAGAATTTCCCGCCCCTCATCCGTCAGAGAAAAACCAGCGCGCCCACGTTGGCATAAGCGCATGCCCAAACGCTTTTCCAAATCCCCCATATGAAGGCTGATTGCTGAACGAGTGATACCGAGCAGGCTTTCGGCAGCTGAAAAACTGCCACATTCTGCAACGACCTTAAATATACGTAATAATTTCAAATCAAAATCAGTTACTTGCCTAAAATTTGCCGATTTCATTTACGTGAGTAAACTCATAACTAATGATTCAATAAATAAGATTTAACTTGAATATCGTTTTATTGCAAACTCACTGTGATGACTTTTTGTTACATTTTCGTGCGAGGAGTTAAAAAAATGTCAGATAGCAATATCGCTCAAACCCGTTCCTTCCATGTTAATCCATCTCAAGGCCTGAATTTAAAATCACACTGGATGCCGTTTAGTGCCAACCGTCATTTTCAGCAAGACCCACGCATCATTGTCTCTGCGGATGGTCACTGGCTGACGGATGATAAAGGTCGTCGCATTTACGACAGTTTGTCTGGTTTATGGACTTGCGGCGCAGGGCACTCACGCTCAGAAATTCGTCAGGCCGTTTCCGAACAATTAGGTACATTAGATTATTCACCCGGTTTTCAACATGCTCATCCACTGTCATTTCGGTTAGCAGATAAAATCGCTAGCCTGATGCCCGGCGATTTGAACCATGTATTTTTTACCAATTCAGGTTCGGAATCTGTTGATACAGCGGTAAAAATAGCCCGTGCATACTGGCGGATAAAAGGGCAGCCGACTAAAACCAGAATGATTGGCAGAATGCGCGCTTATCACGGTGTGAATATCGGAGGAACAAGTCTTGGTGGTATTGGCGGAAATCGCAAGATGTTCGGTCAGTTGATGGAAGTTGACCATCTGTCACACACCTTACAAAGCAATATGGCATTTACGAAAGGCGTTCCGGCAACTGGCGGCGTTGAATTGGCTGATGAGCTACTGAAGCTGATAGAACTTCATGATGCCAGCAATATCGCCGCTGTTATCGTCGAACCTATTGCCGGATCTGCCGGGGCGATTGTTCCGCCACAGGGTTATCTGCAACGTTTAAGGGAAATCTGTACCCAACATAATATCCTGCTGATTTTTGACGAAGTCATTACCGGATTAGGCCGTTTAGGGCGCTGGACAGGAGCTGAATATTTTGGTGTCACGCCGGATATTCTTACTTTTGCGAAGCAGGTCACAAATGGTGCAATTCCTCTGGGGGGGGCTGTCGTTTCCAGTGAGATCTATAACACATTCATGTCACAACCTCTTCCTGAGCATATGATTGAATTCAGTCATGGTTATACTTATTCTGCTCATCCTGTTGCCTGTGCTGCCGGTCTGGCGACGTTAAGATTGCTTGAAACGGAAAATCTGATCCAACAATCTGCTGAATTAGCGCCTCATTTTGAAAAACATCTGCACGAACTCAGGCATTGCCCTAATGTTGTTGATATTCGTAACTGTGGGTTGATTGGTACCATCCAAATTGCACCACGAAATGGCGATGGCGTGATCCGTCCTTTTGAAGCCGGTATTGCATTGTGGAAAGCCGGTTTTTATGTTCGTTTTGGTGGCGATGGGTTGCAATTCGGTCCGATGTTTAATGCTAAACCCGAAGACCTTGACCGGATGTTCAATGCCGTTGGTGATGCTTTGCATCAGGTTAAATAAAGGGAAAGGGTCCGATCCGACTTTATCTATAGAGTTTGTAGATTTATTTCAATATACAACTATCAAAAAATTAGCAGGCGAAGGACAACGGAGAGATAAAATACATGAGTGATAACGCAAAGCGTAGTAAATGGGTATACGAATTTTTTGAATTCATTGATAACAGAGAGTTTAATAAAATTTTAAACCTTGTCACCAAAGATGTTGTATATGAACGACCCGGCTATTCTACAATTCAAGGTAAGGAGTCTTTATTTAATTTTTATTCGAAAGAAAGAGTTGTGCTAGAGGGTAAACATACAATAACAAATATAATCACCGAAGGAAGTTCCTCTGTATTTATCGGTGTTTTCTCTGGCACATTAAAAAATAAGGAGCATATTGAACTTTCGTTTTGTGATTTTTGTCAGTTTGACAATCATTTGTTAAATAAAAGGAAAACCTTTTTCTACTCTCCTCTGATTTAGTTTTTCGGAAATGTCCCACCAATACCCACTTTATAGAACAAGGTTTTATAACTTGGTGAGGTGGCTTCCATCTCGTTTCTGACTAATATAAATTTGATGCTAAGCAAAGACCCTGTAACCTATTTGGGCTTTGTTTGGCTTTGTCTCCGGATTCTAGTGAACTAAATCACGCTCTTCTATTGCCTTACCAAGGTATCCGAATTTATTAAAGTGCAATACTTTTTGTTTTTGAATGTTTTTATATATCAATGTAGATTTCCCTTAACCAGTTAGAACTATCTAATTTATCCACTTATCTAAACGACAAGTATTCCTGTAGGTGAGGGCATACTGCGCTCCTATGCCGATAGTGTTGGCTGAGGTTCTTTCTACTCTGCAATATGGTTTTTTTGGGTGAGGAAAAGGAGTTAGTGTTGAGAGATTTTATTTTATCAAAAGATGTAAAAAACTCATTCTGGTCACAATTAGATGAAGTGGATAGTTATTTGTTCCCAGTAGAAGGATGTGTCCCAAAAGGTCTTGTTGGTACTTTTTACCGGATAGGTCCAGGACGTTTAAATCGTGGTGAGCAATGGTATAACCATCCGTTTGATGGTGATGGAATGATTTGCAAAGTTACATTCAGCAAGAATGGCGTGCATTATCTAAATAGACATATTTTGACAGAACAATATTTAGCAGAAGAGAAAAAAGGGAAATTTTTGTACCGTTCTATTGGTACGGTTCCTGATGGGATAACTTTTAAAAATAGGTTTTTTAGCATCAAGAATCCGGCGAATACTAATGTCGTATATCATGGCGGTCATCTTCTGGCTCTATGGGAAGGAGGTTTTCCTCATAAAATCAATCCTAAAACACTTGAGACAATATCTAAATTTGATTTTTCTTATTCGATAAAATGGTGGGAACGCGCACACCTTAGGTTAAATATAAAAGAGCTTCCTTTTTCCGCACACCCTAAAAAACTATGTGGCGATGATAATTTATATAGTTTTGGCGTTAACTATGGAATTCAGACGGCACTGTTAATATATATGGTTGATAGCGAGTTAAATTTAACCATAAAAAATAAAATAAAACTCAAGCGTAGGTATTTAGTTCATGATTTTTTTGTCACAAAAAATTACTATGCTTTCTTTTTAAGCTCTGTACATGTTAAATTGAATTTAAGGAATATATTTGGAAAAACAAGTTTGATAAGTGATATATCCTCAAGTAAAGGAGTTGAGAGTGAAGTACTTCTGGTTGCCCGAGATGGATCGTCAGCATCATTCTATGATGCGCCACCAGGATTAATATTCCATTTTGCAAATGGATTTGAAGACTCTGATGGGATGATTATTTTTGATGCACCGATTTGGGATAAGTTTCCAACATTTAACGAGGATATGTTTTCGGATAATATAGCATATCTGTTTAGATTTATATTAAACCCTTCTTCAAAGTGTGTAATGAAAGAGCCATTATTTAATGGTTCAGTAGACTATCCAATAGTTAATCCTGATTATTATGGCGAAAAAAACAGGTATATTTGGTTTGTATGTTTTGGCGAAGGAAAAAATGCATTCTCAAAAAAATCCATTGTGAAATTAGATTTATATGAGATGAAAACGATATATTATGATTTTAAAGACTCTGTGCCTGAAGAGCCTGTTTTTGTTTCTAAAAAAAATTCAGTTAACGAAGATGATGGTTGGCTAATATTGAAGGTATACAGGGCTGATATTCATAAAACAGAAATAGTGATATTAGATGCTGAGACGCTCATGCTTGTTTGTAAGTTAAGGCTGCCACACCATATACCAATGGGGCTTCATCACTATTGGATTGACGAAGTAATGCTGTGATGTATTTTGAAATATAAAAAAATGTATTTAGTTAGAGGGTTAATATGGAACTAGACTTCGACAATACTCACTCTGAGTTAACGAAAAAATTACAGGCGCATTTGGAGTCAGTCATCCCATATGATGAAAGTTCTGGTGAAATTAGTAAGGCAATGCGTGATGCATTAATATATTCCGGGAAACGGTTTCGCCCTATATTATTTCTCTTTCTCGTGAAAGATAGTGGCAGAGATTATCTAAATATAAATTATTTACAGTTAGCCTCCGCCATTGAAACTATACATGCGGCGTCACTCATTTTAGATGATCTTCCATGTATGGATAATGCAAAAATCAGACGTAATCGACCAACTACTCATCGACAATATGGAGAAAGTGTAGCCATATTATCGGCAGTTGGCCTATTAAGTCTTGCTTTTAAATTAATTACTGAAACAGTATTTCCTGATGATATAAAATCTAATGCAGTCTCAATATTAGCTAAGGCTACAGGTTTGGGAGGGTTAGTTCAAGGGCAGTATTATGATCTAAACCAAAATAAGTTAGCATTATATGAATATGAGAAAATATCAGAAATAAATCAGTTGAAGACAGGTACATTGTTTGAGGTTGTTTTTTCTTTGTCATCACTAACAGATTATAATCAGAATAATAACTATGATCAGCTTATGCTTACCTCTAAGGAATTGGGGCAATCATTTCAAATTATAGATGATTTAAGGGATGGGTTTAAGGACTCAGGAAAGGATATAAATCAAGATTCAAATAAATATACATTAACTTCTCTGTTAGGCAGTGAGGGAGTAATGAATAAATTACACAGCCATATAGATATGGTTGATAATCAATTAAGTCAGCTTTATGGTGAAAAATGTTTATCGAGACAGTTTATTATAAAATGGTTTAATAGTTCTTTGAAGTCGGATTAGATTTTCATTGTTTATTTTTATAGGTGGTCGCAGGAATGGATATTTCGTGGGATCTGATACTTGTTGGAGGAGGGTTAGCTAATGGCCTCATTGCTATGCGCCTTAAACAATGTCAGCCAAATTTGCGTGTTCTGTTAATTGAAGAATCCAGTGATATTGGCGGAAATCATACTTGGTCATTTCATCAAGACGATTTAACAAAAGCTGAGCTTGAATGGATATCATCATTAATAGCACATCGCTGGTCAGGATATGATGTGGTATTTCCTTCATATAAACGCACATTATTACATCCATATTTTAGTATTACGTCAGAAAAGTTCTCATATACATTGAGCTCATTACTTAAAGGTTGTATCAGAACTAATGAACATGTAAAAAATATAACTCCAAATAACGTCACGCTAAATAATGGTATAATATTGACCGCAAATGCAGTGATTGACGGGCGTGGATGGAGTGACAATTTAAATATTGTCTATGGAAAGCAAGCTTTTCTTGGGCAAGAATGGGAGTTGGATTCTCCTCATGGGTTAATTCAGCCAATTCTAATGGATGCAACAGTTAAACAAAATGGAGGATATCATTTTGTTTATGTTTTGCCATTTTCTCCTACCCGTTTATTAATAGAAAATACGTATTACGTTGATGATAAGTTACGTGATAAATCGATGTTAACGTCGGAAATTGCTGAATATGCAAATCAGCAGGGTTGGAGATTACTTTCTTTAGTTCGAGAGGAATGTGGATGTTTACCTATTACATTGATGGGGGATAATCTGAAATTCTGGCAAAGTTTGGAAGGTCAGCCTGTAAGTGGTATGAGAGCTATATTATCACATCCGACTACAGGCTATACATTACAGCATGCTGTCAAATTAGCGGATAGAATTGCTAATTTACCGGAATTTGATCATATAAATTTGTTTTTAGCTTTAAAAGAATATTCAAATGCTCAATGGAATAAACAACGTTTTTTTCGTATGCTAAATCGGATGTTTTTCTTAGCTGGCGAACAAAATAATCGATGGGTAATAATGCAGCGATTTTATAAATTATCGCCAGAATTAATTAGCCGATTTTACTCAGGGAAAACAACGCTTATTGACAAAATACGTATCTTGTTAGGAAAACCACCTATTCCGTTGGTAAATGCTATTAGCGCCATTATTAAACGACATCCAAAACTTAAAAATTATCATCATGAATAGAATTCCGGTTATTGGTTCAGGATTTGGCGGTATCGCCTTAGCGATAAGATTACAAGCAGCTAATATACCCACATTGCTTCTAGATAAAAGGGATAAGCCTGGCGGGAGGGCATACGTTTATCAGGATAAAGGGTTTACATTTGATGCGGGACCAACAGTAATTACTGATCCTTCTGCTATTGAAGAATTATTTTTACTCGCTGGCAAGAAAATGTCTGACTATATAGAATTATTACCAATTAGTCCTTTTTATCGCTTGCAGTGGCAGTCGGGAGAGATATTTGATTATGGTGGCGATCAAGATAAATTAGAGAAACAAATAGCTCGGTTTAATCCAGGTGATGTGCAGGGATATCGTGAATTTATTCGTTATTCTAAGGCTGTTTTTAAAACGGGTTATTTAAAATATGGCACGTCTCCTTTCTTGTCTTTCAGGAGTATGGTTTGTGCAATGCCTTCGTTGGTACGGTTATCTGCATGGAAGAGTGTTTATGGTATTGTTTCGAAACATATAAAAAACGAGCATCTGCGGCAAGCTTTTTCATTTCATTCTCTTCTTATTGGTGGGAATCCTTTTACAACATCATCTATCTACACGCTGATTCATACTTTGGAAAGAGAAGGCGGTGTTTGGTTTCCTCGTGGTGGAACAGGAGCATTAGTTAACGCATTAATTAAATTATTCATTGATATAGGCGGGGTATGTAAATTGAATACCCAAGTCGATAGTTTTATCACAAATGATAATAGGATAACTGCTATAAAATTAAATGATCAGCGTGAAATATATTGTAAAGCAGCGGCTTCAAATGCGGATGTTATCCATACTTATGAAAAGTTATTAGGCAAACATCGTGTAGGTAAGAAACGTTCCGACTTATTGAAAGAAAAAAAGATGAGTAATTCTTTATTCGTTATTTATTTTGGTTTGAATAAGTTACACAGCCAATTAGCTCATCACACCATTTGCTTTGGTAATAGATATAAAGAATTACTGGATGATATTTTTAAAGGGAATAGCATTCCTGGTGATTTTTCTCTTTATCTCCATTCACCTTCTGTCACAGACCCGACTTTAGCACCACCTGGGTGTGCAAGTTATTATGTTCTGGCTCCTGTTCCTCATCTGGGAAATGCTCAAATTAATTGGCTTGAAGAAGCTCCTCGTTTACGTGATCGTATATTCTCTTATCTGGAAAAATATTATATTCCGGGGTTACGTGACCAATTAGTTACTCATAAGATTTTTACTCCATTTGATTTTCAGGACGAGCTTAATGCTTATCATGGTTCTGCTTTCTCCATAGCGCCATTATTACTACAAAGTGCTTGGTTTCGCCCTCATAATCGCGATAGTGATATTGAAAATTTATATCTTGTTGGTGCAGGAACTCACCCCGGAGCAGGTATTCCGGGAGTTCTTGCCTCTGCTAAAATCACTGCGAATTTAATGATAGAGGATTTATCTTAATGAATTTTGAGCTATTTTCTCATGCTGAACATTGTATGTCATCTGGCTCAAAGAGTTTTGATGCTGCTTCTCGTCTATTTAATAAGGATACGCGTAGAAGTACGTTAATGTTATATACCTGGTGCAGGTATTGTGATGATGTTATTGATAGTCAGGATCTTGGGGGGAAATGTTTAATTAATCCACTGGAAAATAAAATTAATAAACTTAATTTTTTAAAGAAAATGACTAATGACGTTTATCTGGGTATTCCGATAGAAGTACCTGCATTTTCTGCACTCCAAGAAGTTGTCATTAAACACCAAATTCCGTTATCTCAGGCTCTTGAACATCTAGAGGGGTTTGCTATGGATGTTCGGGGAGTAAAGTATAAAAATCTTAATGATACTTTAGATTATTGCTACCATGTGGCAGGTGTTGTTGGATTGATGATGGCCAGAATTATGGGAGTTAAAGAGTCTTTAGTATTAGATAGAGCCTGTGATCTCGGAATTGCGTTCCAATTAACAAATATAGCTCGTGATGTAATCGACGATGCGAAAATAGGTCGTTGTTATCTTCCCCTTGATTGGCTTGAACAAGAAGATTTAGAACCGACAATAGCTTCACTGACAGCAAGGGAAAACCGTATAGCGTTATCCCATGTTGCAAATCGAATTCTTACTGTGGCGGAATCATATTATGCTTCCGCATTAATGGGACTACGTTATTTACCAATTCGCTCTGCGTGGGCAATAGCCAGCGCATATAAGTGTTACCATAAAATTGGAGTAAAAGTGCAGCGGGCAGGAGAAGAGGCGTGGGATCATCGCCAACATACTTCTCATTTAGAAAAGCTGTCTTTACTTTTTTCTGGGGGCATTTTGGCTTTAAGTTTACGTAACACAAATATAATTCCTAGATCTTCTTCCTTATGGCAAAGACCTAAGTGAAAAATGGGAGGATTACCGTGTGAGCGACAATAATATGGCCTTTGAAATTGGTCGTACACTGTCTGGCGGTCTATTGGGAATGAAAGGTGTGATCCGCTCGGCTAATTTAGTATACGATGTGTCTCTCGGTACACCTTTTTTCAAACTGAACGGATTTAAAACTGACCCAACATATGTGGCATTTAGCCTGAACTGGCAGTACTGAGAAAGCGATGTTGAGACCGTTCTCTGCAAAAGGAGGGCGGGAATGTTACCGCCCTCCTTCATTTTATTCGAGTGGGCAAATTAGAACCCCCATGGGCAAACTATCTGCAACGTACTGGGATCAAAATGGCAAAGACCGCCAGCTGTGTCGGCATAAGTTTGCATTGATGCAAAAAAAACAGTACTTGCCAACAGACAAAGAAGAAGACATTTTTTCATTTTTAACTCCACAATTAACTAACTATATTACGACTACAAAGACAGGTGAACCTGTCTTCATCTCATAATAAGCGAACAATACACAACAATTAATTAACAGATAAAACTACATCCAATACTTTTTTACCTATTATGACGAAGGATATAGTTCCTGGATTTTCTTTCTTATGGTAAAGAGTCAGGTAAAATATTCAGCGAATAGTATTGATCACATAAGTAGTTGTAACGATGGAATATCATAAAATAATGAATATGGTCAAAAACAAATATCCGGCAGCAGAGCATTGGAAGTTTGGTGATTCTACTGAACTACAGGATGCTCTTGCTGAGTTAGTCTCCCAAAAAATGAAAACGGCTACCAGCTGCTCTTTTTCCTCTTATAAACAGAGTGGAAGCAGTATTTTAATAGGTAATGAATACATTGTTCTGAACAGTAAAGATACGCCAACCTGTGTTGTTAGGGTAATGGCTTTGCATCTCATAAAGTTCTCAGAAATGACGGTCGAACTCGCGTGGAAGGAAGGCGAGGGTGATCGTTCAGTGAGGCACTGGCAACAGGAACATCAACATTTTTTTGAACGTGAAGGCTCTTTTTCACCTGACATGGAAGTTGTGGTCATTGAGTTTCAAGTGATAGATACACTAGAAGAATAAAAACCAAGATAAAAATGATCATTAAAAGACGGAAGGATTTCTTTCCATTCCGTCATTGAGATCACATCCAAAAACGAAATAGCTGTGTATTTTATTAGGTAATAAGAAGAAAGAAGGTATTCATCACTAAAAATTAATGATTCATTTTATGAAAATTTAATAAGTTAATCTTATTAAAGATCGTTAGGAGTAATAATTATGTTTAAACGGAGATACTCTTTAAATCTCAACATGCCTAAAAAAGACGATATTTTACAATCTAATAATCTAACCCGTTTAAGCTCATTCAGAACAAGAACATCTCCTTCAGAAGAATCACTAAGTCCAGAAACTGTCTATAATAATCCAAAACTAATTAATGGTTATATTCCTATTGTCAGAGAAGTGAGTAAAGATGAAGCAATAATCGCACTCCAAAAAATGCAGACTTCTTTGAAAACAGAAGGATGGCTCTGCCAATCTCCAAAAAAAGAACGCTGGAAAAGTGCAGAACAGAAGAAAGCTTGGCATGAAGATCTAATAGCTCAGGCATCATGGAAAAAACGCTCACGCAGAGCATTAGCAATGGTGTCTTCAATCAAAGAAACCTTAAAAAAATCTCCTTATATTATAAAAAAATCAGAAGATTACGCTTTTTTTATCCTTTATATTGGAATAGTACCCATTGGTGCTATGGTGTTAGTCTATCATTATTATGATGATGAAGAATCATTTGAATACAATACTCCAGTTTATCCTGAAGTCTCTTTATTAGTATCTCATCCGGGGATCAGAAATTGTGCTTATTTATTAATAGAGAAAGCCGTTAATAAATCTTATCAAGTAGGGTGTTTAGGTAATTTAAAACTTAGCGTGAAAGATGGAAATGAAATACTGTCGCAAAATGTTTATAGCAAAATGGGTTTTATCAAATTAACCGGAGCTGATATGTCTTTAAATCCTTCTACAAGTTCTTTATGGCAGTTATCAGCTAGTGAAGGGTATCGGTTCATTGGGCTATGCTGAAAATTATTATCAATAAAACAAAAGGATTTAAATAAGCATTGCCGACCTGATAATAGGTTCGGCAATAGCATCAGCAAGAAAAATTTTAGGGGTTATTGATAAGCTGACCATTTTCCAGCTTGATGCAATGGTCAGCTAAATGGAAAAAGCGATCATCGTGAGTAATAGCCAGTACTGCTTTACCCCGTGCTGCCAATTCCGGCAATAGTTCCTGATAGAATACTCTCTTAAATAGAGGGTCCTGATCAGCGGCCCATTCATCGAACAGATAGAATGGCCGATCTTCCAGATAAGCCACCACTAAGGCGAGGCGTTTCCGTTGCCCTTGTGACAGCTCACAAGTTGAAAAACAACCATCCTGAATTTTAACTTTATGCTCCAAATGTAATTTAGCGAGCAGGGCGTTAGCGCGTTCATCCAATACTGAATCAGTATCAGTCAAGCCTATCAGTGTTTCGAAGAGATGAAAGTCCGAGAAAATGGCGGAGAACAGCTGACGATAATTAGCTCTGTTACTATCAGTAATCAAATTTCCGTCAACAGTCATTGTGCCACTTTCTGGTGTATACAGCCCGCTTAACAGTTTTGCCAGTGTCGTTTTTCCACTGCCGTTACCGCCAATCAGAAAAGTAATTTCTCCGCGTTTAAGCGTCATATCGATTGGACCAAGCTGAAACATATCGTCTTCTTTCTCACGATAATAACTGTGTGTAATGCCCGACAGTTGCAGTAAATTAGCTTCACCAAATTCACGGGCAGAAACTTGTTCGTCCAAGTGATCCTGTTCCGTCAGTTCAGAGAGCACATAACCGATGCGGTTCAGCGATACGCGGGCCGCATTCAGTGATGGAATACTGTTCAGCAGACTATCCAGTGGCATCAATATAAACAGGAAGACAATCACGTAACCTGCAATTGCTGTGATTTTCAATCCCGGTATTACCGCCGGAGCGAAGATAACCAATCCGAGAAATATATAAAACAGAAGGTACATCCAGCCGGCACCAAAGGCATAAACACTGAAAGCACGGATACGATGCTGTCTGACTGCACCAATTTCGCGGCCAAGTAAATGGGAGAAGAAAGCCTGAGCGCGTGAAAAATGTAACTTCAACTCTTTCGCTCCGGTAAATAAGGCATTGAAGTGATTGAACAGGCGATCTTGTGACTTACCGGCTGCTTTTAGTGATGCGAGCGCGCTGGTTCCACCGATAGCATAGCCGAGTGAGCCAATCACTATCACCGTTAACACCAGAAAAAATACTGACCATGACAGATATGCCAGATAGCTCAGACAGCCCAGCACAATGGAACTCTGCGTCACGATATTAGGTAGGGTGAAAAACAGCAGTGAAACATTGGTTGTATCATCGGTGATGACGGACTGGGCACGGGAAGAGCCGAGTATTTCTATCTGGCGAAAAGTCGCCCGGGTAATACGCTCAGAGATAAACTCACGCATCCTTGCGATGGTATTCTGGCTGAGTCTGGCGAAAATCAACCCGCTCATTATATGACAGACAATTGCCAACACCGCCAGAATACAGAAATATCCGGCGAGTAAGTGATAACTATGACCAGACGTGGTGACTATTCTGTTAACCAATGTGATAAGAAAAACGTTGGAAATGCCATTAACGATACTGGCTAAAATGGCAATGAGCAGGATCCAACGTGAACGATTTAAAAGTGTGAACAAAATCCGGTAAGCCGATTGTTGAATGGTTGGCGTCATCATTTCTGCTCCGGTATCTCGGCCATTAATTTTTCCCGCAGAATTTTCCACAGCAAAGTCGCCAGCTGTCTAACCTGAGGATTGGATAGCATAGTCATGTGATTACCGGGCACGATCTCAGTATTTAACTGAGTCACATACTGACGCCAGATATTTTCTCGAGTAGCTATTTCATCAATATTCTCCCCCTGAGCATGAATCAAATAAACGGGGCCGTTATAGCAGTTTTGGGGTGTATAGTTTGCGTTCAGGTTGGCCTGCATAACCTGAACGATACCCTGTAACAGCGATTTTTCTGTATTTTCAGGGAATAGCCCTACATTGACTAAAGCCTGAAGCAAAAGAGGGATCTGTTCGCCTTCAGTCAGATTCTCAAAATCCTGCCTTGTTAGCGTTAATGGCTGAGTCAGCATCATGTTGTAGATATCAATCAGACTCATTAACGTTTCAATCCGGTCGATAACCTTAGGAGGGCTGTTTTTTGAAGTGCTCTCCTGTGGTTCAGGCCCATCGGAATCAATCAGAGTAAGAGCCGCAATCTCTTCCCCTTGCTTTTGTAATTGTAATGCGATTTCAAAAGCCAGCCAGCCGCCGTAAGAGTGCCCGAGCAGATAATAGGGTCCATGAGGCTGTGCCTGACGAATTGCCTTAATGTAAGCGCGGGCTGTACCTTCCACACTCATATAAGGCGGAAGGTCTGTATTTATCAGGCCACGAGCCTGCAAAGCGTGGACAGGCAACTGTGGGGGAAGGGCTAATGCCAGCTCAATAAAGCTGGAAACACTGGCACCTGCGCCGGGAATACAGAAAAGTGGTGAAACAGAATCATCCCCATGTTGAATAATAATATGTGGTGAGTAGGCAACCGGTAATAAATGCTCAGTCATTGAATCGATCAGTTGGCCTATCCAGGGCGGCTGCATGATAGTGTAATGTTCTCCGCCAATAGGATGGCGTTCAGAACGTTCACCAACAATGTCGTGCCAGCCATGCCAACTGTCGAATCCGGCCGCTAAATCATCGCAGGTATAGAGATGTATGGGTAACGAGGAAGCAGAAGTAATATATTTTTTACTCAGTTGCAGGATCAGTTTCTGTGTATTCAAACGGAAGAGAATATCCTCTTTTTTAACGTCCACAGGCAACCATTTCAGCGCTCCACAATCGCGTAAATCATAAAGATTATCCGAATCGTCTCTATCAGATTGCTCTCTATAATTATTCAAAGATTGGATAAACTGATTGATATTTTTCTGCTTGTCTGTTTCGTGACCACTGAAATTGTAAGAATCGATCATGCCAAGGTAATCGACTTTTTCGCCATTGCTAACCAATTGCAGAGCTATCTCGTAAGCGATGGTTCCTCCGATGGACCAACCTGCCAAACGATAAGGGCCATGCGGCTGAACCCGGCGAATAGCATCAATATGGTAAGTGGCAAGCTCCTCTATGGAAGCTGGTGGATTCTCTACTGTGTGCAGACCCATCGCCTGCAATGTATAAACGGGCAGTTCGGCTGGCAGTAAAGTTGCCAGTCGCGAATACACCAGCGGATCACCCGTGGTTTCGTGTATCAGGAATAATGGCGGTAAATGACCTTCAGGCCTTAAAGGCACCGGATTGGCATCAAGGGGGGAGCTTGGTTTAGCTGACTGACTATTAATCGCCTGAGCCAGATTAGATAATATCGGGTAAGAGAATAATGTTGCCAGTGATACCGCCATACCTTGCTTGCTCATACAGTTCAGTAACCGCACCGCGATAAGCGAATGTCCTCCCAACTCAAAGAAATGGTCGTGACGGCCGACCCGTTCCAGCCCCAGTAATTCCTGCCAGATTTGTGCCAGCGCAATTTCTACATCACCTATCGGCGCTTCATAATCCCGGGTGATCACCGCTGACGCATCCGGCGCAGGCAGCGCTTTGCGATCGAGCTTACCGTTGGGCGTCAGCGGGAAGGTATCCAGTACCACAAAGGCGTTGGGGATCATGTATTCCGTCAAACGATGAGTTAATTGCTGGCGCAATTCAGCTGGCACCAGTTCAATACCGGAATGTGGACGGAGATAAGCCACCAACAAGTCTTCACGCACTATTACCACAGCTTCATTTACACCGGAACACTGGACAAGTTGAGCTTCGATCTCACCCGGTTCAATCCGGAAACCGCGCAGTTTGATCTGAAAATCGTTACGCCCCAGATAGTCGATATTGCCATCTGATAGCCAGCGTCCTAAATCACCGGTTTTATACATTCTGGCATCAGGCTGCGGGCTGAAAGGATCGGTCACAAACCGCTCTGCTGTCAGTTCAGGCCGGTTCAGGTATCCCCGGGCGACACCCGCCCCTCCGATATAAATCTCGCCAGTGACGCCAAGGGGCACAGGCTGCCCATAATCATCGAGAAGATAAATTCGGGTATTGGTTATCGGATGACCGATGCTGGGAGACGGCAGGGAATGATCTATCACACAAAAAGTCGTATCAACGGTACATTCTGTTGGGCCGTAGACATTGATAAAACGGGACGTTTTTATTTGTTGCAAGCGCGACCATAAAACAGGAGAAATAGCCTCTCCGCCGATTAGAACCCGTTGAGGCTGATAATCTGTATCGGTTCCCAGCCCCGCATTCAGCAACCATTGCAGCTGCACGGGGGTGCAGTCAAACATATCTACCGCGTGATGCGCCAGATAATGCCAGAGCTGCGTCCCACTAGCCCGGATAGCCTCCGGAATGATGACCAGTGTATGACCTGCCAGCAATTGCAGCCAACTCTGTACCGAAGCGTCAAACACAATGCTGGCATTCAGGGCGGTGCGACACGGTGGTGCGATATCGATCATCGATTGCAGCCCGGTATACAGATTGATGACATTGCGGTGAGTCACCATAATTCCTTTGGGCTTTCCGGTGGAGCCGGAGGTATAAATGACATAGGCCAGACGGCATGAATTCAGCCCCAACGATGTTGCATCCGGGTTATGGTCAGGCTGGATATCCAAAAACGATGTTTGGCTATCAAACAGCACCATGGGGATCAGATGGCTGAATAAGCCCGCCAGCTTTGTCTGAGTCAGCAAGGCCACGGGCGCCGCATCTTCCAGCATATAGGCCAGCCGTTCAGCAGGATAAGCCGGATCAAGAGGCATATACGCGCCACCGGCCTTCAGGATAGCCAATATCCCCACGATCATATCTAAACTGCGTTCGACACAAATCGCCACCCGAACATCGGGTTTTACCCCCAACTCAATCAGATAATGGGCCAGTTGGTTGGCCCGGCGATTCAGTGCCTCATAGCTCAGCGTGTGTTCTTCGAAGAGTACGGCAATCGCCTCTGGCGTCAGCGCGACCTGTTGCTCAAACAGTTCGTGGATCAAGGCCGCTTGTGGGAAATCAGTCTGAGTAGCATTGAAATCCACCAGTAACTGCTGGCGTTCTGCTGCCGGCAGGATGGATAAACTGAGCACCGATTGCTGAGCGTCAGTGGTCAGCGCATCTGCCAGTTCACTGAGGGCTGTACGCAGATAATGCACTATTCTATCAGGATCAATTCCATTCACGGTCTGAGCAGCCAGCGTGAAACCGTCTCCGTGATCATCCACCGAGAGAGTAATGGGATAGTTCGTCCGTTCCTCAGAGGCCAACACGTGCATGCCCTCCCAACCAGAATTATCATCCGTTTCTGACGGGCTGTGCCGGTAATTGAACAGGACACTGAACAACGGCAGCGGCGACATAACGCTACTGCACCGCTGCGCCAGCGCTAGTGGGGCCTGTTCATGTTCCAGCAAGGCAGCCAAATCCCGCGACGTGGTCAGCACGGTTTCCCGTACATTCTGAGTGCTCAGGGATATCCGGATCGGCAGGGTATTGATAAACATCCCCATGACCTGATCGGCCCCCGTTGTGCCTTGCAGCCGTCCCGACAACACCGTGCCGAATACCACATCATCACGGCCACTGGTGTGGGCCAACACCTGTGCCCAAGCGACATGGAACAGCACACTCGGGCTTATCCCCAGTTGGCGGGCCAGTGCACGGAGGGTTTGCGCCAACGTGATATCCAGACACAATCGGGCGTCCGTCACCTCTGCACCATCCCCCTGTACATTAAGTAAACCGAAAGGGGCTGTGGGTTCATCGATATCCATCAGCCGCTGACGAAAATAATCTTCATGCACTGAAGCCGGTACACTCAGCGTCTGGGCAATAAAATTGCGGTACGGCAATGGCACAGGCAGGGCACCCTCTCGTCCCTGTAATACGTGTTGGACTTCATCCATAATTAATTCCAGTGTGACATGGTCGCTGACCAGATGGTGGAAATTCAACGTTAACAGCCATTCGTTAGTGTCTGGATCATGGACAGTACTGGCAGCGAACAAGGGTGCCTGACTGATATCCAGCCGAGAGGGAATGTTTGCCTGTAGTTGTGTCAGAATACGTTGTGCCGGGATATCCTCTGTTGATGTGGGAATGAATGGCATTACAAGTAACTTCGCCTGTCGCCAGACTACCTGAACAGCTTGGCTCAAACCTTGCCAGTAAAAAGCCGTCCGCAGAATATCATGACGATCGATGACCTGTTGCAGAGCCGCAAGAAAAGCATCCAAACGCGAGCGGGTATCAAAAGCCAGTACGCTGTACGACAGGTAAGCATCTCGATTTTCTTGTAACTGGTGATGGAACAGAATGCCTTCCTGTAAAGGGGATAAAGGATAGATATCCTGTACGTTGGCGGCTCCATCGGGCACAGTTGCGACAATAATGTCAATTTCTTTTTGTGACAGTGTCACTAGCGGTAATAGATCAGGAGTAATAACGGTACAATCGGCAGGAATGCGGTTAGGTGGAACTACAGAATCAGGTATGTTTTGCCGGATCGGTATAGTCTGCGCCATATCTGTAAGTCGTGGTGCTGAAAAGACGCTACGGACATCCAGCGCGTATCCCCGACGGCGTAGCTGTTCAATCAGGCTCACGGCAATCAGGGAATGCCCGCCCAGTTCAAAGAAATGGTCGTGACGGCCAACCCGTTCCAGCCCCAGTAATTCCTGCCAGATTTCTGCCAGCACTGTTTCTACATCACCCACTGGTGCTTCATAATATCGGGTGATGACCGCTGACTGTTCGTAAGCGGGGAGAGCCTGCCGATCAAGTTTGCCGTTCGGCGTCAATGGGAAAGCATCTAAGATAACAAAGGCTCTGGGGATCATAAATTCCGCCAGATGCTGCATCAATTGCCGCCGCAATTCAGCTGGGATCAGTTCAACATTGGGCTGAGGTAAGATATAGGCTATCAGCCGCTTCTGTGCGCCGGCATTTTCTCCTTCTTCTTTTCCTTCACGTGCCAGTACTACTGCTTCGCGTACACCGGGACATTGCAATAACTGGCTCTCGATTTCTCCCAGTTCAATACGGAATCCTCTTAGTTTGACCTGAAAATCATTACGGCCTAAGTATTCAATATTACCATTCGGTAACCAGCTACCCAGATCGCCTGTTTTGTACAGGCGGGCTTCTGGCTCAATGGAGAATGGATCAGGCAGAAAACGTTCGGCAGTCAGTTCAGGACGGTTCAGATACCCTCGGGCTACACCGATGCCTCCAATATAAATTTCACCGACCACGCCAATAGGGACAGGTTGACCAGAGGGATCGAGAATATAAATTCGGGTATTGGCTATCGGGCTGCCGATAGGCGGTGCTATATCGTCCTGACTATTACACTGATAAGTCGTTGCACAAACGGTAATTTCAGTCGGTCCATAGCCATTGATCATGTTCCGTCCATCAGACCAACGTCTGACTTGCGAAAGCGAGCAGGCTTCGCCAGCTGTGATCAGCGTTTTTAATGTGGTAGGGAGAGTATCCATGGCCGCTAATGCCGTTGGTGACAGCGTCACATGCGTAATGGCATCAGTTTCTAAAGTTCTTAACAGAGCAGCACCGGGCAGGATATCTTCGCGCTCAGCAAGATAGAGACTGGCACCACTCAGCAAAGCCATAAAACATTCTGAAATACAGGCATCAAAGCTGTGTGAAGCAAATTGCAGGATACGGTCGGTTGGTTCTACTACCAAGAGATCCAGATGATACAAGGCTAAATTGCAAAGACTGCGATGTTCAATCATAACGCCCTTCGGTTGACCGGTTGAACCGGAGGTGTAAATCACATAGGCCAGATGGCGTGAGTTAAGCCCACATGCCCGCCGTTCAGGGTTTGTATCTGGCATATCATCAAGGGCATATAAAACAGGTTCATCAAGCAGGATAGTGGGGAATTGACTCTCCAGTTTTTCCGTCAGGGCGGATTGAGTAAGAAGCACAACAGGAGCAGCATCATTAAGCATATAACTCAGGCGCTCCTGCGGATAGGCCGGATCGAGGGGAACGTAGGCACCACCTGCCTTCAGAATAGCCAATAATCCTACAACCATGTCCGGACTACGCTCAACACAAACGGCAACGCGATCATCCGGTTTTACGCCCAGTTTAATTAAATAATGGGCGAGTTGGTTGGCCCGGCGATTGAGTACGTCATAGCTCAGGTTCTGCTCTTTGAATACGATAGCGGTGGCTATTGGAGTTTGTATCACCTGCTGCTCAAACAGTTCATGGATCAGAGTGGCTTGTGGGAAATCGGTCTGCGTGTCATTGAATCCGACCAATAACTGCTGACGCTCAGGCTCCGGTAAAACAGGTAGTTCCTGCACGAACTGACTAGGGTCAGTAACCAGCGCGTTAATTAACTCGTTGATCGCAGTCTGCAAGTAATTGACTACTCTCTCAGCATCTATCCCGGTTACAGACTGGGCGACCAAATCGAAATCCTCCCCTGAATCGTCCACCGCAAGGGCTAGTGGATAATTTGTCCTCTCCTCTGATACCAGCAGACGTACGTCTCCCCAAACAGAATTTTCGATAGCATCTGAGGCGTTGTGACGATAGTTAAACAAAACATTAAACAGAGGTATCGGCGGGATGACGTTACTGCAACGCTGGGCCAAAGCTAATGGAGCCTGTTCATGAGTTAACAAAATCGCCAGATCTCTTGCAGTCGCCTGTACTACATCCTGCACACTGCAATTTTTCAGGGATATCCTGACCGGCAGGGTATTGATAAACATCCCCATCACCTGAGCAACGTCAGTTGTGCCTTGCATCCTCCCCAGTAGTACGGTGCCGAACACCACGTCATCACGGCCACTGGTATGAGCCAGCACCTGTGCACAGGCCACATGGAACAGCACGCTCGGACTGACACCTAAACGACGTGCCTGCATCCTCAGGGTATGAGCCAGTGTCTTATCCAGCGATAAACGGGCTTCTGTCACGTCAGCACCATTTCCCTGAACATTGAGCAGGCCAAACGGAGCCGTGGGTTCATCAATCCCGGCCAGCCGTTCCCGGAAGTAATCTTCATGCACCGAAGTGGGTACGCTCAGGGTCTGAGCAATAAAGTTGCGGTACGGCAATGGTGGGGGCAGTGCGTCCGTCTGTTTCTGTACCATTTGTTTCTGTAATAGCTGTTGAATTTCCGCCACTATCAGCGCCAGCGTCATATGGTCGCTGACCAGATGGTGGTAACTCAGAGCCAGCAACCATTCACCACTATCAGCATCATAAGCCGTACTGACAGCGAACAACGGGGCCTGACTGATATCCATCCAGGGAGCGATATTGGCCCGCAGTTGCGTCGGAAGTGGTTGTGTCGGAATAGGTTGTGTCGAAATAGGTTGCGCGGAAATATTGTCTGCCAAAGTAGGAATAAAAGGCGTCACAGACAGCTTCGCCTGCCGCCAGACCACTTGTACCGGCTGACTCAGTCCCTGCCAGTAAAACGCCGTGCGCAGAATATCATGGCGGTCGATGACTTGTTGCAGGGCATCAAGGAAAGCCACCTGACTTTCGCGGGTTTTAAAAGCCAGCACACTGTTTAGCAGGTAGGCATCTTCGTGTTCCTGTAACTGATGATGGAACAGGATACCCGCCTGTAACGGGGCCAGCGGGTAGAGATCCTGCACATTGGCATGACCACCGGTCACGGAAGCCGCAATGGTGTCAATGTCAGTCTGTGTGAGCGTCACCAGTGGCAGCATGTCGGGGGTGATACGTGTACAGTTATCGGGGATACGGTTCGGTGGAACAACCATATCCGGCGTCTCTTGCCGGGTCTGTATCGCCTGCGCCATCTCCATGAGCAACGGAGTGGCAAAAATACTACGTACCTCCAATGAGTATCCCCGCTGGCGCAGTTGTTCAATCAGATTGAACGCAATCAGCGAATGCCCGCCCAGTTCAAAGAAATGGTCGTAACGACCGACTCGCTCCACTCCTAACAGAGATTGCCAGATTGCCGCCAATGCAATTTCTATATCACCTGTCGGTTCAGCATATTCTCGGGTGATCACGGCGGATAAATCCGGCACGGGCAGCGCCTTGCTATCTAGCTTACCGTTGGGAGTCAGCGGGAAGGATTCCATTACCACAAAGGCACTGGGGAGCATATATTCCGCCAGACGGGTACGTAGCTGCTCACGCAGACTGGCTGCGTCCAGCGTGATATCCGGTTGTGGCACTAAGTAAGCGACCAGCCGTTTTTCGCCGTTATTCTCCTCACGGGCTATCACGACGGCCTCCTGTACGCCCGGGCACTGCATCAGGCCTGCTTCTATTTCCCCTAATTCAATGCGGAAACCGCGCAGTTTCACCTGAAAATCATTCCGACCGAGGTATTCGAGATTGCCATCCGGCAGCCACCGGCCCAGATCGCCGGTTTTGTACATGCGCATCCCGGGTTTATCGGAGAACACGTCAGGCAGAAAACGCGCTGAGGTCAGTTCCGGTCGGTTCAGATAACCCCGGGCCACGCCTGCACCGGCAACATAGAGTTCGCCCGCTACGCCCAGAGGGGCAGGCTGACCATAGGCATCAAGGATATAAATACGTAAATCGTCAAGGGGCTGACCAATCAAACTGCCTCGCTCTGAATAAATATCCGCTTCGGTTAGTTCCCGATAAGTGGCATGTACGGTAATTTCCGTGATGCCATACATATTCACCAGACGCGTCTGCGTGGTGGGATTGCGCTCAACCCACGGTGCCAGAGTGTGCAGCTCTAACGCTTCACCACCAAAGATAATGCAACGCAGGGTGTGTGGCGCATCCGGCATTGTATTCTGCGCGACAATCAGTTGACGGAAGGCGCTGGGCGTCTGGTTCAGAATCGTCACTTGTTCACGGCACAGCAGTGCATAGAACTGATGTGGCGAGCGGGCACATTCAGCCGGAATAACGACCAGCCGCCCCCCGTAAGCCAACGCGCCCCATAATTCCCAGACGGAGAAATCGAAGGCAAAAGAGTGGAACAGCGTCCAGATATCGTTGTGATCAAACCGGAACCGCGCCTGTGTTGCTGCCAGCAGGCGGGTGATATTGCTATGTTCGACCATCACGCCTTTTGGTTGCCCCGTGGAGCCGGAGGTATAAATCACATACGCCAGATGGCGTGAAGTGAGTCCCTGCACTGTGGCAACAGGATTGGTTTCCGGCAGATTCGCCAGCGTAGAGAAGGGCAGATCATCAAGTCTGACAGTGGGTAATGCTGAGTTGCCAGTGATTTCGCCCAGTGCGGTTTGCGTCAGCAACACCACCGGTGCCGCATCTTCCAGCATATAAACCAGCCGTTCAGGCGGATAAGCCGGATCAAGGGGCACATACGCCCCACCGGCCTTCAGGATAGCCAATATTCCCACGATCATATCTAAGCTGCGTTCAACACAGATAGCCACCCGATCATCCGGTTTTACGCCCAATTTAATCAGATAATGGGCCAGTTGGTTAGCCAGACGATTCAGTTCGCCATAACTGAGCGTTTTGGCCTCCCACACCACGGCAATCGCTTCTGGTGTTCGGGCAACCTGTTGTTCAAACAGTTCATGGATAAGAGCATGCTGCGGAAAATCGACCTGTGGAGTGTTGAAATCCACCAGTAACTGCCGGCGTTCTGCTGCCGGCAAAATAGATAAGCTGAGCACCGGTTGCTGAGTGTCCGTGGTCAGCGCATCCGCCAGCTCACTGAGGGTGGTGTACAGATAATGCGCTACTCTATCCGGATCAATCCCGTTCACAGTCTGAGCGATCAGCGTGAAATCCTCACCGTGATCATCCACAGTGAGGGTGATGGGGTAGTTCGTTCGCTCCTCAGACAGCAATACCCGCATACCTGCCCAAGCGGGATTGTCACCCGCGTCTGACGGGCTGTGCCGGTAATTGAACAGAGCACTGAACAATGGTAGAGGCGGGAGCACTCCGCTGCACCGCTGGGCCAGTGCCAGTGGGGCCTGTTCATGCTCCAATAAGGCCGCCAGATCCCGCGCCGTCACCTGCACGGTTTCCCGTACACTGCGATTTTTCAGCGATATTCTGACCGGCAGGGTATTGATGAACATCCCCATCACCTGATCGGCGCCTGTAGTGCCTTGCAGCCGTCCCGACAACACCGTGCCGAACACCACGTCATCACGGCCGCTGGTGTGGGCCAGTACCTGCGCACAGGCCACATGGAACAGCACACCGGGACTGATACCCAGCTGGCGGGCCTGCGCACGCAGGGTATCAGCCAGTGCGCTGTCCAGTGGCAAGCGGGCTTCGGTAATCGTCTGCCCGTCGCCCTGCACATTCAGTAGGCCGAACGGGGCGGTGGGTTCATCAATATCGGCCAGTTGCAGACGAAAATAATCTTCATGCACCGAAGTCGGTACACTCAGGGTCTGAGCAATAAAGTTGCGGTACGGCAGTGGCACAGGCAGGGCTCCCTCTCGTCCCTGTAATAGCTGCTGGATTTCATCCATGATTAATTCCAGTGTGACATGGTCGCAGACCAGATGATGGAAGTTCAGTGTTAACAGCCATTCCCCGCTATCGGCATCATAAGCCGTACCGGCGGCAAACAACGGGGCCTGACTGATATCCAGCCGGTGGGCGAGATGTGCCTGTAATTGCGCGGGGATATTTTCCGGCGAGGCAGGAATAAATTGATTCACGATCAGGGAAGCCTGCCGCCAGACCACCTGTACCGGCTGGCTTAATCCCTGCCAGCAGACCGCCGTGCGCAGAATATCGTGGCGGTCGATGACTTGTTGCAGGGCATCAAGAAAAGCCTCCCGAAGTTCTTGGGTATCAAACGCCAGCAGGCTGTTTAACAGGTAGGCATCCCGATCCGCCTGTAACTGGTAATGGAACAGAATTCCGGCCTGTAACGGCGACAGCGGGTAGATATCCCGCACATTGGCATGACCGTTGGTTACGGAAGCCGCAATGGTGTCAATGTCAGTCTGTGACAGTGTCACCAGTGACAGCATCTCCGGCGTGATGTGTGTGCAACCATCCGGAATGCCGTTGGGCGGCACTACATCATCCGGCATCTCTTGCTGGGCTTCTATCGTCTGTGCCATCTCCGCCAGTATTGGCATTGCGAAAATACTACGTACTTCCAGTACGTATCCCCGACGGCGCAGTTGTTCAATCAGATTAACGGCAATCAGGGAATGCCCCCCCAGTTCAAAGAAATGATCGTAACGACCAACCTGTTCCAGCCCCAGTAATGTCTGCCAGATATCCGCTAATGCGGTTTCCACGTCGCCGATCGGCGCTGCATAGCCGTGTGTTATCACAGCCGACTGATCGGGTTCAGGCAGGGCCTTGCGATCAAGTTTGCCATTCGGGGTCAACGGGAAAACGTCTAACATGACAAAGGCAGTGGGGATCATAAATGCCGCCAGACGGGTACGTAACTGCTCACGCAGACTGGCAGCGTCCAGCGTGATATCCGGTTGTGGCACTAAGTAAGCGATCAGCCGTTTTTCTCCGTTACTCTCCTCACGAGCGATCACCACAGCATCCCTGACTCCGTCACAGACCAGCAGTTGCGCTTCAATTTCTCCCGGTTCAATGCGGAACCCTCTAATTTTGACCTGAAAATCCGCGCGGCCCCGATATTCGAGGTTGCCCTCCGGCAACCAGCGGCCTAAATCACCGGTTTTATACAAGCGGGCATCCGGTTGCGCACTGAACGGGTCGGCAACAAAGCGCTCTGCCGTCAGGTCAGAACGATTCAGGTAACCCCGGGCAACGCCCGCGCCGCCGATGTAAATTTCACCGGTGACACCCAGTGGGACCGGTTGCCCGGCGGGATCAAGCAGATAGATTTGAGTATTAGCAATCGGGCGGCCGATATGGGGAACAAAACCGTTGGCTCTGTCCATCCGTGTCCAACTGGAATAGGTGGTGGTTTCTGAAGGGCCGTATAAATTACACACCGACCGGACAGCCGATTGAGCAAACAACTGTTCCACCAGAGACGCTTTCAGGGCTTCTCCGGCGACATTCAAGGTGTGTAGGGACGGAGGTAAAGCATCCGAATTCATCAACGGCGTGAGGGCGGACGGGACAGTATTGATCAGACTTATCGTCGTATCTGACGGGGCATGGATCAGTGACAGGATATCGGTCACAAGATGTACCGTGCCGCCGGAAATCAGCGGCGCAAAACATTCATACACCGCCAAATCAAAATTCAGCGACGTAGCAAACAGGGTATGTGCCAACTCTTCGGCGCTGAACGTCTGTTTTGCCCAACTGAGGAAGTTCACGGTATTCCGGTGCGTAATGGCGACCCCTTTGGGTTGGCCGGTGGAGCCGGAAGTGTAAATCACATACGCCAGATGTTGTGAGGTCAGCCCCAGCCTGTTCCTCTCCGGATTATGATCCGGCAGCGCAGCAAACAGGGCGGTCTGAGCGTCAAGCCGCACGGTGGGGATTGAGTTGGCCCATGCCTCTGCCAATCCGGTTTGCGTCAGCAACGCAACAGGCGCTGCATCTTCCAGCATATAGGCCAACCGTTCGGCGGGATAAGCTGGATCGAGGGGCACATACGCGCCACCGGCTTTCAGGATAGCCAATATGCCCACGATCATATCGGGGTTACGCTCTGTGCAAATCGCCACCCGATCATCGGGTTTGACCCCCAATTCAATCAGGTAATGGGCCAGTTGGTTGGCCCGATGATTCAGTGCGTTATAGCTCAGCGAGTGTGCTTCACCCACCACGGCAAGGGCTTCTGGTGTCAGCGCGACCTGTTGCTCAACCAATTCGTGAATAAGAGCATGCTGCGGAAAATCAGCCTGCGTGGCGTTGAAATCCACCAGTAACTGCTGACGTTCTGCTGCCGGCAGAATAGATAGGCTGAGCACCGGTTGCTGAGCGTCGGTTATCAGGGCATGAATTAATCGGTCAAGGGCCGTGTACAGGTAATGCACTATTCTGTCAGGATCAATACCCGTCACGCTCTGGACTCCCAGAATGAAGCCATCTCCGGAATCATCCACGGAGAGTGTGATGGGGTAGTTCGTCCTCTCCTCCGATGTCAACACGCGCATTCCCTTCCAGCCAGCATTTTCCGCTGAGACTGACAGATTGTGACGATAGTTAAACAGCACACTGAATAGCGGTAGAGGTGGGAGTACTCCACTGCACCGCTGAGCCAGTGCCAGTGGGGTCTGTTCATGCTCCAGTAAGGCAGCCAGATCCCGTGCCGTCGCCTGCACGGCTTCCCGTACACTGAGATTTTTCAGCAATATTCTGACCGGCAGGGTATTGATAAACATGCCCATTACCTGACTCACGTCGGTCGTGCCTTGCATTCTTCCCAGCAGTACGGTGCCGAACACCACGTCATCACGGCCGCTGGTGTGAGCCAGTACCTGCGCACAGGCCACATGGAACAGCACACTCGCACTGATGCCCAATTGTCGGGCCTGCGTACGCAGGGTATGAGCCAGTGCGCTGTCCAGAGGCAAGCGGACTTCAGTAATCTCCTGCTCATCGCCCTGTACATGCAATAAGCCAAACGGGGCGGTAGGTTCATCAATGTCGGCCAACTGTTGGTGGAAATAATCCTCATGTACCGAAACCGGTACGCTCAGGGTCTGGGCAATAAAGTTGCGGTACGGCAAGGGGGAAGGCAGCGTTTCGGCTTGACCCTGTAATAACTGCTGAATTTCCGCCACTATCAGCGCCAGTGTCATATTGTCACTGACCAGATGGTGGAAGCTCAGAGCCAGCAGCCATTCACCGTTATCGGCATCATAAGCCGTATTGACGACGAACAACGGGGCCTGACTGATATCCAGCCGGTGGGCGAGATGTGCCTGTAATTGCGCGGCGATATTTTCCGGCGAGGCGGGAATAAATTCGCTCACGGTCAGGGAGGCCTGCCGCCAGACCACCTGTACCGGCTGGCCCAGTCCCTGCCAGTAAAATGCCGTGCGCAGGATATCATGACGGTCGATGACCTGTTGCAGGGCGTGCAGAAAGTCATCCAAATAAACACGGGAGTCGAAGGCCAGTACACTATTTAACAGGTAGGCATCTCGATCCGCCTGCAACTGGTAATGGAACAGAATACCGGTCTGTAAAGGCGACAGCGGGTAGATATCCTGCACATTGGCATGACCGCCGGTTACGGAGGCCGCAATGGTGTCAATGTCAGTCTGTGACAGCGTCATCAATGGCAGCATCTCCGGCGTGATGTGTGTACAACCGTCCGGAATGCGGTTGGGTGGCACCCCATCACTCGGTGTACCCTGTCGGATTATCGTCTGGGCCATCTCCATAAGCCGTGGCGCGGAGAAAACGCTGCGCACTGCCAGCGAATAACCCCGGTGACGCAGTTGTTCAATCAGACTGACGGCAATCAGGGAATGGCCCCCCAGTTCAAAGAAATGATCGCGACGGCCGACTTGCTCTACGCCCAACAGCGATTGCCAGATTTCTGCCAGTTCGGTTTCCACCTCACCGATCGGTGCTGCGTAGCCGTGTGTTATCACCGCCGACTGATCGGGTTCAGGCAGGGCCTTGCGATCAAGTTTGCCATTCGGGGTCAGCGGAAAAGCGTCTAACATGACAAAGGCAGTGGGGATCATAAATTCCGCCAGACGGGTACGTAACTGCTCACGCAGACGGCCCGCGTCCAGTGTGATATCCGGTTGTGGTACCACGTAGGCCACCAACCGTTTTTCGCCGTTACTCTCCTCACGGGCGAGCACCACGGCATCCCTGACCCCGTCACAGGCCAGCAGTTGCGCTTCAATTTCCCCCGGTTCAATGCGGAATCCCCGGATCTTGACCTGAAAATCCGCGCGGCCCCGATATTCAAGGTTACCCTCCGGCAACCAGCGGCCTAAATCACCGGTTTTATACAGGCGGGCATCCGGTTGAGTACTGAATGGGTCGGCAACAAAGCGCTCTGCCGTCAGGTCAGAACGATTCAGGTAACCCCGTGCGACACCCGCACCGCCGATGTAAATTTCACCGGTAACACCCAGCGGGACCGGTTGCCCGGCGGGATCAAGCAGATAGATTTGGGTATTGGCAATCGGGCGGCCAATATGGGGGGCAAAGCCATCAGCTCTGTCCATCCGTGTCCAACTGGAATAGGTGGTGGTTTCTGAGGGGCCGTATAAATTACACACCGACCGGACAGTGGATTGAGTAAATAACCGTTCCACCAGAGACGCTTTAAGGGCTTCTCCGGCGACATTCACGGTGTGTAGGGACGGAGGTAAAGCATCCGAATTCATCAACGGCGTGAGGGCGGACGGGACGGTATTGATCAGACTTATCGCTGGATTGGAAGTGTCTGACGGGGTATGAATCAATGACAAGATATCGTCCACAAGATGCACCGTGCCGCCGGAAATCAGCGGGGCAAAGCATTCATACACCGCCAAATCAAAATTCAGCGACGTGGCAAACAGGGTATGTGCCAACTCTTCGGCGCTGAACGTCTGTTTCGCCCAACTGAGGAAGTTCACGGCATTCCGGTGCGTAATGGCAACCCCTTTGGGTTGGCCGGTGGAGCCGGAAGTGTAAATCACATACGCCAGATGCTGTGAAGTCAGCCCCAGCCTGTTCCTCTCTGGATTATGATCCGGTAGGACAGCAAACAGGGTGGTCTGAGCGTCAAGCCGCACGGTGGGGATTGAGTTGGCCCATGCCTCTGCCAATCCGGTTTGCGTCAGCAACGCAACAGGCGCTGCATCTTCCAGCATATAGGCCAACCGTTCGGCGGGATAAGCTGGATCGAGGGGCACATACGCGCCACCAGCCTTCAGGATAGCCAATATTCCCACGATCATATCGGGGTTACGCTCAGCACAAATCGCCACCCGATCATCGGGTTTTACGCCTAATTCAATCAGATAATGGGCCAGTTGGTTGGCCTGACGATTGAGAGCTTCATAACTCAGCGCTTGCTCTTCAAAGAGTACGGCAATCGCCTCTGGTGTCAGCGCAACCTGTTGTTCAAACAGCCCATGGATAAGCGCATATTGCGGAAAATCAACCTGTGTTGCGTTGAAATCCACCAGTAACTGTTGGCGTTCTGTTGCCGGCAAAATAGATAAGCTGAGCACCGGTTGCTGAGCATCCGTGGTCAGCGCATCCGCCAGCTCACTGAGGGTGGTGTACAGATAATGTGCTACTCTGTCAGGATCAATCCCGTCCACGGTCTGAGCAGCCAGCGTGAAACCGTCCCCGTGATCATCCACCGAGAGGGTAATGGGATAATTCGTCCGCTCCTCAGACAGTAATACACGCATACCTGCCCAAGCGGGATTGTCACCCGCGTCTGACGGGCTGTGCCGGTAATTGAACAGGGCACTGAACAGCGGCAGGGGCGGAAGCACTCCGCTGCACCGCTGGGCCAGTGCCAGTGGGGCCTGTTCATGCTCCAGTAAGGCCGCCAGATCCCGCGCCGTCGCCTGCACGGCTTCCCGTACACTGCGATTTTTCAGCGATATTCTGACCGGCAGGGTATTGATAAACATCCCCATGACCTGATCGGCGCCTGTGGTGCCTTGCAGCCGTCCCGACAACACCGTGCCGAACACCACCTCATCACGGCCGCTGGTGTGAGCCAGTACCTGCGCACAGGCCACATGGAACAGCACGCCGGGACTGATACCCAGCTGGCGAGCCTGTGCACGCAGGGTATCCGCCAGCGCGCTGTCCAGTGGTAAGCGGGCTTCGGTAACGGACTGTCCATCGCCCTGTACGTTCAGTAAACCAAACGGGGCGGTGGGTTCATCAATATCGGCCAGTTGCTGACGAAAATAATCTTCATGTACCGAAGCCGGTACACTCAGCGTCTGGGCAATAAAGTTACGGTACGGCAGTGGCACAGGCAGGGATCCCTCTCGTCCCTGTAATAGCTGCTGGATTTCATCCATGATTAATTCCAGTGTGACATGGTCGCAGACCAGATGATGGAAGTTCAGTGTTAACAGCCATTCCCCGCTATCGGCATCATAAGCCGTACCGGCGGCGAACAACGGGGCCTGACTGATATCCAGCCGGTGGGCGAGATGTGCCTGTAATTGCGCGGCGATATTTTCCGGGGAAACGGGAATAAATTTATTCACGGTCAGGGAAGCCTGCCGCCAGACCACCTGTACCGGCTGGCTCAGTCCCTGCCAGCAGACCGCCGTGCGCAGAATATCATGGCGGTCTATCACTTGTTGCAGGGCATCAAGAAAAGCCTCCCGATGTGCTTGGGTATCAAACGCCAACAGGCTGTTTAACAGGTAGGCATCCCGATCCGTCTGTAACTGGTAATGGAACAGAATACCGGCCTGTAAAGGCGACAGCGGGTAGATATCCTGCACATTGGCATGACCGTTGGTTACGGAGGCCGCAATGGTGTCAATGTCCGTCTGTGACAGCACCACCAATGGCAGCATCTCCGGCGTGATGTGTGTGCAACCGTCAGGAATAAGGTTGGGCGGCACCCCATCATCCGGCGTCTCTTGCTGGGCTTCTATCGTCTGTGCCATCTCCGCCAGTATTGGCATTGAGAAAACGCTACGTACTTCCAGTACGTATCCCCGACGGCGCAGTTGTTCAATCAGATTAACGGCAATCAGGGAGTGTCCCCCCAGTTCAAAGAAATTATCGTAACGGCCAACCTGTTCCAGTCCCAGTAATGTCTGCCAAATGTCCGCTAATGCGGTTTCCACGTTACCGATCGGCGCTGCATAGCCGTGTGTTATCACGGCTGACTGATCCGGTGTGGGCAGGGCCTGACGGTCAAGCTTACCGTTGGGCGTCAGCGGTAATGTTTCAAGGATAATAAAAGCACCGGGCAGCATATAGTCAGCAAGGTGCTGAGCCAGTTGCTGACGTAGTTCAGCCGGAACCAGTTCAGTACCTTCTTCCGGTTTCAGGTAGGCAACCAGCCGTTTCTGATCTGGTTCGTCTTCCCGAATCAGAGCCACGGCTTCGCGTACACCATGACACTGTACCAGTCTGGCTTCAATTTCCCCCAGTTCGATACGAAAACCGCGTAGTTTGACCTGAAAATCATTGCGGCCAAGGTATTCGATATTGCCGTCAACACGCCAGCGACCCAAATCCCCGGTTTTGTACATACGTGCATTTGGCTCTAAAGAGAATGGATCGATCAGGAAACGCTCGGCTGTCAGCTCAGGTCGGTTCAGATAACCACGGGCAACACCGGCACCAGCGATATAAATCTCTCCGGTGATCCCCACAGGAACAGGCTGAGCATTGGCATCAAGAATATAAACCTGTGTATTGGCAATGGGGCGACCAATAGGCAGCAGTGTGCTTGCCTGACTATCACACGGATAAAGTGTTGCACAGACGGTAATCTCTGTCGGCCCGTAGGCATTGAGCATCTGCCGTCCCGCTGACCAGCGTTTGACTAAACCCGGTGTGCAGGCTTCACCGCCGACCAGTAATGTCTGGAGGGTATCGGGCAGGGAATCCATTGCTGCCAGCGCGGTAGGCGACAGGAGCACATGGCTGATGGCATGGGTTTCCAGATAGTTGGATAGAATCACACCGGGCAGAAGATCGGCTCGTTTTGCCAGATAGAGGCGGGCTCCCGTCAGCAACGCCATAGCGCATTCCCAGACAGAGGCATCGAAACTGCCGGAAGCAAATTGGAGAACCCGGCTCTCAGGCGTGAGGGCGAGTGTATTTCGTTGGGTGATTATCAGATTACACAGGCTATGATGCTCAATCATCACGCCTTTCGGCTGACCCGTTGAACCGGAGGTATAAATAACGTAAGCCAGATGACGGGATGTCAGCCCTAATACCTGAGCATCCGGATTATCGATTCGTTGTGAAGTCAGAAGCGGTTCAGGGTCATCGAGTAAAATAGTCGGTAATGTGCAGGCGAGCTGGTCTGCCAATTCAGTGGTGGTTAACAAAACAACCGGAGAGGCATCTTCCAGCATAAAGTTAAGCCGCTCCGCCGGATAAGCCGGATCAAGGGGCACATACGCGCCACCGGCCTTCAGGATAGCCAATATGCCCACAATCATATCGGGGTCACGCTCTGCGCAAATCGCCACCCGATCATCGGGTTTAACACCCAATCCAATCAGATAATGGGCCAGTTGGTTGGCTTGACGATTGAGAACTTCATAACTCAGCGTGTGTGCTTCTCCCACCACGGCAATGGCCTCTGGCGTCAGCACAACCTGTTGTTCAAACAGTTCGTGAATAAGAGCATGCTGCGGAAAATCAGTTTGTGTGGCGTTGAAATCCACCAGTAACTGCTGACGTTCTGCTGCCGGCAGAATAGATAAGCTGAGCACCGGTTGCTGAGCGTCGGTCATCAGGGCATGAATTAATCGGTCAAGGGCGGTGTACAGGTAATGCACTATTCTGTCAGGATCAATCCCGTCCACGGTCTGAGCGACCAGCGTGAAGTTATTCCCGTGATCGTCCACGGAGAGGGTGATGGGGTAGTTTGTCCTCTCCTCTGATGCCAGCACGCGCATCCCCTTCCAGCCAGTATTTTCCGCTGAGTCTGACAGGTTATGACGATAGTTAAGCAGCACACTGAATAGCGGTAGAGGTGGGAGTACTCCACTGCACCGCTGAGCCAGTGCCAACGGAGCCTGTTCATGCTCCAGTAAAGAAGCCAGATCCTGCGCCGTCACCTGCACGGTGTCCCGTACACTGCGATTTTTCAGCGATATTCTGACCGGCAGGGTATTGATAAACATCCCCATCACCTGATCAGCACCTGTGGTGCCTTGCAGCCGTCCCGACAACACCGTGCCGAACACCACGTCATCACGGCCGCTGGTGTGGGCCAGTACCTGCGCACAGGCCACATGGAACAGCACACCGGGGCTGATACCCAACTGGCGGGCCTGTGCACGCAGGGTATGTGCCAGTGCGTTGTTCAGCAGCAAGCGAGCTTCAGTAATCGCCTGTCCGTCACCCTGCACATTCAGTAAACCAAACGGTGCGGTAGGCTCATCGATACCGGCCAGTCGTTCCCGGAAGTAATCTTCATGTACCGAAGCCGGTACACTCAGGGTCTGCGCAATAAAATTGCGGTATGGCAAGGGGGGAGGCAGCGTTTCGGCTTGCCCCTGTAATAGCTGTTGAATTTCCGCCACTATCAGCGCCAGTGTCATATTGTCACTGACCAGATGGTGGAAGCTCAGGGTCAGCAGCCATTCATTATTATCGGCATCATAAACCGTACTGACAGCGAATAACGGGGCCTGACTGATATCCAGCCGGTGGGCGAGGTGTGCCTGTAATTGCGCGGCGATATTTTCCGGCGAGGCGGGAATAAATTCGCTCACGATCAGGGAGGCCTGCCGCCAGACCACCTGTACAGGCTGGCTTAGTCCCTGCCAGCAAAACGCCGTGCGCAGAATATCATGGCGGTCTATCACTTGTTGCAGGGCATCAAGAAAAGCCTCCAGAAGTTCTCGGGTATCAAACGCCAGCAGACTGTTTAACAGGTAGGCATCCCGTTTTTCCTGCAACTGGTAGTGGAACAGGATACCGGCCTGTAACGGCGACAGCGGGTAGATATCCTGCACATTGGCATGACCGCCGGTTACGGAGGCCGCAATGGTGTCAATGTCAGTCTGTGACAACGTCACCAGTGGCAGCATCTCTGACGTGATGTGTGTGCAACCATCCGGAATAAGGTTGGGCGGCACCACACAATCCGGCGTATCCTGTCGGACCTGTATCGCCTGTGCCATCTCCGCAAGCTGTGGGGCGGAAAAAACGCTGCGCACCGCCAGTGAATACCCACGGCTGCGCAGTTGTTCAATCAGGCTGACCGCAATCAGGGAATGCCCCCCCAGTTCAAAGAAATTATCGTAACGGCCAACCTGTTCCAGTCCCAGTAATGTCTGCCAGATGTCCCTTAGTTCGGTTTCCACCTCACCGATCGGCGCTGCGTAGCCGTGTGTTATCACAGCCGACTGATCGGGTTCAGGTAAGGCCTTGCGATCAAGTTTGCCATTCGGGGTCAACGGGAAAGCGTCTAACATGACAAAGGCGCTGGGAACCATAAATTCCGCCAGACGGGTACGTAGTTGCTCACGCAGACTGGCAGCATCCAGCACGACATCCGGTTGTGGCACTAAGTAAGCGATCAGCCGTTTCTCTCCGTTACTCTCCTCACGGGCGAGCACCACGGCATCTCTGACCCCGTCACAGGCCAGCAGTTGCGCTTCAACTTCCCCCGGTTCAATGCGGAACCCTCTAATTTTGACCTGAAAATCTGCGCGGCCCCGATATTCGAGGTTGCCCTCCGGCAACCAGCGGCCTAAATCACCGGTTTTATACAGACGAGCATCCGGTTGCGCACTGAACGGGTCGGCAACAAAGCGCTCTGCCGTCAGGTCAGAACGATTCAGGTAACCCCGGGCGACACCCGCACCCCCGATGTAGATTTCACCGGTAACCCCCAGCGGGACCGGCTGTCCGGCGGGGTCAAGCAGATAGATTTGGGTATTGGCAATCGGGCGGCCGATATGGGGAACAAAACCGTCGGCTCTGTCCATCCGTGTCCAACTGGAATAGGTGGTGGTTTCTGAAGGGCCGTATAAATTACACACCGACCGGACAGCGGATTGAGCAAATAACCGTGCCACCAGAGACGCTTTAAGGGCTTCTCCGGCGACATTCACGGTGTGTAGGGACGGAGGTAAAGCATCCGAATTCATCAACGGCGTGAGGGCGGACGGGACGGTATTGATCAGACTTATCGCTGGATTGGAAGTGTCTGACGGGGTATGAATCAATGACAGGATATCGGTCACAAGATGCACCGTGCCGCCGGAAATCAGCGGGGCAAAGCATTCATACACCGCCAAATCAAAATTCAGCGACGTGGCAAACAGGGTATGTGCCAACTCTTCGGCGCTGAACGTCTGTTTTGCCCAACTGAGGAAGTTCACGGTATTCCGGTGCGTAATGGCAACCCCTTTGGGTTGGCCGGTGGAGCCGGAGGTATAAATCACATACGCCAGATGCTGTGAAGTCAGCCCCAGCCTGTTCCTCTCCGGATTATGATCCGGCAAAGCGTCAAACAAGGTAGACTGAGGTTCAATCAACACAGTGGGAACAGCACAGGCCCATTTTTCTGCCAGTCCGGTTTGCGTCAGCAACGCCACCGGTGCCGCATCTTCCAGCATATAGGCCAACCGTTCGGCGGGATAAGCCGGATCAAGGGGCACATACGCACCACCGGCCTTCAGGATAGCCAATATGCCCACGATCATATCCGGGTTACGCTCTGCGCAAATCGCCACCCGATCATCGGGTTTGACCCCCAATTCAATCAGGTAATGGGCCAGTTGGTTGGCTTGACGATTCAGTTTGCTATAGCTGAGCGTTTTCGCTTCCCATACCACGGCAATCGCTTCTGGTGTCAGTGCAACCTGCTGTTCAAACAGTTCATGGATCAGGGCATGTTGCGGAAAATCAGCTTGTGTGGCGTTGAAATCCACCAATAACTGTTGCCGTTCTGCTGCCGGCAGAATGGGCAAATCCAGAATCGGTTGTAAAGGTTCTGTTTGCAGCGCTTCTGTCAGGCTCTGAAGTGCCGTATACAGGTAATGCATCATGCGATCAGGATCAATACCCGCCACGCTTTGGACTCCCAGAATGAAGCTATCTCCGGAATCATCCACGGAGAAGGTGATGGGATAGTTGGTCTGCTCTTCCGATACCAACACGCGCATTCCGTTCCAGCGGGCATTTTCTGCTGAGTCTGACAGATTATGGCGATAGTTAAGCAGCACACTGAACAGCGGCAGCGGCGGCATAACCCCGCTGCACCGCTGAGCCAATGCCAACGGAGCCTGCTCATGCTCCAGTAAGGCCGCCAGACCCCGCGCTGTCGCCTGCACGGTTTCCCGTACATTCTGCGTGCTCAGGACTATCCGGATCGGCAGGGTATTGATAAACATCCCCATCACCTGATCGGCGCCTGTGGTGCCTTGCAACCGTCCTGACAACACCGTGCCGAACACCACATCATCGCGGCTACTGGTGTGAGCCAGTACCTGCGCACAGGCCACATGGAACAGTACACCGGGACTGATACCCAACTGACGCGCCTGCGCACGCAGGGTATGTGCCAGCGCGCTGTCCAGTGGTAAGCGGACTTCTGTCACATCTGCGCCACTTCCCTGTACATTGAGCTGACCAAACGGGGCGGTGGGTTCATCAATGTCGGCCAACTGTTGGCGGAAATAATCTTCATGTACCGAAGCGGGTACGCTCAGGGTTTGGGCAATAAAATTGCGGTACGGCAAGGGGGGAGGCAGCGTTTCGGCTTGCCCCTGTAATAGCTGTTGAATTTCCGCCACTATCAGCGCCAGTGTCATATTGTCACTGACCAGATGGTGGAAGCTCAGGGCCAGCAGCCATTCACCGTTATCGGCATCATAAACCGTACTGACAGCGAATAACGGGGCCTGACTGATATCCAGTCGGGAGGCGAGATGTGCCTGTAATTGTGCGGCGATATTTTCCGGTGCGACGGGAATAAATTCGCTCACGGGCAGGGAGGCCTGTCGCCAGACCACCTGTACCGGCTGGCTCAGTCCCTGCCAGCAAAACGCCGTGCGCAAAATATCATGGCGGTTTATCACCTGTTGCAGGGCGTTCAGAAAGTCATCCCGATAAGTGAGGGAGTCGAAAGCCAATACACTGTTTAGCAGGTAGGCGTCCCGATCCGCCTGTAGCTGGTGATGGAACAGAATACCGGTCTGCAAAGGCGACAGCGGGTAGATATCCTGCACATTGGCATGACCGCCGGTCACGGAAGCCGCAATGGTGTCAATGTCCGTCTGTGACAGCATCACCAGTGGCAGCATGTCGGGGGTGATACGTGTACAGTTATCGGGAATACGGTTGGGTGGCACCACACAATCCGGTGTATTCTGTCGGGTTATCGCCTGTGCCATCTCCATAAGCCGTGGTGTGGTAAAAACGCTGCGTACTTCCAGTACATATCCCCGACGGCGCAGTTGTTCAATCAGACTGATCGCAATCAGGGAATGGCCCCCCAGTTCAAAGAAATGATCGTGACGACCGACCCGTTCTAAGCCCAACAGAGACTGCCAAATTTCTACCAGCACAATTTCTACATCATCTGTCGGTGCTTCATAATCCTGACTGATCACAGCGGATAAGTCCGGCGCAGGCAGGGCTTTGCGGTCGAGCTTGCCGTTGGGTGTCAGCGGGAAGGCATCCAATATGACAAAGGCATTGGGGATCATATATTCCGCCAGACGCTGTGCCAGTTGCTGGCGTAGGTCAGCCGGCTCTGGCTTCATACCCGATTCCGGACAGAGATAAGCCACCAACAGATCTTCACGCGCTATCACCACTGCCTCATCCACACCGGAACAGCACACAAGCTGAGCTTCGATCTCACCCGGTTCAATCCGGAAACCGCGCAGTTTGATCTGAAAATCATTCCGGCCGAGGTATTCGATATTGCCATCCGGTCGCCAGCGGCCTAAATCACCGGTTTTGTACATGCTGGCATCAGGCTGTGGACTGAAAGGATCAACCACAAACCGTTCTTTCGTCAATTCAGGCCGGTTCAGGTATCCCCGGGCAACCCCTGCGCCTCCGATATAAATCTCGCCCGGGACGCCGAGGGGAACAGGCTGGCCCCCATCATCAAGCAGATAGATGCGGGCATTGGCTATCGGATGACCGATGCTGGGAGACGGCAGGGAATGATCTATCACACAAAAAGTCGAATCAACGGTACATTCTGTGGGACCGTAGACATTGATAAAACAGGTCGTTTTTATTTGTTGCAAGCGCGACCATAAGACAGAGGAAATGGCCTCGCCGCCGATTAACGTCAGTTTGGGCTGATAATCCGTATCGGTACCCAGCCCCGCATTCAGCAGCCATTGCAGCTGTACGGGGGTACAGTCAAACAGATCCACCGCATGATGTGCCAGATAACGCCAGAGTTGCGCCCCATTAGCACGAATAGCCTCCGGGATGATGACCAGTGTATGACCCGCCAGCAATTGCAGCCAACTCTGTACCGAGGCGTCAAACACGATACTGGCATTCAGGGCAGTGCGACACGGTGCCGTGAAGTTAATCACTGATTGCAGGCCGGTATACAGATTGATGACATTGTGGTGAGTCACCCCGATCCCCTTGGGCTGTCCGGTCGAACCGGAGGTATAAATCACATAGGCCAGATGGTGTGAACTCAGCCCCAATGAGATTGTATCGGGGTTATGGTCAGGCTGAATATCAAAAAGCGATGTTTGGTTATCGGATGTTTGGCTGTCAAGTTGCACCGTGAGGATCGGATAAACCAATTGACCCGCCAACCCGGTTTGCGTCAGCAACGCCACCGGTGCCGCATCTTCCAGCATATAGGCCAACCGTTCGGCGGGATAAGCCGGATCAAGGGGCACATACGCGCCACCAGCCTTCAGGATAGCCAATAATCCCACGATCATATCCGGGCTACGTTCAGCGCAAATCGCCACTCGATCATCCGGCTGTATACCCAATCCAATCAGATAATGGGCCAGTTGGTTGGCCCGGCGATTCAGTGCATCATAACTCAGCGAGTGTGCTTCACCTACCACGGCAAGGGCCTCTGGCGTCAGCACAACCTGTTGTTCAAACAGTTCGTGAATAAGAGCATGCTGCGGAAAATCAGCTTGTGTGGCGTTGAAATCCACCAGTAACTGCTGACGTTCAGACTCAGGCAGGATGGGCAAATCCAGAATCGGCTGTAAAGGTTCCTTATGCAGAGCTTCTGTCAGGTTCTGAAGTGCCGTGTACAGGTAATGAACCATTCGGTCAGGATCGATACCCGTCACGCTCTGGACTCCCAGAATGAAACTATCCCCAAAATCATCCACGGAGAGAGTCAGCGGATAATTTGTTTGTTCTTTGGCATCCAACAGACGCATTCCTTCCAGTATGGGATGCTTTTCGGGAGATGATGAATTGTGACGATAGTTAAGCAGCACACTAAACAGAGGTAAGGGCGGGATCACTCCGCTGCACCGCTGGGCCAGCGCCAGTGGGGCCTGTTCATTCTCCAGTAAGGTGGCTAAATTCCGGGCCGTATTCTCCACGGTTTCCCGCACACTGAGATGACCAAGAGAAATTCGGATCGGCAGGGTATTGATAAACATCCCCATAATCTGATCAGCTGCGATGCTGCCTTGCAATCTCCCCAGTAATACCGTACCGAAGACGACATCATCACGGCCACTGGTATGAGCCAGCACCTGAGCACAGGCCACATGGAACAATACGCTCGGACTGATACCTAAACAACGGGCCTGCTCGCGCAAGGTATCCGCCAGCGCGCTGTCCAGTGGCAAATGAGCTTCTGCTATATCAGTGCCATCTTCCTGTACATTGAGCAAGCCAAAGGGTGCAGTAGGCTCATCAATATCAGCCAGTTGTTCACGGAAATACGCCTCATGCACTGAGGCGGGTATATTTAAAGTCCGGGCAATAAAGTTGCGGTACGGCAAAGGAGTAGGCAGCGCGTCTGCCTGTCCCTGCAATAATTGTTGAATTTCCCCCAATATCAGTTCAAGCGTCATATGGTCGCTGACCAGATGATGGAAATTTAGTATTAACAGCCATTCATCACTGACGGGATCGTAAGTGGTACTGGCGGTGAACAAGGGAGCCTGACTGATATCCAGCCGGGTGGCGATATGCGCTTGTAATTGCGCAGGGATATTGTCTGTCGAAGTGGGAATAAAGGGCGTCACAGGTAGTTTCGCCTGCCGCCAAACCACTTGTACTGGCTGACTCAGCCCCTGCCAATAAAATGCTGTCCGCAGGGTGTCGTGGCGATCGATGACCTGTTGCAGAGCATCAAGAAAAGCGTCCCGACGTGCTCGGGTATCAAAGGCGAGCAGACTGTTTAACAGGTAAGTATCCCCTGTCTCCTGTAGCTGGTGATGGAAGAGGATACCGGTCTGTAAAGGCGACAGCGGGTAGATATCCTGCACATTGGCATGACTACCGGTTACGGAGGCCGCAATGGTGTCAATGTCAGTCTGTGACAGCGTCACCAGTGGCAACATGTCGGGGGTAATTGCTGTGCAACCATTAGGAATGCGGTTGGGCGGTACCCCATCATCCGGCGTCTCTTGCCGGGTTATCGCCTGTGCCATATCCGCCAGTATTGGCGTTGTGAAAACACTACGCACCGCCAGTGAGTATCCCCGACGGCGCAGTTGTTCAATCAAGCTGACCGTAATCAGGGAATGGCCGCCCAGCTCAAAGAAATGGTCGTGACGCCCGACCCGTTCCAATCCGAGTAAATCCTGCCAGATTTGTGTCAGTGCAATTTCCACATCACCGATCGGCGCTTCATAATCCCGTGTGATCACTGCCGACAAGTCAGGCGTTGGCAGGGCCTTGCGGTCGAGCTTGCCGTTGGGGGTCAGCGGCAAGGTATCTAACATGACAAAGGCATTGGGCAACATATAATCCGCCAGACAACTTTTCAGCTGCTCGCGCAGATCGGCGGCTTCCAGCTTAACGTCAGGTTGCGGCACAAAATAAGCCACCAGACGTTGTTCACCCTTATCAGTTTTATGGGCGATAACCACCGCTTCCCTGACCCCTTCACAGGCCACTAATTGCGCCGCAATTTCCCCCGGCTCGATGCGGAAACCGCGGATCTTGACCTGAAAGTCATTACGACCAAGGTATTCGATATTTCCATCCGGTAGCCAGCGCCCCAGATCGCCGGTTTTATACATCCTGGCATTCGGTTGGGAACTGAAAGGATCAGCAACAAAGCGTTCAGCAGTCAGGTCAGAATGATTCAGGTAACCCCGTGCTACGCCCGCACCACCGATATAGATTTCACCCGTTACGCCCAGAGGAACAGGTTGTTGTGCTTTATCAAGTATATAAATCCGACAATTGGCTATCGGGCGGCCAATGGATAACGTTTCAGCAGCATTTAGTAAAGCACCACCATTGAGTGACAGAGAAGTGACAATGACAGTCGCTTCTGTTGGGCCGTAGGTGTCTGTCCAACGACAGTGTTGTGTTTCAGGCAGGGATTGCCAGTCGGCAAGCGAGTGAAGGTGAGTTTTTTCCCCGCCGACAGTGATTGAACGCAGGGTTGAGCAGAACCCACTGCGACCGGCTTTTATTTCCTGTCCCCACTGATGCCAGAAAGCGGTCGGTAGATCGACAACGCTAATAGCTTGTTCTTGCAGGAAGTGACTGAAGGCGGCATCCGGTATCTGAAGGTGAGAGGGCCGTAGAATTAAAGTGGCCCCTGTTGCCAGAGTCGGGAAAATCTCTGCCACGGAAGCATCAAAGGCTATCGTGGCAAATTGCAGAACGCGATCTGCCGCATTAAGCGCCGTTATCTGACATTGGGCATGAATAAAGTTCACTGCATTACAGTGCTCAATCATCACACCTTTAGGTTGCCCCGTCGAACCCGAGGTATAGATCACATAAGCCAGATGATGGCTCTGTAATCCCAGTGGTTCCGGTTCAGGATTAGCGATAGAGTATTGGGCTACCCGTTCCAGATAATCAGCCTCATCTAAGAACCAGACAGGGATATCATGGTTCAGAGCCTGTGACTGTAAATGCTGTTGGGTGAGCAGTAATTTAGGCGCGCTGTCAGACAGTATGTAAGCCCGTCGCTTATCTGGGTGGCTCGGATCTAGCGGTACATACGCCGCTCCGGCTTTTAAGATACCCAGTATGGCAATAATCATATCCGGGCAGCGTTCAACACATAGAGCAATCCGATCATCCGGCTGGATACCCGTTTCAATCAGAACATTAGCTAGCTGGTTAGCTCGCCGGTTCAGCTCATCATAACTCAGCGAGCCATACTCAGTTATAATGGCGATGGCATCCGGAGCCTGCTGTGTCCGTTGCTCAAACAGCGTATGAATAAGTGCCTCTGACGGGAGGAAGTCAGTTTGTGTGGCATTGAAAACCTCCAGTAATTGTTGGCGTTCTGTTACCGGCAGAATGGACAGCGCCAACACAGACTGACTGGGATGGTTTTGCAGTGCGTCAGCCAGCCCACAAAGAGCGGTATACAGATAATTCACCACCCGATTGGGATCAATGCTGTTCACTGCCTGAGCGACCATTGCAAAACCGTCTCCAAAATCATCCACCGACAGATCAAGCGGATAGTTTGACCACTCTTCAGAAGGCAACGAACGAACACCTTTCCAGCCGGGTTTATCCGTGGAATTTGATGGGGAATGGCGATAGTTAAACAGGGCACTGAACAAAGGTTGGGGAGATATAACACTGCTGAAACGCTGGGCGAGAACGAGTGGGAATTGCTCATGTTTCAGTAGGTCAGCCAGATCTTTTGCCGTTGCCCGAACCACTTCAAGTACAGTGTGATTTTTCAGGGATATTCTGACCGGCAGGGTGTTGATAAACATTCCCATCACCTGATCGGCCCCTGTGGTGCCTTGCAGCCGTCCCGACAGTACCGTGCCGAATACCACGTCATCACGTCCGCTGGTGTGGGCAAGCACCTGTGCCCAAGCAACATGGAATAGCACACTCGGACTGATCCCCAGTTGACGAGCCAGTGCGCGGAGGGTTTGTGCCAACGTTATATCCAGACACAATCGGGCTTCCGTCATCTCTGTCCCATCCCCCTGTACATTAAGTAAACCGAAAGGTGCTGTGGGTTCATCAATATCCCCAAGTCGCTGACGAAAATAGTCCTCATGCTCCGAAGCCGGTACACTCAACATTTGGGCAATAAAGTTTCGGTACGGCAGTGGCACAGGTAGAGACTCAATTTCTCCTTGTAATAATTGCTGAATCTCACCCATGATCAACTCTAGTGTGACATGGTCACTCACCAGATGATGAAAACTCAGTCCCAGTAACCATTCGTGACTGTCTGGATCGTAGACGGTACTGGCAGCGAACAAGGGCGCCTGACTGATATTTATGGGGACGACAATATGCGCCTGTAATTGCGCAGAGATATTCTCTGGTGATGTCGGGATAAAAGGGGTCACAGGTAAGGTCGTTTGACGCCAGACCACTTGTACTGGCTGACTCAGCCCCTGCCAACAAAAGGCGGTACGCAGGATATCATGGCGGTCGATGACCTGTTGCAGAGCCGCAAGGAAAGCCTCCAGACGCGCTTGGGTATCAAAAGCCAGCAGGGCATTTAATAAGTAAGCATCGCTATTTTCCTGTAACTGGTTGTGGAATAAAATACCTTCCTGCAAGGGTGATAGCGGATAGATATCCTGTACATTAGCAGCCCCGCCGGTTACCGTCGCAATGATGGTGTCAATTTCAGTTTGTGACAGCGTCACCAGTGGCAGCATCTCAGGCGTAATAGCTGTGCATCCATCGGGAATGCGGTTGGGTGGGATCAGAATAGGTGAAGTATCCATCCCTGTCTGTATCGCCTGCGCCATCTCTGCCAGTAGCGGTGTGGCAAAAACGCTACGCACTTCCAGTAAATATCCACGGCTGCGTAATTGTTCAATCAGGCTGACGGCAATCAGCGAATGCCCGCCCAGTTCAAAGAAATGGTCATGACGACCAACACGTTCCAGCCCCAGTAAATTCTGCCAGATTTCCGATAATGTGATTTCAATATCGCCCACGGGTTCAGCATAATCACGTGTTATCACCGCAGACAGATCCGGCGCAGGTAGTGCATTGCGGTCAAGTTTACCGTTGGGCGTCAGCGGGAAAGTATCTAAAATGACAAATGCACTGGGCAGCATATAGTCTGCCAGATACTGAGTGAGATACTGCCGAAGTTGGGTTGGTATCAGGTCAACATTCGGCTGGGTTTGCACGTAAGCGACCAAACGCTTTTCCCCGGGAATATCTTCGCGCATGATAACAATGGATTCATTGATTTCCGGATATTGATTCAGACGCGCCTCGATTTCATCCAATTCAATGCGGAAACCGCGTAATTTAACCTGAAAATCAGAGCGGCCCAGATATTCGATATTGCCATCCGGCAACCAGCGACCGAGGTCGCCGGTTTTATACAGCCGGGCATCCGATTCGGCAGAGAATCGATCCGGCAGGAAACGCTCCCGCGTAAGTTCAGGCCGGTTCAGATAACCCCGGGCCACACCGGCACCACCAATATAGATTTCTCCCATCACCCCAAGCGGGGCGGGTTGGCCAGAAGGATCAAGAATATAGATTTGTGTGTTGGCAATAGGGCGTCCGATTGGAATGGTATATGCAGCATTAGCAGCCAGTGTTATCGCATAAGTGGTGGCTATTGTGGTGGATTCTGTCGGACCATAAGCATTAATCAGATGGGTTGGCCGGGATTCAGAGAATTGTACCTGTTGTATTTTTCTCGGGTTGAGAGCTTCACCTCCGACAAGCAGATAGCGCAATTGCCTGAACAGGGGAGAGAGTATTTCCAGATAAGCATTGAACAGTCCTACCGTTAACAACATTGCTGTGACTTCGCCGTTAATTAATTCCTCACGGAAACGTTCAGGGTTAAGTAATACGGCTTGTGGGATCACATGCAGGCGTCCGCCATTTAACAGGGCTGACCAGATTTCCCATGTTGAGGCATCAAACGCAATATTGGAACAATGGGCTACGCAGTCATTCGGCCCGATATCCGCATAACTCCCATTGATAGCCAACCGATTAACATTGCGGTGCTCAACCATCACGCCTTTAGGTTGCCCCGTTGAACCGGAGGTGTATATCACATAAGCCAGATGGCGCGATGTCAGTCCCAATGCTTGTATATCGGGGTTATGGCTCGGTTGTGTGACTAATGACAGAGCTTCTGATGATCGGGTTTCTAATGAGGTGTCCTGAGCATCAAGTACGCGCACGGGTACGATATCCGGTAACTTATCGCGCTGGGCGACCTGAGTCAGTAAGATCACCGGGGCGGCATTTTTCAGCATATAGGTCAACCGTTCAGCGGGGTAGGTTGGATCGAGGGGAACATAAGCACCCCCCGCTTTCAGGATACCCAGCAGGCAGACGATCAACGTCGGACTGCGCTCGACACAAATAGCTATCCGGTCGTCCGGTTGTACCCCCAATCCAATCAGATAATGGGCCAGTTGGTTGGCCTGACGGTTAAGTTGTTCATAACTCAATGTTTGCCCTTCACACACGACAGCAATTGCTTCCGGCGTTTGAGCCACTTGCTGTTCAAACAGCTCATGGATAAGGGCATCCTGCGGAAAGTCGGCTTGTGTGGCATTAAAATCCACTAATAATTGGTGTTGTTCCATTGCAGATAACATAGGCAGCGATGAAATCGTCTGAGTCACATCAGTGATCATTGCGGTTATCACGTTTTGAAAATAACCCGCAATACGAACCACGGTGTCCCGATCGAACAAATCAGTTGCGTATATTAGTGTTCCGGTTAAGCCTGAATTTCCGGCTGTTTCAGTTAACGACAGCGTTAAATCACATTGAGCACTGTATTGCGGTTGTTCAATAATAGAAAGTTCAAGGTCGGGCAGTTTCAATTCCTGAGCCGGAGTATTGTCCAATGCCAACATCACCTGAAAGATGGGGCTGTGACTCAGGCTACGTTCGGGCTGTAACACTTCCACTACCTGCTCAAAAGGCAGATCCTGATGAGCATAAGCCGCCAGTGTCTGTTTACGAACATGGGCCAGCAATTCCGCTATGGTATGACATTGGCCTGATTCAATACGTAAGGCGAGCGTGTTGACGAAAAAACCAATCAGATTATCCAGTTCGGTGCGGGTACGATTGGCGATGGGAAGGCCGATCACAATATCGTTTTGACCGCTCAGACGGGAGAGAACGATCGCCCACGCCGTGAGGAGAGTCATAAATAATGTGGCTCCCTGATTTTGTCCGAATGTTTTCAGGGCAGTGAGTAATTCCCCATCGAGGTGTACAGGTATCTGACTGCCACTATAGCTCTGCACAGAGGGACGAGGGCGATCCGTAGGCAGTTCCAGCAGTGATGGCGCGCCATTAAGCTGGTGATACCAAAAATCTCGCTGTGTGGTCAGTTCATCGCTATGTAATGTACTGCGTTGCCAGGCTGCATAGTCGGCGTACTGGATAGGCAGAGGAGGCAAATCAGCATCGCGTCCGGTCAGGGCAGCCTGATAAAATGCCGCCAGTTCGCGGATTAAAATACCACTGGACCAGCCATCAGAAATGATGTGGTGCTGAGTTAATAACAGGACATGTTCTTCATTATCCAACTGCAATAGCTGCCCCCGGATTAACGGGCCCTGAGTAAGATCAAAAGGCGTCCGGGCTTCAGATTCAGCCAGTTCGTCAACACGGGCCGAACGTTCGTCTTCACTGAGAGAGCGTAAATCCAGATAACTCATTGAAAAACCAGTATCCGGAGGGGCTATTTTCTGACAAGGTTGATCATCCACCAATGTAAAGTGGGTGCGCAAACTTTCCTGACGGGCCACAAGGTTATCAAGAGCGGAGATGAGTGCCTGATGTTCAAGTTTCCCCGTAAGACGCAATGCGACAGGGATATGATAGGCCCGGCTCGCGGCTGAATCGAATTGTCCGATAAACCATAATCGTTGTTGAGCAAAGGATAATACTAAAGGCGCATGGCGATCTGTCTTCGTTATTGGCATGTGCAATGAACGCGTATCATTAGCGCATTGTTTCATTTTTTCTTTAATTTTTTTCTCTAAAACAGATCGTTTTAACAGGTCGATATTGATATTAGCTTTGCTCATTCTTCAGTATCTCCATCTAAAATTGCGAGTAATTCTTCTGCGGACATTGAATCGAGGTTTTTTTTGATTAACTCGGTGTCATCTCCCCATGCTGAATTCATTTGAGCAGAGAGAATCAGTTCAGACAGTTCTGATAATCGGGATGATTGGAAAATTGAAACGATAGGTATCTGGACTAAAAATTCAGTTTGTATACGGGCTATCAATCTTGTGGCTAAAAGTGAGTGTCCGCCGATTTCAAAAAAGCTGTCATGCCGCCCGACCCGTTCCAGACTCAGTAATTCCTGCCAGATTTGTGCCAGTCTGTTTTCTACGTCACCCACAGGTTTGACATAGTCACAGGTTATTACCGCCGACAAATCAGGAGCGGGTAGCGCTTTACGGTCGAGCTTACCGTTGGGAGTCAACGGGAAGGTATCCAGCATTACAAAAGCGCTGGGTAGCATATAACTGGGCAAACAGAGTTTCAGTTCTTCGCGGAGGTTGGTAGTTTCCAACGTAACGTCTGGTTGTGCCACCAAGTAAGCTATCAGGCGTTTCTCGCCGATATCTGTCTCATGGGCAATAACCATCGCTTCTTTAACGTCATCACAGGCCAGCAGTTGTGCCTCAATTTCTCCTAGTTCAATCCGAAATCCACGGATCTTGACCTGAAAATCATTACGGCCCAGATATTCGATATTGCCACCCGGTAGCCAGCGCCCCAAATCACCGGTTTTGTACATTCTGGCTTCTGGTTCGGGGCTGAATGGATCGACAACAAAGCGCTCGGCGGTGAGATCAGGGCGATTGAGATACCCCCGCGCGACACCGACACCACCGATATAGATTTCACCGCTGACACCAAGGGGAACGGGTTGCTTTTGTTTATCAAGAATATAAATACGGGCATTAGCTATCGGGCGCCCGATCGACAGTTTTTCAGTGGCATCCGGCCAGATACTTCCGTTAAGCCTCATGGATGTGGCAATCACCGTCGTTTCCGTCGGTCCATACGTGTCTATCAAGCGGCAGTGTTCAGTTTCGGGCAGGGATAGCCAGTCGCTCAGATAGTGACGGTCTGCTTTTTCTCCTCCGATAGTGATTGAACGCAGAGTTGGGCTGAATTCACTATGTCCGGCCTTTATCTCTTGCCCCCACTGATGCCAGAAAGCGGTTGGCAGGTCAGCTATGCTGACGGCTTGTTCTTGCAGGAAGTGGCTGAAAGCGGCATCGGGTATCTGAAGATGAGGAGGACGCAGGATCAAGGTTGCGCCTGTCGCGAGTGTCGGGAAAATTTCGCCCACGGAGGCATCAAAGGCTATCGTAGAAAATTGCAGGACACGATCTGCCGCGTTGAGGCCACTTATCTGACACTGGGCGTGGATAAAGTTCACCACATTACGATGCTCAACCATCACGCCTTTGGGTAGCCCTGTCGAACCAGAGGTATAGACAACATAGGCCAGATGGTGGCTCTGTAATCCCAGTTGCTCTGGTTCAGGGTTAATTACAGGATACTGGGCTACCCGTTCCAGATACTCAGCCTCATCTAATAACCAGACAGGGATATCGCTATTGGATACGTACTCCTGTAAATGTTGCCGGGTAAGCAGTAATCTGGGGGCACAGTCAGATAATACATAAGCCCGTCGCTTATCAGGATGGCTTGGATCAAGTGGCACATATCCCGCCCCGGCTTTCAAGATACCCAGTATGCCAATAATCATATCCGGGCTGCGTTCTACGCACAGGGCGATTCTATCATCCGGCCGGATACCCACTGCAATCAGGGCATAGGCCAGTTGATTGGCCCGCTGGTTCAGCTCACCATAACTGAGTGAACTATTTTCGGTGATCACAGCAATAGCATTTGGTTTATATTGTGCCTGTTGTTCAAATAACGTATGGATAAAGGCTGTTGATGGAAAATCTGTTTGTGTGGTATTGAAGTCTTCCAGAAGCTGCCGGCGTTCAGCGTCCGACAGAATGGGTAATTCCCGTACAAGCCTCTGAGAGTTGGTTTGCAGTGCTTCCGTCAGGCCAAGGAGTGCGGTGTGCAGGTAATTGACTATCCGCTCTGGATCAACCGTGTTCGCTGTCTGAGCGATCAGTGTGAAGCCATCTCCTGAATCATCTACAGACAGATCCAGAGGGTAGTTTGTCCGTTCCTCAGCAGCCAACAAGCGAACACCTCCCCAGCCTGACTTTTCTTCGGGAACTGACGAGCTATAACGATAGTTAAACAGGGCACTGAACAACGGTAAGGGAGGGATAACACGACTGCAACGTTGGGCCAGAGCCAACGGAGCCTGCTCATGCTCAAGTAGTTCGGCCAGATTTGCGGCTGTCGCCTGCACGATCTCGCACACATTGAGATTGTTCAGGGATATCCTGATCGGCAAGGTATTGATAAACATCCCCATAACCCGATCTGCCCCGGCTGAACCGTGCAGCCGTCCCAGCAGTACGGTACCGAACACGACTTCTTCACGATCACTGATATGAGCCAACATCTGGGCAAAAGCGATATGAAACAACACACTAGGGCTGACTCCCAGACGGCGCGACTGTGCGCGAAGAGTCTGAGCCAGCGTATCATTTAGAAGCAAACGGGCTTCCACCAAGTTTGCACCACTTCCCTGAATATTCAGCAGGCCAAAAGGTGCTGTGGGTTCATCAATATCGGCAAACCGCTCACGGAAGTAACTTTCATGTACTGAATTCGGTATTTTCAGAATCTGGGCGATAAAGTTACGATAAGGCAGTGGTGCAGGTAGAGATTCTTCCTGACCGTCTAATAACAGAAAAATCTCCTTCATAATAAATTCCAGTGTCATATGATCACTGACCAGATGGTGAAAATTCAGCGTCAGAAGCCATTCGTTACTGTCCGAGTCGAGGGAAATACTGGCGGCAAACAACGGAGCCTGAGTCATATCCAGTCGGGAGATACTCTGCGGCGGCTGTTGTTGCGCTAGAACAAACGATGTCACAGGCAATTTTGCTTGCCGCCAAACCACCTGTACCGGCTGGCTCAGTCCATGCCAACAAAACGCCGTGCGCAGAATATCATGGCGGTCTATTACTTGTTGCAGAGCGTTCAGAAAGGTATCCAGACGGGAGCGGGTATCAAAAGCTAACAGCGTGTTTAATAAGTAAGTATCGACGTCTTCCTGCAACTGGTGATGGAATAAAATACCTTCCTGTAAAGGCGCCAGCGGATAGATATCCTGTACATTAGCCACGCCACCCGCCACAGTTGCAACAATCGAATCAATCTCAGTGTGTGACAGCGTTACCAGCGGCAACATATCGGGGGTAATGCGTGTACAACCGTCAGGAATACGGTTGGGTGGGACAAGCATATCCGGCGCATCTTGCCGGGCCTGTATCGCCTGCGCCATCTCCGAAAGCAACGGTGTGGCAAAAATGCTACGCACCTCCAGTAAATATCCCCGGCTGCGTAACTGTTCTATCAGGCTGACGGCAATCAGGGAATGCCCGCCCAGTTCAAAGAAATGATCGTGACGTCCGACCCGTTCTAATCCCAATAAATCCTGCCAGATTTCCGACAACGCAATTTCCACGTCACCGATCGGCGCTTCATAATCCCGGGTGATCACGGCGTATAAATCCGGCGCAGGCAGGGCTTTGCGGTCTAGCTTGCCGTTAGGTGTCAGCGGGAAAGTATCGAGCATGACAAAGGCGCTGGGGATCATATACTCTGCCAGATGTTGTGCCAGTTGTCGGCGCAGATCAACCGGCATCAGTTCCGTACCCGCTTCAGCACAGAGATAGGCCACCAGACGGGTATTCCCTTCAGCGTCTTCACGGGCTATCACGACGGCCTCCTGTACGCCCGGGCACTGCATCAGGCCTGCTTCAATTTCTCCTAATTCAATGCGGAAACCACGTAGTTTCACCTGAAAATCATTCCGGCCGAGGTATTCGAGATTGCCATCCGGTAACCAGCGTCCTACATCACCGGTTTTGTACATTCTGCCATCAGGCTGCGGGCTGAAAGGATCGGGCACAAACCGCTCTGCTGTGAGTTCAGGCTGGTTCAGGTATCCCCGGGCGACCCCCGCCCCTCCGATATAAATCTCGCCAGTGACGCCAAGGGGCACTGACTGACCATAATCATCGAGAAGATAAATTCGGGCATTGGTTATCGGATGACCGATACTGGGAGACGGCAGTGAATGATCTATCACACAAAAAGTCGTATCAACGGTACATTCTGTGGGGCCGTAAACATTGATAAAACGCGACGTTTTTATTTGTTGTAAGCGTGCCCATAAGACCGGAGAAATGGCCTCTCCGCCGATTAGAACCTGTTGAGGCTGATAACCTGTATCGGTACCTAACCCCGCACTCAGTAACCATTGCAGTTGTACCGGAGTGCAATCAAACAGATCCACCGCGTAGTGCGCCAGATAATGCCAAAGTTGCATCCCATTGGCACGAATAGTCTCCGGAATGATGACCAGTGTATGACCTGCCAGCAATTGCAGCCAACTCTGTACCGAGGCGTCAAACACGATGCTGGCATTCAGGGCGGTACGACACGGTGGGGGGAAATCGACCACCGATTGCAGCCCGGTATACAGATTGATGACATTGCGATGGGTCACCATAATTCCCTTGGGCTGTCCGGTCGAACCAGAGGTATAAATCACATACGCCAGATGGCGTGGAGTGAGTCTCTGCACTGCGGCAACCGGATTGGTTTCGGGCTGGTTCGCCAGCGTGGATGAGGGCAGATCATCAAGTCTGACAATCGGTAATGCAAGCTCCCCAAAGATTTCGCTCAGTGTTGTTTGGAGCAGTAGCACCACGGGGTCGGCATCAGCCATCATATAAGTTAATCGGTCAGCAGGATAGGCCGGATCAAGGGGTACATAAGCGCCGCCAGCCTTGAGGATAGCCAATATCCCCACGATCATGTCTAAGCTGCGTTCGACACAGATAGCCACCCGATCATCCGGTTTTACGCCCAATTCAATCAGATAATGGGCCAGTTGGTTAGCCTGACGATTAAGTTCGCTATAGCTGAGCGTTTTCGCTTCCCACACCACGGCAATCGCTTCTGGCGTTCGGGCAACCTGTTGTTCAAACAGTTCGTGGATCAAGGTAGCCTGTGGAAAATCAGCCTGTGTGGCATTGAAATTTTCCAACAATAGCTGGCGTTCAGCCGCAGGCAGAATAGATAAATCAAGCGCAGGCCGCTGGGGTTCGGTCATCAGCGTGTTAACTAATTCACTCAGGGCTGTGTGCAGGTAATTCACCAATCGGCAGGGTGCGGCGCCAGCTACGCTTTGAGCCACCAACGTGAAACTGTCCTCTGCATCATTCACTGAAAGGGTGATGGGATAGTTTGTCCTCTCTGCTGATGCCAGCAGGCGTATTCCTTCCCAGACACTCTTTCCTGCCTCTGAGGGAATGGATGAGCCGTGACGATAGTTGAACAATACGCTGAACAGCGGCATCGGCGGGATAACACCACTGCAATTCTGCGCCAATGCCAGCGGAGCTTGTTCATGTTCCAGTAAGTTTGCCAGATTTTTGGCTGTCGCCTGCACAACTTCCAATACACTAAAATGACTCAAGGAGACTCGGATTGGCAGGGTATTAATCAGCATCCCCATCATTTGATCGGCATCGGCTGAGCCGTGTAATCGTCCCAATAGCACTGTGCCGAATACGACTTTTTCTTGTCCGCAGATTTTAGCCAGCACTTGTGCCCAAGCGACATGGAACAGTACACTCGCACTAATGCCTAAACGCCGAGCTTGCGCGCGCAGAGTATGAGCCAGTGTTTTATCCAGTGATAAACGGGATTCCGTCACATCAGTGCCATTGCCCTGTATATTAAGCAAACCGAAAGGCGCGGTGGGTTCATCAATGTCCGCAAGCTGCTGACGAAAATAGTCTTCATGTACTGAATCCGGTACGTTCAGAGTCTGGGCAATAAAATTGCGGTACAGCAGTGGCGGAGTTAGCTCAATCGCCTGCCCCTGTACCGTCTGTTTCTGTAATAGCTGTTGAATTTCATCCATGATCAACGTCAGTGTCATATTATCGCAGACCAAATGATGGAAACTCAGTGCCAACAACCATTCCTCAGAGGCGGGATCATAGACAGTACTGGCAGTAAATAACGGAGCCTGAGTGATATCCAACCGGTTGGTGATATGTGCCTGCAATTGTGAAGGAATATTTTCTGCCGATATAGGAACAAACGACATCACCGGCAATTTTGCTTCTCGCCAGACTACCTGCATGGGTTTGTACAGTCCCTGCCAGCAGAAAGCTGTCCGCAGAATATCATGACGGTCTATCACTTGTTGCAGAGCGTTCAGAAAGGTATTCAGGCGGGAACAGGTATCAAAAGCCAGCAAGCTATTTGACAGATAGGCATCCCCATCTTCTTGTAACTGGTGGTGGAATAAAAGACCTTCCTGCAAGGGCGACAGCGGGTAGATATCCTGTATATTAGCCACACCCCCTGCCACAGTTGCAATAATCGTGTTAATTTCAGCTTGTGACAGTGTCACCAACGGTAGCATATCCGGGGTAATATGTGTGCAACCATCGGGAATACGATTGGCGGGCACAAAAATATCGGAAGTATCCTGTTGTGCGTGTATTGCTTGCGCCATTTCCGAAAGCAATGGGGTTGCAAAAATGCTGCGTACCTCCAGTGAATATCCCCGACGGCGTAACTGTTCAATTAGGCTGACCGCGATCAACGAATGCCCGCCCAGTTCAAAGAAATGGTCGTGACGGCCGATCCGTTCCAGTTTCAATAAATCCTGCCAGATTTCTGCCAGTATGGTTTCGACTTCACCCACCGGAGCCGCATAATCCCGGGTGATCACGGCGGATAAGTCCGGTGCGGGCAGGGCCTCGCGGTCGAGTTTGCCGTTGGGGGTCAGCGGGAAACAGTCCAGTATGACAAAAGCGCTGGGCAGCATATACTCCGCCAAACGAGTACGCAGTTGGTTACGTAAACCAGCAGGATTCAGTGTGATGTCCGGCTGCGGAATAAGATAGGCCACCAGACGTTGCCCACCGTTCTCTGACTCACGGCCGATAACGACGGCGGCTTTGACCCCATCACAGGCCAGCAGTTGTGCCTCAATTTCTTCGGGTTCAATCCGAAACCCGCGGATTTTGATTTGAAAATCAGAGCGGCCCAGATATTCGATATTGCCATCCGGCAACCAGCGCCCCAAATCGCCGGTTTTGTACATTCTGGCTTCCGGCTCTGGGCTGAATGGATCGACAACAAAGCGCTCGGCAGTTAATTCCGGGTGATTCAGATAACCGCGGGCGACACCAACGCCTCCGATATGAATTTCACCGATCACGCCAAGAGGAACGAATTGTCCCACAGAGTTGAGAATATAGATGCGGGTATTAGCGATAGGGCGCCCGATATGCGGCACAAAGCCGTCAGCTCGGTCCATCCGCGCCCAGGTTGAATAAGTGGTCGTTTCAGAAGGCCCGTATAAATTACACACCGTCTGTATCTGTGCGTGGGAAAACAAATGCTCAACAATACGGGGTTTGAGTGCTTCTCCGGCTAAATTCACCGTTTGCACAGTTATTGGCAGGGCGTCTGCATCAATCAACGGCGTGATAGCAGAAGGCACCGTATTCATCAGGCTGACAGGATTTTCCCCCGTCTCAGCGTGGAGGAGAGACAAAATATTGGCGACAAGATGAACCGTTCCCCCTGAAATCAGCGGCGCAAAGCATTCATACACGGCCAAATCAAAATTCAGCGAGGTAGCAAACAACGTGTGCGCCAGCTCTTTGTCACTGAAAGTTCGTTGTGCCCAAGTCAGAAAATTCACGGTATTTCTGTGGGCAATAGCCACGCCTTTCGGGGTGCCGGTGGAGCCGGACGTGTAAATCACATACGCCAAATGCTGTGAAGTCAGCCCTGAACAGTGCCTATCCGGGTTATGGTCAGGCAGGGTATCAAACAGCGATGTCTGAGTATCAAGCAGCACGGTAGGGGCAGGATGGGACGGTAAATCCTCCCGTCCTGACTGCGTCAGCAGGACGACAGGCTCTGCATCAGTCAGCATATAAGCCAGCCGCTCCGCTGGATAAGCTGGATCAAGAGGCACATAAGCCCCGCCGGCCTTGAGAATAGCCAGTATCCCCACGATCATTGCCGGACTACGTTCAACACAAATCGCCACCCGATCATCAGGTTTGACGCCCAACTCAATCAGATAATGGGCTAATTGATTGGCCTGACGATTCAGTTCGCTATAGCTGAGCGTTTTCGCTTCCCACACCACGGCAATTGCTTCTGGTGTTCGGGTAACTTGTTGTTCAAACAATTCGTGGATCAAGGCTTCCCGTGGGAAATCAATTTGGGTGGCATTGAAATGTTCCAGCAGTAGCTGACGTTCAGCCGCAGGCAGAATCGGTAACGCCAGTACAGACCGTTGGGGGTCAGTCTTCAGTGTGTTAATCAATTCACTCAGGGCAGTATGTAGGTAATGTATGACCCGGTTAGGGTCGACGCGGTTCTCCGTCAGTGCCACCAACGTGAAACTCTCGCCGAGATCATCCACCGAGAGGGTGATGGGATAATTCGTCCGTTCAACTGAGGCCAGCAGATGCACGCCATCCCAAATGGCTTCCGCTGTAAAGTCTGACTGGCTGTGCCGATAATTGAACAGCACACTGAACAAAGGCGTAGGCGGGATAACGCCGCTGCAACGCTGAGCCAGTGCCAGTGAAGCCTGTTCATGGGACAGCAGGTCAACCAAATTTCTGGCAGTAGACTTCACAACCTCCAGCACACTGTGATTTTTCAGCGATACCCGAACTGGCAGGGTATTGATAAACATCCCCATGTTCTGTGTCCCGCCAGTCATGCCTTGTAATCGCCCTAACAAGACAGTACCGAAAACGACATCATCACGCCCGCTGGTGTGGGCCAGCATCTGGGCACAGGCAACATGGAAAAACACACTCGGGCTGACTCCCAGTTGACGAGCCAGTGCGCGAATAGTGCGTGACAAAACGATATCCAGTTCCAACCGGGTTTCTGTCACGTCTGTACCATTACCTTGCACATTCAGCAGGCCAAAAGGCGCCGTGGGTTCATCGATGTCGGCAAATTGCTGACGGAAATAATTTTCATGCACTGACTCCGGTACACTCAGGGTCTGGGCAATAAAATTGCGGTATGGCAATGGCGGGGGCAGAGCGTCCGCCTGTCCCCTCTGTTTCTGTAATAGCTGTTGAATTTCATTCACTATCAGCGTCAGTGTCATATGATCGCAGACCAGATGATGAAAACTCAGCGCCAGCAGCCACTCATTACTGTCCGGATCGGTGGCGATACTGGCGGCAAATAAGGGGGCCTGACTGATATTCATTCGTTGAGCGGTGTGCGCTTGTAATTGAGACGGAATATCCTGCACGGATGTGGGGATAAATGGTGTCACGAGTAACGGTGCTTGTCGCCAGACCACCTGAACGGGCTGGCTCAGACCCTGCCAACAAACGGCAGTTCGCAGAATATCATGACGGTCTATCACTTGTTGCAGGGCGTTCAGAAAAGTAGCCAAATCAGCGTGATTATCAAAAGCCAGCAGGCTGCTTAACAGGTAAGCATCCTCGTTTTCCTGTAACTGGTGATGGAACAGAATACCTGCCTGTAACGGGGAGAGCGGATAGATATCCTGCACATTAGTTACACCACCCGCCACAGTTGCGATAACCGTGTCAATTTCGGTTTGTGACAGCGTTACCAGCGGCAACATATCGGGAGTAATAACTGTGCAACCATCAGGAATAAGGTTCGGTGGGACAAGCATATCCTGCGTATCTTGCCGGTCCTGTATCGCCTGTGCCATCTCTGCCAACAGCGGTGTAGCAAAAACAGTGGGTACTTCTAGTAAATATCCCCGATCACGCAATTGTTCAATCAGGCTGACAGCAATCAAAGAGTGTCCGCCCAGTTCAAAAAAGTGGTCATGGCGACCGACACGCTCCACCTCCAGCAAATCCTGCCAGATTTCTACTAACGCGGTTTCTACATCTCCGATTGGTGCCGCATAATCACGGGTGAGCACGGCGGATAAGTCCGGGATGGGCAGCGCTTTTCGGTCGAGCTTACCGTTAGGCGTCAGAGGGAAAGTATCTAAAATGACAAACGCACAGGGGAGCATACAGTCTGCCAGATGCTGAGCTAATTGTCGGCGCAGATCAACCGGCACCAGTTCCGTGCCCACTTCAGCACAGAGATAGGCCGCTAGGCGGGTATTGCCCTCAGTATCTTCACGGACCATCACGACTGCGTCCTGTACCCCCGGGCACTGCATCAACCTTGCTTCAATTTCTCCTAATTCAATGCGAAAACCGCGCAGTTTCACCTGAAAATCGTTACGTCCGAGGTATTCGAGACTGCCATCCGGCAACCAGCGCCCCAAATCGCCGGTTTTGTACAGGCGGGCATCAGGCTGTGGACTGAAAGGATCAGCAATAAAGCGCTCTGCTGTCAACGCCGGTCGGTTCAGGTAACCGCGAGCAACACCCACACCACCGATATGGATTTCACCACTGACACCAAGAGGCACGGGTTGCCCGTTTTTATCCAGAACATACATCTGCGTATTAGCAATCGGGTAACCAATTGGCACAAAATGGCGTTTATCATCACGCTGACACTTCCAGTAAGTGACATCGATAGCGGCTTCAGTCGGGCCATACAGGTTGTGTAATTCGGCATTAAAACGTGAGAAAAAGCGCTGTTGTAATTCTGCGGGCAGGGCTTCACCGCTGCACATGACACGCCGTAGGGAAGGCAGGGTGTGCGGGGATTTCATTCCCTGCACAAATAGCTGCAACATGGACGGCACAAAATGCAGGGTGGTGATGTCGGCTTTCTCGATTAATTGGGCCAGATAATCGACATCTTTATGGCCTTCCGGCCGGGCCATCACCAGACGGGCACCATACAGCAGGGGCCAGAAAAATTCCCAGACAGACACATCGAAACTGAATGGGGTTTTCTGTAACACCCGATCTTCGGGAGTCAATTGATAGGTGTTTTGCATCCACACCAGCCGGTTGCACAGGGCACGGTGGCTGTTCATTACCCCTTTCGGCTGTCCGGTCGAGCCGGAAGTATAAATGACATAAGCCAGATGCTGTGAATTCAGCCCCTGCATGGCGGCCACCGGATTGCTTTCCGGCAGGTTTACCAGCGTCGAGAAGGGCAGTTCATCAAGTTTGATAACCGGTAATGAGGGCACTCCAACGATTTCGCTCAGTGTTGTCTGAATCAATAACACTACGGGGGCTGAATCAGCCAGCATATAGGCCAACCGCTCAGGTGGATACGCTGGATCAAGAGGCACATAAGCCCCGCCGGCTTTGAGGATAGCCAGTAATCCCACGACCATATCCAGGCTACGTTCGACACAAATCGCCACCCGATCATCGGGTTTAACGCCCAATCCAATCAGGTAATGCGCCAGTTGGTTGGCCCGACAGTTAAGTTCGTTATAACTGAGGGACTGTTCTTCAAATACCACTGCGGTAGCTTCTGGGGTCAGTGTTACTTGTTGTTCAAACAACTCGTGGATGAGCGCATCTTGCGGAAATTCAGCTTCGGTATTATTGAACGAGAACAACAGGTTATTCCGCTCTATCTCAGGTAAGAGAGGAGCCTGTTTAACCTTTGTATCCAGTGATATCACTGCGGCTTCGGTTAACAGTGCCAGCCGGGATTGAAGGGTGATAACGTCTTCATAACTCAGGTAATTACTGTCGTAGCTGAATGCAATGGTGAAAGGTTTATTTTCCTTTTCAATCCGGGAGGTTGTGGAGATTAAATATTGGTGAATTGCAATTGAAAGCGGAAACATCACGCCACGATAGGAGCCCTTTAACGCCATAGCTATATTTTCTATACTGGTACAGACATCGAATGGCTCAAATGACAGGGCGATATCAAAAAGTTGGCTACGCCCGGTCTTTTGTTTGATTTGTGTATGCTGATTGATCTCAGTAATAGGGAATCGTTGATGTTTATAGCAATGATGCAGCTCAGTCGCCACTTTATGCATAATATCAAGAACAGAATCATCCGCGTGGATGGTCACTCTGATAGGGATGATTGATGAAAACATACCGAGTGTCGATTTTTGTTTTTTATTTTTTCGGTTGTGAACGGGGATGCCTATAACAATCTCTTCTGTGCCGTTAATACGAGCAAAGTAGCAAGCTAACATGGCATACATAAAATGAAGGACAGATAATCCATGAGCGGTTGCGATGTTTTCTATCTGCTGAGACAGTGTTTTATCCAGTTGCCAAAAGACGGGTTCAGCTAATTCACTCGTGGCCGGCTTCCTTGAATGCGGCAGTGGAAGCAGGGCTGATGGCAACGTTTCATAGCGCTTCTGCCAGAACTGTAAGTCTCGCATGTATAATTTAGAATTGAGATAGGCTTGATCTTCAGTAATAAAATCAAGATAAGAAGGGGCTATATCAGGCAAATTTTCACCGGTCGCTAAATGCCTGTAGTGTTCTAAAAGCGCCTTGATAATCAGTTTTAACCCCATGCCATCTAAGATCAGATGATGACAGCAGAATTGCCAGTACCAACGGTTCTCACCAACCCTAAATAATCCGGTATGCCACAATTCTCCATATAAACAAAACGGGCGTATAAAATTAGCGTGTATCTGCTGTTCAGCGCGAGATTCAGCATCCGTTTCCTGTGAAAAATCATATATCGTTAAGGGGAGCGGGAGCGTGTCAACAAACGTTTGCCGAGGCATCACATCAGTTTCAATGAGTCTTAAACGCAAAGCATCGTGATGAGAAATGACGGCTTCCAACGCCTGAATAAATAATGATTCATCCAACCAACCCTCAATACAAACTAATATGCTGAGGTTGTAATCGGAGGAAGCAGGGCGAGTCATTTGGTCGAACCAAATAACTTGTTGAGTAGAGCTGAGTGAGAATTCACCACCGGATGATGGATTGTGGTTACGCTGTGTATTCATTTTATAGTTCCAGAATCTCAGGGATTAATCTGTCAACTAAAAACCTGATACAATTCATTTCATTATGAAAGTGGGCATGTAATAACAGGCACAGATATAGCGCTGCATTCTGTATGCAAATGCTTCATTCAGAACAAAATTTGTATCTAGGTTATTTTTTAAAGCGCGAGGATAGTGCTTAACTTGCATATCAGGATGCCAACGGAGGTGGCATTAATAATACGTTATCAAAACTAAACCAATGAACTTAAACAGAAACAAAATAATGAAAAAATTATTATGTTTTTTTGTTTTACCCATGTATTACGTAAGTCCAAAAAGATAAAAGAATTAAGCTTGATCGGCAGTTTAATGTAGCAGGAGTAACGAGTGGTTATAATAATATTACTTAATGTTTACAGGGAACATTAACGTATTATCAAATTAGGGTGGGGGAACTAAACGACTGAAGTGTGAACCGACAGAAGGAACATCAACACGATGAATACCACCTTCTCAATAGATAAGAAGATGGTTTCACCTGATCGGAGGCTATCTTGCAAATCGTCGGGAGCCAAAGACACAGAAAACGACACCAATCGTGACAATAATCATAAGAAAGCTTACAGGTTCACCCAGCAAACTCGCCGCTAAAGCCAGCCCTAAAAAGGGTTGAAGTAATTGAAGCTGGCCGACAGCAGCAATTCCTCCTTGTACTAAACCGCGATACCAGAAAATAAACCCAATCAGCATACTGAAGAGTGAAACATACCCAAGGCTTATCCAAGCAGGCATACTGACGTTTTTAAATGTATCCGGCATATATATCAATGTCAGAATCAGCATGATGGGTAATGAAATGAGTAAAGCCCAGCATATCACCTGCCAGCCACCCAGTTCCCGGGAAACCTTTGCGCCTTCCGCATAACCAAGCCCGCAGACAATGACAGATGCCAGCATTAATAGATCTCCGGTCAGTGAAGCGCTTGAATCCTGAGTAAATGCGAACCCCACAACCAGTGCACTGCCGATGACAGAAAACACCCAGAAAGCAGGGCGGGGACGCTCTCCTCCACGCCATACACCAAAGATGGCGGTTGCCAGAGGCAGTAAACCCAAAAATACAATGGAGTGAGCTGAAGTTATATATTGTAGGGCCAGTGCGGTAAGAAGAGGGAAACCAACGATCACACCGATAGAAACGATAACCAGAGAAGCGATTTGTTCTAACTTAGGACGCTTTTCTTTTAACGCTAATAAAATGACCAGAGCCAATAAACCTGCAATAGACGCCCGGGCAACCGTCAGAAACACAGGGTCAAAATCCATTACCGCCACTTTTGTTGCGGGTAAAGAGCCACTGAAAATCAATACACCAAGAAAGCCATTAAACCACCCGTTCGTTCTATCCTGTTTCATGGTTAAACTTTTCATGTTTGTTCTGAAACCTCATGTAATTAGATTCTATACCCATTTAACTTCAAGATACGTGTTATATCTCCCTGCGCCGCGGGGGAGGTATAAGGACTCACCTCATATTACCCGTTGTAACTTGAAGCTTATCGAGTATCTAACTGAAGCCTATAAATAAAAATATTGCCCAACCGGTGATAACGAGAAATCATGATATTGCTCACATTCATGACAATCAAATTATTGTCATGAATACATTTTCGTAAAAATCGCATATAAATCAGGCATTATCATGAGGAAATGCGCTGAAACCGGAGGCTTTTTTTAATGGCACACTCTCGATATAAATTTATAGTTGATAAATTTGCGGCTGATATACGAACGGGTCGTTTGCCTCCCGGAACACGCCTGCCGACTCACCGGCAGCTGGCTATCGATGAAAAAATGTCTTTAGTCACCGCAACCCGGGTTTACACTGAACTTGAAGCGATGGGACTGGTGAGTGGCGAAACAGGGAGAGGGACATTTGTCCGGGAAATATCATTACCTGCGGATTTAGGTATAGAACACCATGTTGCTTCAGATATGGTTGATCTGAGTTTTAACTATCCTTCTTTTCCATCTCAGACAGAATTGTTACGAAATTCTCTCCGCCAACTGGCGACTTCCGGCGATCTTGAGGCGTTACTTCGTTACCAGCCACATGGCGGGCGCTTGCATGAACGAGCGGTGATAGCGCAATACCTGAAAACAAGGGGGTTAAAGAGCATCACGACAGATAATACCCTTATCGTGAGTGGTGCTCAGCATGGTTTAGCCACAACCGTGATGGCTATGTTGAAACCCGGTGATGTAGTCGCAGTAGATACGCTGACTTACCCAGGTTTTAAAGCGCTGGCAAAAACTTATCATCTGGAACTTGTCGCAGTTCCTGCGGATAATGAGGGGACTGATCTGGATGCGTTGGAAAAGCTATGTCAGTGTCGGCATGTCCGGGCGTTCTATACCATGCCGACATTACACAATCCATTAGGATGGGTGATGAGCCGGCAACACCGGCTCCGGCTGGTGGAGCTGGCCCGACAATATAACCTGCTGCTTATTGAAGATGGTTCTTACGCTTTTCTGGCTCAGAATGCACCGCCGCCCTTAGCGGAACTGGCTCCTGAATCCACAATCTATGTTTCTGGTTTTTCGAAAAGTATTGCAACCGGATTACGCGTTGGTTTTATCGCTGCTTCGGTAGAAAAGATCCCGGCACTTGAACGGATCATCAGAGTAACAACATGGAATACACCGGCTTTAATTACTGCCATTACCTGTGAATGGATAACTGACGGCATGATAACTCAACTGGAAGAAGATAAGCGTCATGATGCACAGGCACGTCAACTCATTGTTAAACGGGTCTTTAAAGGGATGAGATATATCAGCCATCCATCATCTTATTTTGTCTGGCTTCCGTTGGATGAAGGGGTAAGGGCAGATCAGGTTGCGATGGCCTTAATGAAGGAACATATATCAGTCTCCACTGCCGAGCCATTTGCTACATCTTCATATGTGCCACATGCTATCCGTCTGGCTATTGGTTCGATAGAACAAAAATCCCTGAAAACGGTGCTGGAAAAAGTAAAAAGCATTGTCAATCTATATTCGTGCTTATAACGTTTTGCATTTTTAGTTTCTATTTGGAAACTAATATTCTGAAAATGCGGATATAATCCCCGTGAATTTTTTAACAATCCTAAAGTATATTTTCCAAATGGAAATTATATTACTGACAAAAATTGTCACTATCGGCTGTTAAAGTCAGATAAATCCATGTGTCTCAATAGCAAAAATGATACGGAGGGGTTTATGAATTTTAACGGTCAGGTGGCTATTATTACTGGTAGCACTGATGGGATCGGAGAAAAAGTCGCTGACATTTTACATACAAAAGGTGCCCGTGTTGTTATCGCATCCAGATCTAAACTTTCAGTTGAAAATAAAGCTAAGTCCTTATCCCCAGATGGTAGCCGTGCTCTGGGTATTCAGTGCGATGTTTCTGATCCGAGCCAAGTTCGCCATTTAATTGATAGCACAGTGAGTTATTTTGGAAGGCTCGATTTTGCCGTCAATAGTGCCGGAATAACCGGTGAACATAATAAAACTATACCAGAGCAAACACTGGAAAATTGGGAGCGGGTTATTTCCACTACATTAAGCAGTGTTTTCTATTGCATGAAATATCAAATACCCGCCATGCTGAAATCAGGTGGAGGGGCGATAGTTAATTTGTCAGCCGTTAATGGGTTAGTTGGTATTGCTGGTTTATCGCCTTACACCGTAGCAAAACATGGCGTGATTGGTTTAACGAAAACAGCCGCACTGGAATTTGCGTGTAAAAATATCAGAATAAATGCAGTTGCACCCGGTTATGTTAGTACTCCAAAGGTAAATGAACTGCCAGAAGAAGTGTTACACCGATTTTCAGACTGCCACCCAATGAGAAGAATGGCTAAAATGGAAGAAGTTGCTGAATTTGTTTTATTTCTTTTATCAGAAAAATCCAGCTTTTGTACAGGAGGTATTTATCCTGTTGATGGCGGATATTTATCACAATAGTGAGGCAACTTGAGTTAAAAAATTTAGACAGTGGTGGGATGATTTTTTCCTGCCATTTACCGTTAGTTGAATCACAGAAAGAAAAGCGTTATATGAAAACGGATAATCAGAACACTCATAATATTACGATAACACCTTTTGAAAATGCATTGAGCAGGCTCCAGTGCGTTCTTGTTGCAAGAAGAACAAAAGTAAACCCCGAAGGCGTGTCCTGGGCTCAGTATGATGTCTTACATTTACTCCGGCAGTATCAATCCATGAACCCCGGTATTATTGCCGAAAAGCTCGGTTTTACCCGCTCAAAAACATCAAAAATTTTGCGCTCACTGAAAGATAAAGATCTGGTTAAACAAGAATCGGGTGAGAATGATAAGCGCGAACTGCTTACTAAATTAAGCCCGAAGGGATTGGTATTTTTGCAGCGAACCGAAGCAAGTAGACACAATATGGCTGATATTGTCACATCGCATATGTCTCAGGGCGAAATTGCGCTATTTACAGAACTATGTCATCGGGCAGCAGATCTTTTATCCACGAATACACCCGTTCGTGATGAAGATTAAATCTTATGAAGCAAAAATCACGTTTGATTCGGGATTGATGTACAAAGATTCAAGCCGAAGTTCTCGGTAATCTTTAACGTCACTTTTCCCTAATACTCTGATAAGTGGTAACGATTCCATACCTGACACCTCAAATGGGAAAGGAAGATATGTTATAAACAAAATTGACCAGTCACGCATCAGAAACAGACTTCATAATCAGTTGTGACATTTATAAGATAAATACCTAGACGACCAGTCAGTTTTGTGATTATGATAAAAGCATTATGAAAAAATCCGCATCAGACACACGGCAACATATTCTGGATGTTGCCAAATCAATTATTGCTCACAAAGGTTACACTGCCGTTGGATTGGCCGAACTGGTCACAGCGGCTGGTGTCCCCAAAGGTTCATTTTATTACTATTTCAAATCAAAAGAAGAGTTTGGACAGATTCTGTTGAAGGAATATTTCAATGAATATTTGTCCAGAGCCAAGACGATTTTATCCTCTCCTGAAGGCACCGCTCATGATCGTTTGCTCAATTATTTCCGCGTCAGCTCTGAAATACAGACAACAGGCAAGCCTGAAGACAAATGTCTGACAGTTAAATTAGGGGCAGAGGTCTGCGACCTTTCCGAAGGAATGAGATCAATTCTCTGCCAAGGTACTGTCGATATCATCGACCAATTGACACAATGTATTGAATCAGGGCAGAGCGATAATTCTATCTCAGCGGATATATCACCTCGCGTATTAGCCGAATCATTATATCAATTATGGCTGGGGGCATCTCTTATTGCTAAAGTAGCTAAAGATACCGACCCATTTGACTCCGCCATAGAGATGACCCAGCGACTACTATCGTAGTCGCATTTTTTTTATCTTTTTTATAGACGACTGGTCAATTATTAAAAAGGAAATGTTATGACTGACAATAGTATTCGTACCGACCTTTTTTCACCGGTTAAATTAGGAGAGCTAGAGCTTGCTAACCGTATCGTTATGGCCCCATTAACACGCGGTCGTGTTAATGACGAAGGTGTGCCGAACGAAATGATGGTGACCTATTATACCCAGCGCGCCAGCGCCGGTTTGATCATTTCAGAAGCAACCAATATTTCAGCTCAGGGACGGGGATATGCCATGACCCCCGGCATCTGGACTGAAGAACAAGTGACTGAGTGGAAAAAAGTCACTGATGCCGTTCACGCAGTGGGTGGAAAAATAGTGATGCAACTATGGCATGTCGGTCGTTGTTCCCATGTTGATCTGCAACCTAATGGTGAGCCGCCTGTTGCCCCTTCAGCAATACAAGCAGGGGGAAACGTTTATGTCGTAAAAGATGTCGAAACAGGGTTGAAGGCACCTTCTATGCCACGCGCACTGAATACGGACGAAATCCCCGGCATTATTGAGCAATACAGACACGCTGCTGAATACGCCAAACGAGCAGGATTCGACGGTGTAGAAATTCATTCAGCCAACAATTATCTCTTGGAACAGTTCATACGCGATTCAACCAACCACCGAACCGATCAATACGGGGGTTCTATTGAAAACCGGGTACGTCTGGTTCTGGAAGTGGTTGAAGCTGTCACCGGCGTCTGGGGTGACGGTCGGGTTGGCATCCGGTTATCGCCAGTTACAACCGAAGTCGGTGAAACGCCACTTGATAGCAATGTTATGGCGACTTATAGCTACCTGATCCAACAGCTAAACCCATTCAAACTGGCTTACCTGCATTTTGTGGAAGGAACAACAGGAAAAGATCGTCTGATTCCTGAAGGTGTTGATTTGGATGTTTTGCGCTCTCTGTTTGAAGGAACTTATATCGGTAATAATAACTATGACTTCGAAATGGCCATTTCCCGCCGTTCAGAAGGCAAAGTTGATGCCGTTGCATTTGGACGCCCGTTTATTTCTAACCCTGATCTGGTCAATCGTCTGCGTTATGATATTGAACTGACCGGTCTGGATCGTCATACCCAATACGGTTCTGGAGCAGAAGGCTATATTGACTGGCCGACAGCAAGTTATTAATTCGTTATCTGGCGGCTGGCTTATAAAGCGAAGCCGCCAGATCTTTACCCGGAAAAGAGTACTAAGCGTATTCAGTAAGTAAACCCTAAATAGAGATAGATACTCAGTACAATACTGGCTGTCACAAGAGCGTAGGGCATCTGTGTACGGATATGTTCGATATGATCACAATCTGTTGCCATTGACGCCACTATCGCATCACCAGAAATGGGTGAAGTCATATCGCCGAAAATAGAACCGGAAATAGCCGCTCCAATCATATATTCCACCGGCATCCCAACTGAAAGACCAAGTTGTACGCCAATCGGGATCATAATCGCAAACGTTCCCCATGATGTACCGGTTGCCAGTGACATAATCGCGCTGATGACAAAGATAAAACCTACAGAAAATCCGACAGGGAGTACACCGTGGGTGATCTGTGCAATATAAGCCCCTGTATTCAAATCAGCCGAAACTGTCCCCATTAAAAATGCCAGAATCATAATAGAACTGATTTTCAGCATACTGGCATAACCAATATAAAGTTCTTCGAAAAAGGTATTAATGGATAAAATCCGGCGGCCTAAGAACCAAAAGAAAGAAATAACCGTACCAAACATCACTCCCCAATAAACGGATGTTGAACCGCTGCCTTTGCTGAAATCACCTTCACCAGTGATATAGAGTGCGACAGGAACCATCAACACTGTTGACAGAATGGGGATAAAAAAATTCAGGACACTATTACTGTTAGGGTGCTTAATAACTTCATCAGGTTCAGTTTCTTTGCTGTCTAGGGCTGGCGTATTGTGTTGATGCAAAGCATTCTGCTCTGCTTTTTTCATCGGGCCCCATGAAACATTGGTAAAAATATAAAATACTATGCTGGCAAGTGAGAGCCACGCCATTAAATTATATCCAAGAGAATGTATAACAATATCAAAAGGCTCACCTGAAATTAGCCCATTGGAAATTTGCACTCCGACGATTCCCATCATGACTGCGCCCCAGCCATTAATCATTGCCAGCGAGCAGACAGAAACACCGGCTGTCTGAATCAGATAGGACATTTTTTCAGGAGGAACGGCATATTTTCTGGCAAGGTTTTTGGTTGATGCACCGGCCACTAATTGGTTGATGGAACTTTCGATAAAAATAAGAGCGGAAATAATAATCGCCAGAAATTGTACGTTTTTCTTACTTTTAATAATTTTAGTCCGGTCAGTTAATAACTGAACCAAAGCCTGTACACCACCCGTGACAGTAACCAGCCGCATAATCCCACCAATCATGATCATAAAAATAACCGTTTTAGTATTTCCCGATGATGTAAAAGTATTAATCACTCCCTCAAGAGTACTTTTTATTCCCAATATAATATTGTGATCATGTATTACCGTGAACCCAACCAGAATCCCCAGCATCAATGACAACATCACTTGTCGGGTTAGAATGGCTAATATGATGGTGACGACAGGAGTAACAATCGTCCAGATTCCATAGTCATGCATTTGTATTCTCTGATGTTTTTTGTTGGTTAATGGGGGGGAAGTAAAGCATTAATGTATATGGCGCTCTAATATGAAGCCTAGCAATACAGAACAAGAATACCAGCTAATTGATATTTTTTGCTGTTAATTCAATATGATTGTGTAATTTTTTCTAATAACCTATATTAACCCCGAAGAACAATGATAAGATAAATTTATGTTTTTATCTAACGAATAGGATAGGAGAAAAGAAAAAATGATATCGCAGAAAATATCGGATTTTCGGAATATAAATAGCACTCTGGGTCTGTGTATAGCAGCACTATTTTTCACGATAATCTCAGCTAAAACTGCAAAAGCAGATATCACCGCTCCCATTGTTTACCTTGATCGCCAAACACCTACCATATCACTTAATATCAATGGCAAAGAAATTGATAAAATTGAAATTGATACGGGTGCATCCACTGCTCTCCATTTACCCCAATCCGTCGTTGATGCAATTCTCACGTCGAGTGACAACCATATTGAAACATCTCGTTCTGTTGATGTTTTCGGCAATGAAAACCTGAATAAAGTAATAGCAAAAGCAGTTGATATTACTGTAAATGGCAAAAAACTTTCAGGTGTTGACGTTGAAGTATTCAAACCGTGGGGTAACGGTATGTTAGATGATAACGGACAACTGCGTATTAATGGCGTATTGGGTCTGGGTATTGTCAAAAACAATACGCTGATTATCGATTACCCTTCAAAGATGCTCACAATTACTGACAATGCTAAAAATCTTTCTGACGGTTATCACTGGAAAAATATTCCATTCACTCGTAAAAATTACGGAATAGAGGTTAGTGTATCGTCCGGTAATAAAAAATTAAATCAGATGGTTATTGATACTGGTGCCAGCCATACTGTCATTTTTACCCGTTCAAAGGAGGGCTGTGTTGATTTTTCATTATTATGTCCAAAGCAAACAATTGTGACACCTGATGGTGTTGAATTATCAGCATTCCTTTTTCAGATACATGATGAACGTATAAATTTTGATGGGTTATTGGGTGATGATTATCTTTCAAATAAGGCTCTTGTTATATCTGATGATCAATTTCTGATTGGTTTACCGAAGTAATAAAAACTCACCTCGATTTTCTTATTGATTTCAAATTACCGTGTAATTAGTGGCACTTTGAAATCAATTTTTTATCAAATAGTATCAGCTGTGTGATTTTTTATAGCACTGTGTATCGATACAAATCATGATTTAATTAAATACTTCCATAGATTAATAATAAAAGAGTGATAACCGATTAATCACAATAAGGAGTATTTATGATAAAAATCATAAAAATGGCAATATTATTTATCTCAATAATAACAACTTCAAATTCCTTCGCTAATAGTGAAATAAGAGCCAGAGATTTCGGTATTCCTTTTTCTGGAACCACCGGGAAATATAATGCAATTACCGATGTTAGCGGTGTAACCGTTGGCTATTCAACCATGATCAAAGGCAATGGAAAACTGGACGTGGGGAAAGGGCCGATAAGAACCGGAGTAACCGCGATATTACCAAGAGGAAAAAAATTCAGCCCGGTATTCTCCGGCATATTCTCTTTAAACGGGAATGGGGAAATGACAGGTAGCCAATGGGTTGAGGAAAGTGGTTTTCTGGAAACACCGATATTAATCACGAATACGCACAGTGTCGGCGTTGTCAGAGATTCAGCCATCAGTTGGTTAATTGACAACCATTTAGTATCCCCACTGAAGGATGATTTATTCTGGTTACTCCCTGTAGTTACAGAAACATGGGATGGAATATTAAATGATATAAATGGGATGCATGTAAAAAAAGAACATGTCTATCACGCATTGAATAGTGCTAAATCAGGAATGATAAAAGAAGGTAATGTCGGTGGTGGAACAGGCATGAACCTCTTTGATTTCAAGGGAGGCACAGGGACTTCATCAAGAGTTTTAGATAAAAAAGACGGCGGATATACTGTCGGGGTACTGGTTCAGGGGAATTTCGGATTCAGGGATGACTTAATTATTGCCGGGATTCCGGTTGGTAAAGAGATAAAGGATTTTATGCCGATATATCATGGAGATAAGAAAAAAATAAAGGATGCGGGTTCTATAATTGCAGTCGTTGCTACAGATGCCCCATTAGCCCCTCACCAGTTAGAAAAAATCGCTAAAAGAGTCTCTCTCGGTCTTGCCAGAGTAGGTGGAGTCGCCAGAAATACCAGCGGGGAAATATTTATTGCATTCTCCACCGCGAATAACGATGCATTTTCCAGAGAAGATATAAAAACAATGACAATATTACCCAATGACAAACTTGATCCTTTATATGAGGCAATAGTCAGTGCCACTGAAGAAGCCATTATTAATGCCATGTTTGCAGCTGAAACTATGGTGGGTAGAAATGGAAATACATCTTATTCCATCCCTAAAGACAGGGTTATAAAAATATTAAAACGTCATAACTTACTTGATCGAAACTGAATCATTCAGATTTAACTTCTGTATTTTTAAAAACTGTGAATATAAAGGAGTAATAATAATGCAACCATACTTAGAATTACTCTGTTCCCCGGCTATTTGGGCAGAAGGCCCGGTTTGGCTACCAACAGAAGATGCGGTTATTTTCAGTGACGTAAAAGGAAATAAAATGTTTCGCTGGTCAGAATATGACGGCGTTCATTTATGGCGAAAATATTCGCATTTTGCCAACGGCAATGCGCTGGATAGAGAAGGGAGGCTCATCAGTTGCGAACATGGCAGAAGAGGTATTTCCCGCACAGAAAAAAACGGCAGTGTTAACCTATTGGTTGAAAAAATTGATGGTAAACGATTCAATTCACCCAATGATGTTGTTGTACGTTCTGACGGGACAATTTGGTTTACTGATCCACCTTACGGCATTATTAACGATAATGAAGGATATAAATCAGAAAGCCAGATTATCGGGTGCTACGTCTATTGTTACGATCCTGCTGATAACAGTATTTCTATCGCTGCCAGTGATACTCAACGACCAAACGGTTTAGCATTTTCTCCTGATGAGAAATATCTGTACATTGCCGATATGTCTATCGTCGATTTCCCGAAACACGGCAGACATGAATTACGTATCTATCCGGTACGGGATAAAGTATTGGGGATTGGTAAACATTTCGCTACCATTTCTCCGGGTTTTCCGGATGGTTTTTGTATTGATAAATCAGGTAATATTTATTGTAGTTGTGAAAACGGCGTTATCATTTTTGATAAATTTGGTACGAGAATAGATAAAATTGAAGTGCCAGAACATGTATCAAACTGCACTTTGGGTGGCATTAAGGGTGACCAGTTATATATTACAGCGACGACGTCATTATATCGGATATCTGTAACTCAGTTCATTAGAGGATGATGGAAGGGAAGAGTTAAGTTAATCCGAAATTGCAATTGGTAATTTTTTGAGGGAAAAATGACGACATATAATGTAAACCCCGCAACAAGAACCGGTAACTTATCTCTCCCTGATGCTCGTACGCTTCATTGGTACGAGTGGGGGCCAATCACCGGTAAACCGCTTATTTTCTGCACCGGTGCTGGAATGAGTGGCTCACTGGGTTTCGGGGAACAAGAGCTGGAAAGATTGAATATCAGATTAATCGTGCCGGATCGCCCCGGGCTGGGGCGTTCATCTCAACATTCCCATAAGACTTTAGTGAGTTTTGCCCAAGATGTTGCTGAGATACTGAAGCACTGCGGGTTACAAAAGTGCATGGTTTTGGGTTTCTCTCAGGGAGCAGTATTCGCACTGACACTGGCAAAAATTTGTAAAGCAACAGGACTGGCAATTGTAGCCGGGCAGGATCAGTTTAGTTATCCCGCCACGCAAAAACTGTTAAATCAGGATGTTGTTAATATGGTGAAGCAAAGAAATGCCGAACCAGAAATGTTAAAACAGAGGGTTTCTGAGAATATCACTGCTGACTGGTTGATGAATTTTATTATGGCTCACAGTTCAGCAGTGGATTTGTCTTTGTACTCCCAACCCAATTTTTTACAGGCTTATCGTCAGTGTTTAAATGAAGGTTTTTCCCAAGGAGTAGAAGGGTATGCTCAGGATCTACTGCTTACTTTCGGGCAATGGCCTTTTGATCCTGAAGATATTACCTGCCCGGTATATTTATGGTATGGGAAGCAGGATGCCAGCACCGTTCATTCACCAGACTTTGGTGAAATTTTGTCAACACGGTTTCCTCATGCAGAACGCACTGTTTTCGATAATGAAGGAAGCGCTTTACTCTGGCGGAAATCAAAAGACATTCTTGAAAAATTGGTCTTAACATACGGATAAAATTGAGGTAAGCAGCGCGAAAAGCGCTGCTTATGGCATTCAGGACTATGAAGAATGGCGGTTATTTTGTAACTGATACCAGTTTTGAATATCGTTAATAATCATGGCAGCATGGTAGTTCCCATCTTTATCAATGAAATAATGATCCAAACCATCATAGGTATTGAAAGAAACCTTTGGGTTATTAATCTCAGCTATCATTTTTCTCGCTCCAGATGCATCCACATTATTATCACCCATAGTCTGGATAACCAATAACGGCACTTTACTGGATTGGATCGAGTTCTGATTATCAATTGATAATGACTCATACCACCAATTGGCCCCATGACCACTGACATTCATACCTACCGGCATGTTCTGTTTTTTTGCTTCTTTTGCAAATGTTTTAAAACTATCAACTTCTTTATCAGACATTTCTGCCGGAGTTTGATGCCTGATGCTATGAATAACATCATCAATAAAAAAACGCCCACCGCCATTCATCGCAATTGCCGCAGTAATAAAATCTGTATTCTTCTCTGCAACTATCAAATTAGTAACAATAGCACCTTCACTCCCACCCAACAGAATAATATGACGATACTTGCTTTTTAATTTGTTTAATACAGCAATATAATCTTTAACGCGTTTTAAGGGGGAGTCGTTCTGAATATAGGCTGGCGGGCATTCTGAATCACTAACTTCAGCACCATTTTTTCCGAAACTACTATCAAGCCCTGTTTTTTCTACCAGAAGGATATCGTTGGCAGGAAAAACCGCCCCAAAATTTTCTATCATTTTTTTATTATTGATAACACTACGACAATCAGAACCTTGAATCAGGACAAGAAGATCTTGAGAGTTTATGTTATTTTTCTGTATCAGATAGTAAGTAATCTCTTTACCATCATTCCCTTGTAAACGATAGCTGTTCTCTTCAGCCACCGACTGCATAGATATTGAGGTTAAAACAAGTACGATACAAATAAATATTCTTTTCATCATGTTCCGACCATTTCAATTTAAATAGGGTTGTATGAGGCAGGCCCAATATACGAATTAACAGATAAGGTAGCAATCTTATGACAGCATTTCAGAATCACGAAGTCCGTTCGGTATTTGAATATTATCCTCAGGAGTATCAGCAACCATTACTGAAAATAAGAGAATTAATATTTGATGTCGCGCTGAAAACAGAAGGGGTTGGCGTGATCACTGAAACTTTGAAATGGGGTCAGCCCAGTTACCTTACTCTTGAGACAAAGGCTGGAACTACAATCCGGCTGGACCGTTTCGGGGATACACATGTGGCTATCTTTTTTCACTGCCAGACAACATTAATTGATACATTCAGAACACTCTTTCCTGAGTTAACTTATTCAAAAAACCGGGCAATAATTTTAGATCCTTACGCCGATTTACCAGTAACTGAGTTGAGTCTATGTATTGAGATGTCACTCACATATAAATTGAAGAAAAAGAGGTAAACATCAGGAGATACCCGTTGGATAATCAATTCACGGATATAGACTTGTGCGAAGCGCTATCAACAATCTTCGTAGATAATGAAGTTGATTATGAAGAAATTGCTTCTATCGTAAAATATTTTTCTATTGAACATGTAGAAATTGTCTTTTTCGAATGGGTAGCTCCTGTATGTTACATCAATGACTTTACTCCCGTACCTTATATATGGACCTTTTTTGAGCGGGAACAGCTTTGGGAAGACATCCAGTCTTTTCGTAAACAACGTGTTATGGCGGGGGGAGTGGGTAAAATAAAAACAAATATAAAATTATTTTTATTACGTAAATATTTTCAAGATGATTGGAAAAAATTAAAAAGATCACTGACGGTTTTAAGCCGTTAACTTATAAAATAATGGGTAAATTAATATATTTTGTTAGACTATAACGCTTACTATAGTTACAAGAAGATTTTTATGATTTATTTTACTTCCGATACCCATTTTTGCCACTCCAGCATCATAAACTTATGTGGTCGACCATTTGAAAGCGCACACCATATGAATAATGCCCTGATACACAACTGGAACGCATGTGTTACTGACCGGGATGAAATTTATATTTTAGGTGATTTTCTTTATCGCGGAACTGGAGCAGATGCTAATAAAATACTCCATCGACTTAATGGTAAAAAATATTTGATCCGCGGTAATCACGATAAATTTTTGAACGACCCGGATTTTGATAGTTCAATGTTTGAATGGGTAAGAGACTACTACGAAATGGATTATCAAAAACAAAAAATCGTGATGTTCCACTATCCCATTCTCGAATGGCAGGGTTATTTTCGTAATGCTATCCATCTCTATGGTCACGTCCACAATGCAGGTAAAGATCCTGACCAATACAAACGATTAAGCGTACTCGGACCCAGAGCTATTAACGTTGGTGTTGATGTAAATAACTTTTTCCCTATCAGTATTAACCAAGTACTGAAAAAAGCTCAAGAATAAGTATTGTATACTTTCAAGTTGTCTCTTTGTTGGCTACGCTCGTTCACCCCGGTATAAACATACGATTATCTATGTTCCTAGGGGTTCACGACGAATATCACAGCCGGTTAAGGCATAAGCTATTATTTTTAATAAAATCAATAAAGCAGCGTAACCGGGGTGAAAGCGTCTGGTTACGGTAATAAACTGCATTAATCGGCTGTTTTTGCTCAAAAGTAAGATGAGAAAGTACCTGTTTAAACTCTCCTGATTCTCTCATCTCATGAGTCATAAAATCAGACATACATACAATACCGACGCCTTTTCGGGTCAGGTTACATAATACTTCACCACTGCTTGCAGCAATTGTTGGGGTAATTTTGATTCCCTTTTTATCACCATGAAAGAGTGGCCATTCGTTGAGATTTTCTGGTGCAGTAAACCCGAGCAGACAATGTTGTTGTAATTCTTCAACAGTTTTCGGTTCGCCAAAACGTTCTAAATAGAGAGGGCTTGCCAGAACCCGCAGCTTACTGTGACCTAATAATGTCGCATGTAGAGAAGAATCAGTCAGAGTCCCAATACGAAAGGCGATATCAGTCTGCTTTTCCAACAAATCCGTTACACCTTCATAATTAGTCAATTCCAACGTTATCTGTGGGTATACTTCGTGAAATTGAGCAATCAGTGGTGTAATGACGTGCAGTAGAAAAGGGGTCGCTGCATCTACTCGTAACGTTCCGGAGGGAATATCTTTATGACTCAGCAATACTTCCTCTGCTTCTTGCGCAAGTTTCACCACTTCCCGTGCTTTTTGTAGAAATACAGTGCCTTCTTCGCTTAGTTTTATACGCCGGGTAGTACGGTACAACAAAGTACTGTCCACTTTTTCTTCAAGCCGCAACAAGGCCCGGCTGGTGGCAGAAATAGTGAATCCCAGCCATTCAGCCGCTGCGGTTATTGAACCGCTATCCACGACAGCAATAAATACCCGCATCTCTTCCAGAGTAATTTTCATTTTCGCATTTCAGTTAAAAGTTTTTCTCATATTAGTTACTGTTTCTGCAAATATCAAATCGACATAATCACCCTCACTTACAGTGATGTCGTATCAGCAATAACGCTGAGTTTAAAGATATGAGGAAATTATGCGAACGAGCACCGCTCTGTTATCACTTTCTATTGGGGCATTTGCTATCGGGGCTACCGAGTTTTCACCAATGGGTATGTTACCGGAGATAGCTTCAGATCTGGCAATTTCTATCCCCACCGCCGGCATTCTGGTTATGGTCTATGCACTTGGTGTGATGTTGGGTGCGCCGGTAATGACCTTGTTACTGATTAAACGCTCCCCGAAAGTCGCTCTGATTTTTTTAATGAGTATTTTTACCGTAGGAAATATCTTATCGGCGTTATCACCTGATTTTTCCCTATTACTTATTGCCCGTTTTGTGACCAGTCTGAATCATGGCGCATTTTTCGGTATAGGTGCCTTGGTAGCGACCCGAGTAGTCGAGAAGGGAAAGGAAGCCAGCGCAATTGCCAGCATGTTTATGGGATTGACTATCGCTAATCTCGGCGGTGTTCCGGCAATTACGCGTTTATCGCAGGTATTGGGCTGGCGGGAGGCTTTTTTCCTGATCAGTGTATTAGGATTCATTACCATGATTGCTCTGTTATTAGCGCTCCCACGAGGAATGCAGGGGCAGCCGCTCGATTTACGCCGTGAACTACAGGTTTTATTGAAACCTGCCGTATTGACGACGCTGTTTTGTACGGTGCTTGGGGCCAGCGCTATGTTCACCTTCTATACGTATATTGTGCCCGTATTAATGACGCTCTCTCATGTCGCAGAAACACAGGTCAGTATAATGCTGGTGCTGGTTGGTGTGGGGTTTACCATCGGGAATTATATCGGTGGTATTCTGGCGAATCGTTCCGTATCCAAAACACTTTATGGATTATTTACATCACTGTTTCTGATTATGATGTTATTTCCACAAATCGCGAAAGACACGATGACTGGCGGTATCATATTAGTGCTTTGGGGAGCGGCTAGTTTTGGTATTGTCCCGCCATTACAGCTAAAAGTAATGCAGGTTGCATCTGAAGCTCAGTCACTAGCTTCTTCTGTCAACATTGGCGCATTTAATCTGGGTAATGCTATTGGTGCTGCATTGGGCGCAACTGTTTTATCACTGGGATTAGGGTATGAAATGGTTAGTTATTCGGGTGGTTTTGTTGCGCTCGTTGGGTTGCTATTATTGCTGATGACAGACCAAAAAGCACAATCACTGACATTATCGATTAACAAAAGAAAAGGGTAGTTTACTGTCTGTATACCCGCCTGGATCAGGCGGGTAGTACTTTGCCCGTAGTAGCATTTTTCCCGTAGTTGTACGGAAAATCTACGGAGCAACATAATATCTTCCGGCTATTCCTAACCTATTCATGGCGTTCATCATAATAGCCAACCACTCAATTGCAGCCACCTGTTTATCACTCCACGCTGTTGCTGCTTTTTGGTAAACATCATCGGGGATATGATCATTTTGTATTTCTGTTATTGCCTCCACTAATAACAGCGCCGCTCGTTCCTTTTCTGTGAAATATTCTGTTTCCTGCCAGGCTGGCAGCACGGCAATTTTATCGATAGATTCGTTCTGTTGTAAGGCATCTCGGGTATGTAACCTGACACAATATGCACATCCATTAATCTGGGATATACGTAATTTTAGTAGATGACAAAACCCTTCACTAATACCGGCAGATAAAGCTGATTTATCGATTTCAGCATTCACTATTTTCAGTTGTTGATAAATATTGGGGAAACTTTGTACTAAAGAAACTCGTGTCATCATGCTTTCCTTTTAAACTCCAATTAGATGGAAATAATCCTAAGAGATATAGGTTTCACTTTTTGACACTTTTAAATATTTTTGCTGAAAAAAATTGGCATCGCCTTAGTTATCAACATGACCAAGTTGTTACTTAATCGAATTCAACCATACCACTGATACACTCAACTACATCACCCGAAACCCAGATGCCATCTTCGTCCGAAGTAATATAAATCCAGCCATCCCGTTCAACACATCGTCCTTGTCTGGCGGTATAATTTGCTGGCAATTTCCCGTGTGGTATCAGCCACTGCGCAAAAGCCGCATTCAGACTGCCGGTCACCGGATCCTCCGCATAAATTGAACCGCATAAGCCTCTGACTTCCAGACTTACTTGATTTCCTTCAGGATAAATTGCACACAAACCAATCTCATAGTTTTTCAATGGTGCATAATCAGGTTGTATTTCCAAAAGTTTATCGACAGATTTCAGTAAGATGCCAAGCCAGCCGGGACCATTATCTATCCACTGACACAATTCGACATCATCAGCAGTAATACCAAGTCCTTTCAAAATAGTAGCCATTATGTCATCAGCTACATCGCCTGTTCTTGCCAGTGGAGGGGCCATAAATGCCAACCGTCCGTTGAGCTGTTTGATAGTAATTAAACCTGCTTCACATTCCTGAATGATTGTTGCTTTATCTTTCTGGCTATTAGTTTTCTGCCATACATAACAAGAACCTAGTGTTGGATGTCCAGCAAAAGGGAGTTCGCCCGCAGGAGTAAAAATTCTGACTCTGTAATCTGCATCAGGATGAAGTGGTTCAAGTAAGAAAGTAGTTTCACTCAGGTTAGTCCACTTAGCAAACTGAGCCATTTGCTGTTCAGTCAGATTATCTGCACCAACAACTACACCCAGTGGATTACCCTGTAATTTTTTATCAGAAAAAACATTAACCTGTTCAAATAAGAATTTCATCATTCATCCTGTTTTACGCGTTAAACCATCAATTCTCTATTTTGTATAGCGCGATGGCATTACTTCAATAAGGCAACACATTGTGCTGCGTCTTTTTATGACATTCAAAAATAAGATAAAAAACACTTGATCTCAAGTTAACCTGAGGTTTTAGAGTGTGGCAAATCAATTAATGGAGATAAATAAGGAGAATAATAATGCCATTGGAAATAATTACTGCCTATCGTAAATCAAATGCATTATTTGCCTTTGTAGACAGTAAAGCACCATTATATTTAAGTACTGAGAAGGGGAAAACCGTGGAACAACTTGCTAGACTATGCAATGTCTATCAGGATAGATTTCACAGCCTATTGAATTACATGGTAAAACTTAATATTTTAATAAAAAAAGAGGATAAGTTTTATCTTACTGAACAATGGGCATCACTCAGTGATCAGAATAGCTTTGAAACTCTATATATAAAGTTCGAATTAGATCCCGTATTCTGGAATACTTGGTCACAATACAGTTCGTCTTTAAAAAAACCGAATAAAAAATCCGCATTTGAACTTACCCATAACGAGCCATTTTTTGATTACCTTAATCATGAGAAAAATAAAGATGTTAAAATGATTTTTGATAAATTAATGGGAGAAATGACGAATAAAACCAACAAGCACATTATTGATTGCATCCCTTTAGATGGCATTCAGACATTTATTGATATTGGAGGAGGGGGCGGTAATTTCGTAAAAAACATAAAATTGCACTATCCACATATTCAGTGTCATGTTATGGATCAATATAAATTCACCAGAAAAGAATCAGAAGAAATTACTTTTATTAATGGTAATTTCTTTTCTGAGATTCCATCCGGCTATGATGCTTATAGCATAAAAAATGTTTTGGATGACTGGTCAGATAATCAAGCCATCGATATTCTGAAGAATTGCCATACAGCAATGAGGGATGATTCAGTTTTATATCTTATCGATATAATTAAAGAACCCGATGAAGCAACCTCATTTGATTTATACATAGATACCCTTTTGTTAGGGAGAAGGCGGTATCAGTCCGACTTTGAATTTATGGTAAAACAAGCTGGGTTATCTATTAAAAATATCTATAATTTGAATTTTTCCACAGAGAATGGAAATTACTATCTTTTTGAAATTAAAAAATAAATTTACTTTGAATACTGCGCTCCAGCCAGGGAGATAGCAATCCGGAGGGATAGTAATAAAGACAGTGTTACTATTCCCTCCGGCGATTAACGATTGGTATTTTTTCGCTTAAATGGTAATGTGATTGCCGTTCAATACACACAATAAAGGAGTCATTAGGTGTCATCAATTCAGACAGAGATAACTCCCTTCTAATTAATTTTGTTATTAACATACTTGATTAGAAGGGAAAAAGATGAATTACACAAAAATAGATCTTAACACGTGGGATCGTGGAGAACATTTTTCGTATTATCGCCATAATGTTAAGTGTGGCTTTAGTCTGACGACGAAAATTGATATTACAGCTCTGCGCTTATCCTTAGCAAAAACACATTATAAATTTTATCCCGCTATGATTTACCTGCTCACCAAGGTCGTTAATCAGTATCCTGAATTCAGGTTAGCGATAAAAGATGAGGAGTTAATCGTTTGGGATAGTGTGGATCCGATTTATACTATTTTTCATAAAGCAACCGAAACATTTTCTATATTGTGTACGAAATTCTCACCCGATTTGCCGCAGTTTATGGTGAATTATCGTGCTGATATTGAACGGTATGGCAGTAATACAAGTCTTTACCCACAAACAGAGAAACCGAAAAATAATATCAATATTTCCTCAATTCCGTGGATAGGATTTGATAGTTTCAACCTGAATATATCTGATATCACTGATTATTTCGCTCCGATTTTTACAATGGGGAAATATCAGCAAGAGGGCAGAAAAGTATTGTTACCATTATCGGTACAAATACATCACGCAGCCTGTGACGGTTATCATGTCGCTTTGTTTATTAAAAAATTGCAGGCATTGTGTAATGATGATTTGATGTAAAGAAAAAATATCAGGCCACTATTCAGTGGCCTACTTAAAAATGGGTCTGAGGATAATTGATTTCCCCTTAATAGTTGTTGACTTTTTATCAAAATTAAATCAATTTTCTATTGCCATTACCCCAGTTACTGTGAATTCGTGTTTAAGCTGAATACTTAAAAAAACAACATTAAATTAATATCACCCAATTTTTAACATCTCTGAATTATGAACCTATATTGGAGCAGCATATGCTGATTACCTTAACTGACGTCACTAAGGATAATTATGAAGCAGTTTGCGATTTATCAGTAACTGACGAACAACTCTCTTATGTTGCGGAAAACGTATATTCTATTGTCCAATCAAAATTTAACCCTTCATACCAAACACGTGCTATTTGTTTGAATGGGGAACCTGTTGGTTTTTTTATGTGGGTACCCGATGCTGACCAAAGGATAACAATTTGGCGGTTTATGATAGATCAAAACTATCAAAAGAAAAATATTGGACGCAAAGCACTAGTGTTAGCAATTGATGAAATCGGTCGTACAGATCAGTTAGAGGAAATAGCAATCTCTTATAATCCTAAGAATATCATTGCAAAAAATCTTTATGCCAGTGTTGGTTTCGTCGAAGTTGGTATGGATGAAGAAGTTGGTGAGATGCTGGCGGTTATCAGGATTTAAGTGCGAATATTAATATTTCAACTAAGATTGGTTCAATCTACACAGAAGGGTTCGGTATGAGCAGATTAATTATCACTTTTATTTATTTAATGCTAACTATTTCTGTGCCATCAGTATATGCAAATACAACTCACGGCGCCAATGGCGGTAATGGACAGAAAGGGGGAAATAGTGACGGTACAGCAGGGATGCCGGGATGTGATGGTGGAACAAATCCATCATCCGATGGAAAATTTTATCTTCCCGGTACACATCAAGAATGTAACCCTAGTGATGAAGATGCCAAAAAGAGTAAGAAGCCAGTAAAAGCATAATGCAAGAATCAATGAGATTGGGGGCTGAAAAATGAAAAAATCCACAAGAAGAGCTATTGCCAATATAGTTAGCTTATCCCTTACAATGTTTTTCATCAATAAATCATCATTATCATTGATATACAATGGTGATAGTAATCACTATTATAATGTAGTATTAATAGTTATGTCATTTTTTGGATTTGTATATATATGCGATAAGTTCATTCAGCTCCTTGAATTTTTTGAAAGAAATTAATTTATATGTAATTCAGAAAATAACCAATTTGTTAAATGTGGCTGCATATAATGAACTGATTTACAACCTTAAGCAGAGGGTTTATAAGCCCTCTGCTCCTAACCCCCACCAATGTTTATTTTTTATCTGGACTAACTCAGTTTCTACGTTATATAAATTGCACTTTCTGATACCTTTTAAGGATCTTCAATGAAGAAAACATTGTTATTGCAACAAATGCAGCTCTTCTTACAGGGAAGGCAGAAAGTGACCTTAAAAGAACTGATGCAAGAGTTTCAGTTATCCCGTAGCAGTGCGTTACGTTACATTTCAGCTTTAGAAGAATTGGGTGTTCCTTTATATTCTGAACGGGGAAGAAATGGCGGATACATTGTTGCTCCAACATATCGATTAGCACCGGTCAGATTTAGTGCGGATGAAATTCATGCCATGTTATTTGCGATTTCAGGTATGCATGTTCTGCAATCCACTCCGTTTAATCTGCAATTTCGTAGTATTTCTGAAAAATTAAAGCAAGTATTGCCTCAAGATGAAAAAATAAAAGATGAAAAATTACGCAAGTGTTTGGGGGTGAGAACGGCCAGACAGATCAATCCAATTAAACAACTTGATATGTTACTCCATCATATTTTTCAACAGGAAAATCTGGAAGTCATATACGGTGATAAAAAAGTTTTTATTTACCCGATTGCGATGTGGTTTGAGTCAGGGCGGTGGTTTTTAGCCGTATTTGATTATGAAGCACAAGATTTACGCGTATTACGCTGCCATACAATCCAGTCATTTCGCCCGATGACAAGGTCGTTAGTTGCTCCCGAAAACATTCGTTTAACAGATTTCAACCTATCTAATTTTGAACAATTAAGGCAGAAACAACAGCAACATTATTTTGAAATAACGATAAAAAGTTCAGGTGTTGAGCATTATCATAGCAAATCATTTTCACATATTTCCCTACAATTAACAGATGGTGGCGCACTAATTTCGGGTTATTATCATCAGGAAGAATTGGGTTATCTGCTTGACTATATAAATGGATTTTCCCGACATCTGATTGAGATCAAACCAACAACGTTAAAAAAAATGTATGTTGATGAAATCAAAATGCGGTTGAATCAGTTGGAGTTAGAAGCCATTTAGTTAACCGGAATATGACATGATCTCTGAATATAAACAATGTAAACGAAAAAGCCTCTAATAAGAGGCTCTCTGAGAAGTATTATATTTTCTTACCTTCATAGTAACCCACATAGCCTTTACCGCAATGTGATGCTACTGGCTTTATACCTTGCAAATGATATTGAATCTTTCCATCTGTGAATTCACTTTCAAATATGTGATTCTTACGCACTTCATACACAACATATACTGTCCCATTTGTACCAGTATAAGTTCTGCCTGAGCTATAACAATCGTTATAGGTAAAATCTTTGTTTGCTGCTGATGCAGTTGCAATTCCGCCAGTTAATGCAAGACCAGCTACCAATGCTCCGCCTACTAATAATTTTTTAAACATAACAAAGCCTCTAATTTAACATTATAATAACTTTCTATTTAAATTTATCACTTACCAAATATTCTTTGATAAGATGCGCTAAATATAAATCATCATAATAGGAGTTTACTATTTCAAAAATTGGAAACAGTGTATGTTTTTATATTAAATTTAAGATTGGAATGATTAAAAAATACCAAATAAGATTGAGCAATAAAATAACCAATTATAATTATCCGTAACAAAATCAAAAAACCCCGTTATATTAACGAGGTTTATTAACATTCTGAATTGATGTAGTAATAGGGCTTACCTATGATTTTACACCTTCATATTTACCAACATAAACGTTTAATCCACAAACGTATAATTTTTTAAATCCTTTCAAATGCCATTTAAATCCATCTTCATTGCGCACATCAAGGAAAACAATGCCGTCTTTTACTAGGTATTTAGTATACACGCCATTTTTATACTCTATCGGAGAAGAATGGCAGTTATTCCATGAGATATCTATGTCATTTGCCGATGCAGTTGCAATTCCGCCAGTTAATGACATAACGGCGGCGAGTGCTCCACCCACGAAGAATTTCTTCAACATAAAACCTTCCTTTAATCTTTTTTCAGCTTATGATCTAGGTTTATTACTTATCAAGTCATATTTATGATGCGCGGTAAATGTAGATTACTCTCAGCGGTTTTTACCATTTCAAAATTTATAAACGGTGTATGTTTTTATTTTAGATTCGAATTTTTGATTTTTTCTGAAGGTTCATTTAAATAAATCAGTAATGGAAATAAGAATATTTTTTACAACCCCCTTTGGGGAAAAGGGGGTTTTTGGTAGGGTTTTAATTTCTTACATTAGCGCCAATATACACAGCAGCCCAAGCTGGCTTCCCTGCTTTATCTACACAGCTAAATTGAGGTCCCTGATAAAACCATTGTATGGTTCCATACATCGTATTTTGCTGTATAAATTCTTGAGGAAAATTACGGTTCGGTTTAACAACTACTCGGGTATAGTTCGGCTTTGTCGAAATATATACAGATTCATTTGGACACAGGTTTTCAGCCGCTGCCGTTGCAACTCCACCGAACGATGCTGCCGCTAATGACCCAACTATTAATAATTTTTTGAACATCTAAAATATTCCTTTAATAGTTTTTCAATTGATGATCTAAGTTTATAATTCATAAAATCACATTTTATAATGAGCGCTAAATGTAAACTATGATCATCGATTTTTACCATTGCAAAATTTAGATACAGTGTATGTTTTTATATTTTCAATCATTTAACTGTAAAGTTAATAAATATATTAGACAATAATTACAAATAGTTATAATTGATAATAGATCTAAAAAACCCGCTTTTAAAAACGGGTTTTTTAGATCTATTGTTCCTTATTACTTTGGGAGGTTCATCTACTTTCTTCCTTGATAATAAGCTTGATAGGCAGGTCTTCCTGTATGATATTCACACTTCCCAATTTTACCTTTAAAATACCATTTAATTCCAAATCTCTCAAAGGTATTTGCAAAATTATCTGTAGGGTTAACGACAAACATCTGATAAAGATTTCCTTCAATATGCTTTGGTACATTATCAACCTGGCATTTATTTAATGCCATTGCATTACCACTTAATAAAAAACCTGTTATCAGTGTCGCTGTTGCTAACAATTTTTTGATCATAAAATCACTCCTATAATAATATTAAACTTAAGGTGCTGATTAAATTTCAATTGATAATGCAAAGTAAATCTAAATCATAATTAGACAGAATGGCAACTTTAAAATTTATATATTGTCTATGCCTTTCTTGCTTAATTATAAACCTAATTCTTATTATCATAATTTATGATGTATAATAATAACACCATTATTAACGGTGGGTAATTAAACCATCTATAGTCTCAATCAGGCAAACTGCATAATATTTATTCAATTCTTTTTGTGTTGTTATTTAATCATGACTTCATTAACATATTTATGGCTGACCTAAGAAGTATTAATTTAGATATTAAGATTTGAAGGATATTATAAAAAATGGGTGCCGTAATAAAATTTATTAATCCCCCAGAACCGATATCACCTGTTATTAATATGCAAAAATTAACTCGTGTTTATCAACACGGGGAAGAAGGGCAGGTTTCTATTCTGAAAAATATTACTGCACAGATTTATGCAGGTCAGAGTTGCGCTATTGTAGGGGCATCGGGTTCTGGTAAAAGCACGTTGCTTAATATTCTGGGTTTACTGGATAAACCCACTTCTGGAGAATATTTTCTTTGTGGTGTTGATATGTCATCAGCAGAAGCTGATCTGCGGGCCAGAATGCGCAACAAAGAAATCGGCTTTGTATTTCAGAGTTTTCATTTATTAGCCGGAATGACAGCGACAGAAAATGTCGCGTTACCACTGCTTTATCGGGGCATTTCAGCTTCGCAGGCTCATAAAATTGCCAGAGAAAAATTGGGTTTGGTCGGGCTTTCACACAGAGAAAGTCATTATCCGGCAGACTTGTCTGGCGGGCAACGGCAGCGTGTTGCACTTGCCAGAGCATTGGTCGGAGAGCCTTCATTGCTGCTGGCTGATGAACCTACCGGTAATTTGGACCCGCAAACAGCAGAAGAAATTTTATCGTTACTTTCCACTCTTCACACCGATAATGCGATGACTCTGGTTGTAATAACCCATGATGCGATGGTAGCGAACCATATGCAGCGCGAATTACGTATGAGTGATGGTCAGTTGCATGAGATCAGAGGAACGACAATGCATGCATGATAAAAGTCAGCCTAGTCATTATGGCATGTCAGTATTTATGATGTGGCGGGAAGCCTGGCGTAATTTAATGGCTACGGGGAAAAGCTCTCTGCTTGCTTTGTCTGGAATTGCGATTGGTTGTGCATCTGTCGTGGCCTTTCTAAATACAGGGCATAACGCGACCCTTGCAGCGCTGAAGATGTTCAGCGGGTTGGATATTAATGTGATCACAACCAATTTCTATTCTTACAATCATGGCATTGATAGTGAAGACATTAAAATAGACGCGCTGAAAACGGCTATTCCGAGTTTATCTTCCGCAGCACCCTGGATCTATTACTCCTCACCGGTGCGTTATAACGGGAAAACAGAACACTTCACCCTGATAGGTTCCACGGCGGCACTTGAGGAAGTTATGTTATTACAACTGCGGCATGGGCGATTTATCTCCGATTATGATCGTCATTCTCCTTATCTGGTAATGGGCAATGATGTCGCCGTTTCTCTCGTGGGAGAAGATACATCCCAAATACTTGGCAAGCAGATTCAGCTTGGTAATTATCTGTATACCGTGATTGGTATTTTTGAAACAAAAGGGCAAAACCCTATTTTTCCTTTTTCTCTGGATTCCGTTGTCGTGGTTCCGCTCGAAACCATGCGTAAAATATCACAACAAGCTCAGCTGAATGGTTTGATTACCCGTTCAGCCACGACTTCGACAACAGAAACAGATGCACAAAGTTTGTTTGCATTTTTTAAGAATAAGTTTCCAGAGACTGAAATTGACGTCCGCGTTGCTCAACAATTGCTACAAGGGCAGACGGAGCAGGGCAAAACCTTTACTTTTATGTTGATCGGGCTGGCTGGTATTTCACTGTTGACTGGCGGAATTGCGATTTCTAATGTGATGTTGATGAATGTGTCCTCCCGGCGCAAAGAAATAGGGTTGCGCATGGCTCTGGGGGCAAGAGTACAGGATATCCGACGCCTGTTTTTGTATGAAGCGGCTGTATTGACTTTTACCGGTGCAATACTTGGTACTTTAGTGGGAATTATCGTTGCCTTCCTTTTTGTCCTTTATTCCGGTTGGTCATTTTCTCTGGCTCCGCTATCCATCCCTTTAGGAATAGGAAGTGCCGTTATAGCAGGGCTTATTTCCGGCTTTTATCCCGCTCATAAAGCCTCACAAATGGAACCCGTACAGGCATTACGTGATGATTAAAAAGTATTTCATTTATGGCGTTCTGACTCTGTTTTTTTGTTTTTCTCAGGCAGGATTTTCTGAATCTGATTACAGTCTGGATCGTAAAAATCCGCAAGAAATCATCGGCCTGTCGCTGAGTGATGCGATATCGCTCGGTTTACGGAATAACTATGCTATTCGTAGTGTTTATCTGGATCGTATCGCTCAGAAGTTTGATTTACGGGTCGCAGAAGATCGATTTACGCCGAAATTGCAACTGAGCGGGCGCTATATCACGGGCAAAAATCAGGCAGAAAATTTCAGCAAAACCAGCTTGTCTCCTAACGCCACATTACTCACCCCTCTGGGAACACGTTTCACGCTGTCATGGGCGCGTGAGCACAATAAGTCAGGAATAAACAGCATTCATAATGATGGCGCAAGTATGACCATGATACAGCCTCTTTTACGGGGAGCCGGAACAGATGTGAATAATGCACCGGTTATACTGGCAAAACTCCGGGAACAAACCAACCGTCTGAATTTAAAATCGACAATTTCCGCTTCCATCACACAAATTATTCTGGCCTATCACACGTTACTCCGTGCTCAGGAGCAACAAGCTTTGTCTGCGGCTTCTCTTAAACGTATGCAGAAATTGGTGGAGACGAATAAGGAGTTGATTGATGCGGGCAGAATGGCTCAGACGGATATCATACAGACACAGGCTGATCTGGCCATGCAGGAACTTTCAGCAAAAGAGGCTGAAAATAATGTAAATGCAGCAAAACTGACACTCCTGAAGTTACTCGCTCTGAGCCTAAAAACGCCTATCCATGCAACAGATACTCTGAAAGGGACTTATGTCAGGCTGGATGTTGAACAATCGATTAAAAAGGCACAAGCTCAACAGCCCGATTATCTTACTCAGCTACTTTCTGCAAAAGCCGCCGATCTTCAGTTATTGCAGGCCAGAGATAATCAACTCTGGGACTTATCACTGGTTGGCGGAACCTCCCAGTATCGTTCCTCTTCTGCTGACACCCGAAACTGGGAAAATTATATCGGTATCCAACTGGATATCCCAATCGGAGATATGACAAGACAACAAACGGAAGTTCAGGCCAGAGTTGATGTTCAGAAGCAGGCATTACATCTGGAAGAGGCCAGAATCAATCTGGAGCAGAGAGTAACGAATGCCATCCGTGATACTGAATCACGCTGGCAGGAATATCAGTTAGCCATCAAGGCCAGTTCACTTTCGCAACAGAAACTTGAAATCGAAAAGGAAAAATTACAGGCAGGGCGATCCAGTAACTTTCAGGTACTGAGTTTTGAAACTGACCTGAGAAATGCGGAAAATGCCCGCCTGAATACGCTTATCCAGTACCTCAATGCTCAGGCTGAACTGGATCAAATTCTGGGTACGACACTGGAAAGCTGGGAGATAACGATTAATGAATAAATACTCAGTTTTTAACCATGCCATGATTAAGCGTTATCGATGGATCATAACGAGTGTGCTGGCAACCATAATCTTTTTTTGGGTTTTATTCTCTTCAGGGTATTTGTCCTCAGAAGAATCACCGAATCAAAACGCTGTACAGTGGATTGCTGTAAACCCCTCTCCGATAGAAAAACGATTGGATTTGGTAGGGAAACTGCAATCCGGACGCCTTGAAACTATCCCTGCGCCATTTGAGGGGATTATCCAACAGGTTCTGGTTAAAGAAGGGCAGCAAGTTTCCCCGGATCAGACGTTAGCCACACTTGATACCCGGAAAATTGAGATAGAAATTCGACAGGCACAAGTGGAAATGATTAAAGCCTCATCTGCTGTTGAAGAATTACGGGACTGGGAAAATAGTCAGGAAGTTATTCGAGCCAGAAGGAACGTTGAAAACGCGAACCACATGGTGATGGAGCTTAAAAATAATCTGGCAAAAACACAGGCACTTTTTTCACGGGGGATTGTGCCGAGAATGGAAGTGGAAACCCTTGAACAACAGCTTCGTAGGCAACTGACGGAACTTGCTTCAGCGAAGGATGATCTGACATCTACCCGACAAAAAGGCAGTGCAAGTCATGTACAAGTCGCAGAAATGGAGCTTAAAAATGCCACAAGCCGTTATCAGGCGTTACAGGAACAATACGTACATAAGGAAATAAAAGCGCCATTTTCTGGTGTTGTCCTCAAGGCACAGCAGGGAGAAAAGGGTAAATCATTCGCAATTCAGACTGGTGTACGGGTCACAGAAGGAATGCCTTTGCTGGAAATTATGGATACAACCCAGTTTCAGGTATTGGCGCAGGTTGAAGAAGCGGATCTCGTCAAACTAAAAGAAGGGCTACCAGTCAAAATCAGCGGTGAAGGGTTTTCTGGCTATTTTATGGATGGAAAAATTGAAACCATTGCTATGCAAAGCGTAGGTAACGACCACCCCGGAACAGCCGTTCATTATGATGTTGTGATCAAAGTAACATCCCCCATGAACACGAATTATCTCATCAGGCCCGGTATGAGTGCTAAAGTCAGTATTGTTATTTATCACAATGAGCAGGGGGTTGTGATACCCGAAAAAGCCCTGTCACGCGACAATAATGGGAATTTGAGTGTAAGCTGGCGCCCGGATTTAAAAACTCCGGCAACTTCACGCCAGATAACGGTCGGTGAGGCCATGCCGGAAGGGTTAGAAATTCATGGGTTGGAAAAAGGGTTTATTGCATTGTCTCTTTGAAAAATTGAATTCATCTGTATAAACAGCCCGTTATTGGGCTGTAATAGACTTAATATATAGACAAATAGGGGGGTAATTAGTTATCCCATTGAGGCGCTAAGCCTTCCGGGTCAGCGATACGTTCATTACGCTCAAGGGTAGCGATAGCAGCCATATCTTCTGCATCAAGCTTTAGCGCCGTCGCTTTCAGGTTATTTTGTAAATTTTCGCGTTTAGTTGAAGATGGGATTACGCTATAACCTAATTCCATTGCCCATGCCAAACTCACCTGAACGGGGCTCGCCTGATGTTTTGCTGCAATACGACCGATAACCTCATCCTGAAGCACTTTGCCATACGCAAGGGTCATATAAGAAGTGATATGGATCCCGTGCTCTTTCGCCCAGTCTGTTACATAACGGTTTTGCAAATAGGGGGAAACTTCAATTTGGTTAGTCGCGATATTTTCAGAACCCACCGCATCAATAGCCTGTTGCATCAGAGCAACTGTAAAGTTTGAAACGCCGATTTCGCGTGTCAGCCCCATTTTTTTCGCTTCCAGTAATGCATTCATTGTTTCTTCAACGCTAACGGCATTATTTGGCGACGGCCAATGAATTAATGTCAGGTCAACATAATCCGTGCCCAATTTAGTGAGACTTTCTCTGAGGCTAGGTATCACTTTCTCTCTGTCCATATTATCAGTCCAGATTTTAGTCGTGATATAGATATCCTCACGGGCTACACCACTCTCTTTTATAGCCTGACCCACTGCTGCTTCATTTTCGTAAATCTGTGCAGTATCAATCGCCCGATACCCCAATTCAAGTGCATTTTTTACTGATGCAATAACAACATCATCTTTCAGACGATAAGTACCTAACCCAAATGCAGGAACAGACATAATCAACCTCGTATAGTATTTGATATTTGTGATTACGGGTTAAATTATCCCTTAAAAAGGGAGTTATTCATAAATTTTTCTCAATTAATTTTTTAATTAGAAAAAAGTGGATTTTTTTGAAATACGTCGCAAAAAAAGGATGAAAAGCATAAAGCTTATTAGAGGTACTTGTATTTGAAAGAGACAACGTTCATCATTCAAATAATCACTTAAGGTGATAGTTTTTTATTGTTACCGAAATTGATTAGTAAAATTATCCCATCGCCTTGTAGGGGGTTGCATGTTGTCTCATTTCCTAAAACAGGTCCAGAATTATCCGGAAAAAATCGCAATTTTCACGCCCGAAACAGAACTCAGTTATCAAACTCTGAAATTGCATTCAGCGACCATCGCAGGCTCGCTGCGATCTCTCGGAATAACACATGAAGTGCCTGTTGCCATCTTATTGCCTCCGGGCATAGCGCAAATTACGAGCCAGATTGCTATTCTGATGGCTGGTGGAAGCTGTGTACCTCTTGATCCAAATGTTCCCCCAGCTCGTTTAAACGATATGCTGGAAGATCTGGCGGTGAAGTGGACAATTACCGATTCTCCAGACAAATTTCCCCAATTAAAAACGACATTCGTTTCATTTTCTGATTTGCTTGCAGCAGGAGAGGAGCTAGCTGATACCGATATTGCTTGTCTGGCCCCGACTCATCGAACTCATGTACTTTTTACTTCGGGTACAACCGGTAAGCCCAAAGGGGTACAGGTTGAGAGTAAAGGTATTATGCGGGTGATTGTCGATGCGGGATATATCAATATCACTCCGGAAGACCGCATTGCCTGTACCTGTAACTCAACATTCGACATATCATTGTTTGAAGTCTGGGGAACACTGCTCAACGGTGCAACAGCTTTCATTCCTCCCAAAAAAGATGTGCTGGACATAGAATATTTTCAGTCTGAACTGACGAGCCAAGAAATTTCGATTGTTTTCATTGCGGCAACACTTTTCAATCTGATAGCAAAAACATACCCGCAGGCATTCCGTGAAATTCGCTATCTTGTGATAGGGGCAGAAGCGCTCAATGCTCATACAGTAAAACTGGTTCTGGAAGGCGGCTCGCCACCCCAACATATTCTTAATGGATATGGTCCAACGGAAAGTACCATATTTGCGCTTTCACACGATATCAGGCTGGAAGATCTGGTGGATGGTAGTGTTCCTATCGGGCGCCCCATAAACCATACCTGTGCATTTGTTTTAGACGATAATATGAAACTTCTGGCACCCGGAAATTTGGGGCAACTTTATCTCGGTGGTGAGGGGCTTTCACGAGGTTACTGGAACCGCGAGGAGCTGAATGCTGATCGCTTTGTGCATGTTTCTATTCCCGGGCATTCCGAACCAATACGGCTTTATAAAACGGGCGATCTGAGCTGGCAGCGTGACGATGGTGTCTTTATGTACTCTGGTCGTATGGACAGTCAGGTGAAATTACGTGGTCATCGTATCGAACTGGAAGAAATAGAAGTTCGTCTTCTGGAAAGTAAAGAAGTTCGTCTGACCAAGGTCTGTGCTGTGAAACACGAAGATCACGAAGGTGAAGACGATTTTCTGGCTGCTTTTGTTGTACCACACTCGCCAGAAACGTTTAATCAAGAACGGCTTATACACGAATTGGAGGAGTATCTTCCTGCATATATGCTGCCTCGTATTTTCGTCATTGAAGATATTCCGACAACACCGCACGGAAAAGCAGACCATCGTAAATTAATGGCTTTGCTGGAAAAACCAGCACCATCAGAGGAGCGTCCGGCAGGTTTTAATGATACCGAATATGCAGTATTTCTTATCTGGAGCAAGATCCTGAATCATAGCGAAATCTCCCTTGATGATAATTTCTTTCAGATAGGGGGAAGTTCCCTGCAAGCTGCGCGCCTTGTGATTGAATTAGCTCGCCAATTCAACCAACATTTTCTGGTACAAACCCTTTACGAAGTACCGAACCTTCGACAACTTGCCAAAATCATTTCACAAGGAAACACGCTTCCTATATTGGATGATGAAGTTAAAGAATGGCTACACGATGGACAACTTCCAACCGATATCAAACCATTATCTGAAGCACCTCAGAATTGGGCAGAACTTGCCAGTCCTTCCATTTTTTTGACGGGTGTGACCGGTTTTCTTGGGGCATTTTTCTTACGTGAATTGCTCACTTTCAAGAAGATAAAAGGGAATATAAAAAATGTAATTTGTCTCGTTCGGGCAAAAGACGACAATACGGCATACCAACGTATTGAAAATACGCTCTCCAAGTACGGATTATGGGAACCTTCGTTTGCAGGACGTATTAAAGCTATCGCGGGTGATCTGTCTCAATCAAACTTAGGGTTAAGTGACGAGCTTCACCATGAATTGGCTAGTACGTGTGATGTTATTTTTCATCTGGCAGCGAATGTTAACTATATTCATCCTTACCGAATCCAACGTTCTTCTAACATTGATAGCACACTGAATATTCTTCGTTTCGCCACACAAGGTAAAGCAAAAGCGGTGCATTACGCTTCAACGATTGCCGTATTTGGCCCGGTGGGATTATTGAACGCGAAACCCCGAGTCTACGAGAATGATAGCCTTATACCTTATATTGAAGGTCTTAAATACGATATCGGCTACGCACAAAGCAAGTGGGTTGTTGAACAACTGATGTTGCAGGCACGGGAACTAGGTATCCCAGTATCCGTCTATCGGCCCGGTTTTATCATGGGGGATAGTGTTCGTGGTGTCGGTAACCCTAATGATTTCGTGGCACGCCTGATAATGGGATGTATTGCTATCGGCGCCTGTCCGAAATTACCACTACAGTGGAAAGAATTTGTTCCTGTCGACTATGTCAGTGCTGCACTCTTAACTATCGCCGCGGATACAAAGAACTTAGGACAGGTGTACCACCTCGTTCCTCCGGAAAGAGAACAATCCGTTAGTGTTGATAAGTTCTTTCATCTTCTGGAAGAGTGTCATGGTGCTCCGCTGCAATCACTCCCTTATAGTGAATGGGTTTCCAAACTGACTTCTGACCCTCACTTACACGACAACGCGTTGTTTCCCCTGTTACCTATGCTTTCTGAACGCGTCTACCAACAATTAACACGCTGGGAAGTCAGCGAGAATATGCCAATTTACGACTCCAGAAATACCAGTCTGGCATTAGCTAATGCAGGGCATTCGGTACATTTCACCCCGATGGGAAAAGAGCTACTCTCAAAATATCTTACCTACTATCTTCCCAACTGACGTCTTCCCAACTAACATTTTGCTGACGGAGCAGGTAATTATAAACGGGGCTATATAACAGAGCCCCGTTAAATCTTTTCACTATCTTTGTGTTAACTGCCTTTCACAGACTATAGCTGAATTTTAGGTTGGTTCAGCTGTACGTAACAGTTCGGCATAGATGCCATCTTTTTCGACCAACTGTTGATGGGTTCCCCATTCTTTTAACTGACCCTCCTTGAGCACCAATATTTGATCCGCATGACGAATAGTTGAGAGACGGTGCGCAATAGAAATGACGGTGCGTTCAGATGCCATTTGCGCCAAAGCAAGGGAAATTGCCTGCTCTGTTGTGTTGTCAAGCGCACTGGTTGCTTCATCGAGCAGTAGAATTGGCGGGTTACGCAGGATCGTTCTAGCCAGTGCGAGCCGTTGTTTTTCTCCGCCTGAAAAGCGATAGCCACGTTCACCCACTTTGGTTTGATAGCCTTCAGGTAGCGAGACGATTAAATCATGGATTTGTGCAGTACGCGCAGCCGCAACAAGATCCTCATCACTCGCCTCGGGGCAGGCAAAGCGTAAGTTTTCTGCGATACTGGTATTCATGAGAAATGGTTCTTGCGTGACTACGCCGAGTACGCTGGCAAGTTGTTCAAAGCTCATCTCTCGAAGGTCAATGCCATCAATGGTAATCCGACCTTGACTCGGATCAACCAGTCGGGCCAGAAGATAACCGAAGGTACTTTTACCTGCACCTGTTGGGCCGACTATAGCCACATGACTCCCTGCCGGGATATCTATTGATACATTGCGTAAGCTTGACATCTCAGTGCTATCGTAGCTAAAACTGACATTTTCAAATCGTACATGACCACGAAGACCTTCTTTACTGAGGTTTCGAACCTGAACAGGCTCCACAATATCGGGAGGGGTATCTAAATATTTAAAAATACGTGTAAATAGTGCCCGTGTAGTCCGCAGTTTTACCGCATTTTCCAATAAATTTTCTAAGGGCCACAACAATTGCTCCTGTAATGCGATCAGAGCCACGAGCGTACCGATGGTCACTGGCACGCCTTGTCCAATCAGCAAGCCGCCCAATAGTAATGTCAACGCGGGCATCGCACCGAGTAATAGTTCAATCACCGACCATGACCATTCACCGGCAGTATGTGCACGCACTTCTAAATGCAATGTTCTGGATGAGGCTTTTTCAAAACGCTGGATCAGAAAAAAACTGCGTGCCAAAGTACGCGACAGGATAATACCTGGCGCTGATAGCGTTTCTTGTACGATCGCAGACATATTTGCATGACCATCTTGTTGTTTATGGGTCAGGCGTTCACGTATGAGTCCGACTCTATGGCTGATCCAAAGTGATGGCGGCAAGACGGCAAAGGAAAACAGGGCGAGTCTCCAGTCCAGCAACAGCATCGCGATGGCGGTGGTTACGGTAATGGTGGCACTGCGAATAATTTCGGTCACCGTATTACTGACGACAGATTGAAGTCCGCCAATGTCACTGGCGATACTTGATTGAATTTCACCTGTCCGAGTTCGTGTGAAAAAGGCAAGAGAAAGCGTTTGCAGGTGCCCATAGAGCCGTACCCGCAGCTCATGCATAATGGCTTGACCTATCTTGGTGGATAATATCATTTGTGCCGCGTTAATCGCTGCGTTCAGAGCGGTAATCACGATCAAACCTAATGCTAACCAGCCAAGGAGCCGTATATCTTGTTGGGGCAGTGCAGCATCAATAATTTCGCGTAATAAAAAGGGCGCGAGAACGCCAATACCAGCCCCAATAACGATGAGTAAGCCAATAAAAATAATGCGTCCCCGCCAAGGTTTAAATAGGGTCAGAATGCGTTGCAAAGAGACGTGGCGTGCAGAAAGTTTTTCGTAATCGTCAAAATTGTCCATATGCTTCATTATCCAAGTTTCCACTCAATTAATAATGTTTTTTCCAAAATACCTGAGGCTTTCTGAGGAGTAGAGTAGCCTACTCCTTAGAAAATCCAAGGTAAACATAAGATAAAGCAGGCTAGAAAGCCCACTTTACCTTTAGTTATTTTCAGTCACCGGAAATATTGATCAGAGAAATTACGTGATCGATTAATCCAATACGATTTGGTTGCGTTCAATCTTATTTGGATAATTAAAATAATAACAGATGTGAATGTTATTACTGCACCTACACATGAGAGGCTTGTTAAACCTAAATAACTAATGGTTAATCCCCCAAATAGAGAACCACATACTACTCCTGTGTTAAATGCAGCAATATTCATTCCAGATGCTGTATCAACTGAGTCTGGAGTATGTATTTTAGCTATATCAATTATTCTTGATTGCAATGGTGAAATGGCGCCGAAAGTCGTTAATCCAAGTAAAGTGATTAATATTGAAATTATAATAATATTTGTTGAAAATAGTCCGATGAGTAAGAGTACCATTACACATCCCAATAACATAGCTAAAGACGCCTTATTATTTCCTAGCTTATCTGTTAATACCCCACCTATGTAGTTACCGATAGCCGCACCAATACCAAATGTAAAAAGAAGTAGGCTGGCCATTGTCACATCTAGATTTGTAATACTACGAAGAACAGGAGAGATAAAAGTATATAATGTAAAGATACCAGTATATGAAATCATTGGGATTAATGCAGCCCCTAGTAACCGTGGGTTGATGATTGCAGATAGACTGTTAGTTACATTAACGGATTTTTGTTTCTCAGGTGGCATTAGTTTTATCAGTCCCATTGTGCCAATTAGCCCAAAAAAACTCAGCATTAAAAAAATGATCTGCCAATGAAAAATATTTCCCAACCAAGTTCCAAGAGGAACTCCAAACGCCATTGCTACAGTAGCTCCTCCAAATACAAGTGAAATAGCTGCTCCAGACCTATTTTCCGGAACTAATCTAGTGGCTACACCAGCCGCGACAGCAATAAAAACGCCATGAGCAAACCCTGATAATAAACGACCAGTTAATAATAATGGTAAATTATATGATATTCCTGCAATAAAATTTGCAATGACAAAAGTACACATTGCCGTTATTAGTAATTTTTTCCTACTCCACTTATTAGTCAATGCAGTAAGAATTGGGGCACCAATTACAACACCAAGTGCATAAGCAGTTACTGTAAGTCCTACAGATGTTATTTTAATATGAAGATCGTCTGAGATTGCTGAAACCAATCCGATAGTAACAAATTCAGTAAATCCTATAGAAAAAGAACAAAGGGTGAACATGTAAATAATTACGGGCATGAGAACCATTCCTTAATAACACCGGTTAAGGCGGTATATTGAAAATTAACCACCATCATAGGTACACTACTTATTCCAATAAAGAATCAAATCGTTAAAATACTTATGGCGATATGGAATATATGAAGATACGAAACCTTGATGATCTGGTTGTTTTACTGAAAGTGGTGGATTGCAATGGATTCTCGGCTGCGGCTCGAGCATTGGATTTAGCACCAGCGACTGTGAGTAAACAGATAGCAAGACTAGAACGAGCACTCAGTACTCGTTTATTTGATCGTACCACGCGCCAATTACGTATCACTGATGAAGGACGCGCTATAGTGAAACGCGTACGTTTTGCATTAGAACAACTTGATAATGTAGTGGAAATTGCTCAACAAGGAACGGAAACATTATCTGGAATGCTTCGTATCACCGCTCCCGTATCACTTGGTTCTCGTTATATTGCTCCGCTGATTACCATCTTTCGAGAACTCCACCCTGAGTTAAAATTCGATTTACGCTTGAGCGATCAAATCGTTGATATTTATTCAAATGATATAGACTTAGCTGTACGCATTGGTCATTTGAACGATTCCCAACTCGTTATTCGTCGATTGACTGATAGTCGCCGTATTTTGGTAGCTTCACCAAGCTACCTAAAACAACATGGTTCACCTGCACACCCTGAAGAATTGTGCCAGCATCAGTGCTTATTGTTTACTTACCCTGGATTACGCCAAAACTACTGGGTACTAAGACACTGTGGACAAGACGTAAAAATTGAGAATGTAAAAGTCAATGGAAACTTGCGCAGTGATAATGGTAGTGCCCTGCGCGCTTGGTGTAGAGCAGGGATGGGCATTTCATTACGCGAAATATGGGATGTTGCTGAAGAATTACGTAGCGGGGTACTAGTACATGTCCTGCCTGAATGGTTTGAACCAGAAAAACCTATACATGTGGTACGTACATTACGCTCGCCAGTGCCTCGTCGCGTAAGTGATTTTGTCGATTTTTTAGTTGAACAATGGCAGCCCGCCCCTTGGGATAGAACGTAGTTTACTTTTATGTTTGTAACTGAATTTTGATATTCCGTGTAGTCGTCTTCTGAAAATGATATTCAGATTAAGGCTTAGTGGTTTCCAGAAACAAAACGGGAAATCCGAAATGGTTTTAATTCCGCTTGTTCAGTGCCATTTATGATCTCTTCTTGTGCCAGCCGACATATCAATGGTGCAAGTGTAATTGCCGTATGCATACTGACTATATATAACCCTTGATAATCAGACACTTTTCCAACAATGGGCATTCCATCATCTGGCATAGGGCGTATGCCAATGGAAGCCTGTTCTAAACGTAAGTTATCACTGCCTATAAAGGCTTTCTTGATGACAGGCAGGGCTTTCTGAGCAATACATATAGCACTATGTTCAGGTTGATCACTGATGTAATCTTCTGCGGCAAGCAGCCTTGTTCCTGATATTGGGCGGATTTCTAAATCAGGAGTTGAAATAATATGGTGGGCAAAAGGGAATTCAGCCTGATGCTGATATTGCACGATGATAGAAGGGGAGGCAGACAGGTAAGCCGATTCGCCTAGTGTCTCCATTAAAGAAATGGTACCGACACCTGCTGTGAGCACTACCTGTTCAGCATGGATAGTTTTCTGTGACGTTGTCACGCCAGTGATATATTTTCCATTATGATTAATGGAGGTGACTTCTGTTTCCGGCAGATAAATCACCCCATTGTTTATGGCTTCCTGCAAAAGAACTTGTGTTACATGAATAGGATCGACCGCACCTTCTTCCGTTGCAAAAGCCGCAATATCGGGATAGGCAGAAAGCTGTGGTTCTAATATTTGAAGTTCATCTTTTGTCAGAGCTGTAATCTTAAAGCCCGATTTATTATGCTCATCAATAAATTGGCGGGTCGCATATTCAGTTTCTTGCCAACTGATAGCACCCGACCAATTCACATTTAACTTTCCGTTTGTCTGTTTATCCAGATCATGCCACTCATTCAGTGCTTGTTGCCTGAGTTTACGGGCAGCATCGGACTTGCCATAAGAAACATTTAACCATGCAAAGGACTGTTTAGTTACACCGTCACCCAACAGCCCCTTATCGATAAGGATAATTTTTCCTTTTTCACCATTAGATAAATAGTGATTAGATAAATACCACGCCAGTGTTGTACCCACAAAACCTGCACCAACAATAACAATTTTATTCTCTTTCATTATTACGGCTCACCGATATATAACATAAGAATGATTATAATTGACGTGACTTAACAGAACTCAACGGCTTGATACTCATCCCTTTAAGCATACTTAACCATGCAAGAACGACAAGCCCCATCTGGGTGATAAATAGCAAATGAGGTGGAAATTCGGTGAGTACAATACCGCTTAACATCGGGCTAAACGCACCACCGAGAAAACCCAGAGTCTGAGCTGCAAAATAACTCGATTTCATGCCTTCCGGGGCAATATTATCAATCAGCATATACTCACCCGGCGCATAAATTAGCTCGCCAAGTGTGAAAATAAGGGCTGCAATCCCCCAAAGGTAAAGGTTTTTGTCCGCGGTCATGAATACCGCTATGCCTATAAAGAAAAAGATACTACCTAATGTCATCAGGTTTTTCAGATTTTCCGGACGAATACGCCTACCTACCGCATACTGTAAAGTCACCACCACCACGGCATTGATGGGTAATACTACACCGATAACGGCTTCAGCTAAGGTACTATCGGCAACTGTCAGGACATATTGCGAGATCCAGATGGTAAAAGAGCCGAATACCAGTGAGCCAAGAAAAGTTGAAAGAATAAACCATGCCAGTGCGCGATCTCGTAACATCATTGCGGGATCCCACTTAGTGGCTGAATTTTGGTTATTTTCGGTAGTTCTGATTCGTTGAACATAGCGTTGGATAAAGACGATAGGGAAAGCAGCGAAAAATGCAGCTAACCAAAACGGAAAATCGGCACTGTACATCAAAAGCCATGTACCGATTGGTGGTCCGATAGTCCAGCCTATATTAACAAAGGTATAGTTCAGCGAAAAAACTTTTGCTTTCGTTGACGCCGACAGGGTATCGGCAAAATAGCCTTTCAGTACTGTCGAAAATACTGCATAGGCACAATTTATTAGAGACAGAAAAACGACAACTAAACCGGCATGATTAACCAAGGGGATCGCAATAAAACCACAGATAAATGCGATAATGGCTAGCATCATGTAGCGTTTTTTATCAAATTTATCGGCCAGAATTCCAAACCCCAGACTAAAAAGTATACCTACCGTCAAAGCAACACTTATCGCAAACCCGACTTGATTTACAGGCATCTGATACTGACGGGACAGATAGATAGCCATAAACGGAATTGTTGCTCCACGTCCTATAGTCAAAAACAAAGAAGAAATCAGTAACACAGTGGTTGATATATTTGATTTGGAGAACATGACTCGCCCTGAAAACATTTTTTGTTATTCGATTGTTAATAAATAGCTAAGCTACAGTGTTTTTTAACTATAGGAAATACTTCAGGTGGAACAAAAGAGCGAAAAGGGTAAAAACGGCATTTTGCATCATATTTGGATTGATTATTAAGTGATAAATAAGGAATAACGTGTGCCGATAATTCAGAATAGATAATTATGCTGGTGGTTTTTACAGTGGTTTTTGATTGAACATTAAACCACTATTCCAATGTTGTTTGGTTTTGTTTTCGGGCTTGAAAGTGTTATAACCATAGTGTTTTCTTTCACATCTAACATATTCAAACCTGACAAACTCACTCTTTCAATTAATCCATTGTGGAAAAGACTTTCTAATCAAATGATTTTTCTTCGTTATAGGTATGTCTCTAATTAGTCTTCTTTGCAGTAAAATCAAGCGGTAATATCAATTTTACATTTTTTACATCATTTTCGCCGTATAATCCGGGAGAACACAATGAGAACATTGATTTACGCCATTTCCATTTTTTGCATGTCCTCAACTTTAGCATTAGCATGTTCAACGCATTCAACTTTTTATTTTGAAAACAAAAATGCCAAAGTGAAGGCATCACACATTTGCCCGAAGGGAGAACTCCCGTTCCATTCCCATCAACATCCACGAGTCATCGTTTCTGACCGAGATGGCGAGCTTGATGTGGTTTATAAAAGCGGTAGAACTGACAAAATTATTTTGAAAAAAGGTATTCCTGTTTATCTGGATACACAACAAGGTCTAGAACCTCATAAAGACATTAATCCGGGGACGCATCTCCTGAATATTACGGTTGTCGAACTGATGAGCGCACAATAAAGTCAATATTTTTCGACCGCCCCAAAAGAAAAAACGGGGCGGTTGTAAATCAGTCAGTACGGGTTATTCCGTGATTTCGCCACTAGCCCTTAAGTTCTCTGGCGCATTGCTGGAGACGCTGAAATGATGTAAAGCGAATATTATGAGATTCACGATAGGATTCGCTCGGCTCGTATGTACAATCCATGCTAGAGAAACGCAACATCGCCTCGCTGACACTTTCACATACACCTCCGGCAACAGCCCCCAGAATAGCGGAGCCAAGTAAAACCGGTTCACTTGCCTGCGTTGCAATGACTGTCACACCACAAGTGTCTGCAATTAGCTGGCGGACTAAAAGATGCTGGCCGGCACCTCCGCTGACAACAATATTGTCAATTGTAGCGCCTGATTTCGCTTGTGCTTCAATTATTTGCCTTAGCCCGTAACCAATCCCACATATGCCGGCAATATAAAGCGAAAGCAGATTATCGAGGCTATTTTCCATCCCTAACCCAGCGATAACTGCGCGGGCATGAGGATCAGCAAAAGGTGCTCTGTTTCCCAGAAATTCAGGGACAACATGTATGCCTTCTGCCAGTGCTACAGCGTGAGAGGCTGATTGTATTTTTTCCAGAACCCTATCGGCTAAAAAAACCGGCAAAGATTTGCTTTTTTCTTTTGCCATCTTTTTGGCCTCTATTGCGGCAGGGTGTAAAGACAATAGTTGATCGATGGCAGCTCCGGCTGCACTTTGCCCGCCTTCACTGAGCCACATTCCGGGTACCATTGCAGAAAAATATGGCCCCCAGACACCGGGTATAAATACCGGCTCCAGCGTTGTCGTCATCGTACAGGAAGAGGTGCCGAATACATAAGCCATGTTACGTGTTGCATCACCAGTGATACCAACTGTTCCGATGCCTCCAGCATGTGCATCAATCATCCCAGCTGCAACGGGTGTACCTGCCAGTAGCCCCATCTGCTGCGCAGCAATGTCTGTTAGTCCCTGACCACAAGGGGTACCCGGTTCAACAATGTCCTGTCCAATACGGTAAAAATTTTCATCTGCCAGTTCAGACAGGCCAATCTGCCTGAAATAATCTGCATCCCAGCGCTTTTCATGTGCAAGGTAAGTCCATTTGCAGGTTACAGTACAAGTAGAGCGGGAAAGAGAGCTGGTGGATTGCCAAGTCAGAAAATCGGCCAGATCAAAAAATTGCCATGCGCTATCAAATGATTCACGGTGATTTTCTTTCAACCAGAGGATTTTTGGCGTTTCCATCTCCGGAGAAATTTTACCGCCGACATAGTTGAGAACAGAATGACCTAACTCATTGATATACTCTGCTTGTGCTGTTGCCCGATGATCCATCCAAACAATAATATTGCGATTCGGGTCCTTACTCTGACTGACGGAAATTGGCTCCTTATCTTTTCCCAGAACAACCAGTGAGCAGGTCGCATCAAAACCAATCCCCACAACTTGTTGTGGGGCACAACCAGAGTACGACATGACTTGCCTGATGCAATAGCAGACGGCATCCCAGATTTCACGGCTGGACTGTTCGACAAAATGGGGATTATCACGATAAAGCGTTATATCTCGTTTCGCTGATGACAACATTTTACCGTTCATATCAAAAATACCGGCACGAGCACTGCCTGTGCCGACATCAACACCAATGACGACTTTGCCTCTATCCGATCTATTGTCTAAATTAATGTTCATGATTATCCTTGCTACGTGGCTAGAGATCTACGCTGCTCGGCAGAATAACCAAATCACGGATGGTAATATTTCTCGGGCGAGTTAGCATAAATAACACTGCTTCTGCCACTTCAATAGGCTGCATCAGGCTACCATTTGCCAGAGCCTCTTCCATTTTCGCTTTAGGCCAGTCATCCAGTAAGGCAGTGACTACAGGACCCGGAAGTACGGCACCAACACGCACGCCATATTCAGCCACCTGACGACGGGTAGAGTGAACAAATGCCTGAACTGCAAATTTAGAAGCCGTGTAAATAGGTTCCCAAACAACCGGAACCACACCGGAGATAGAGCTAGTAAATAAAACATCGCCTGATTTCTGCTCAATAAAATGGGGCAACACAGCACGAACACTACGAAATGCAGCGTTAATATTCAGGTTGAGTACATTATCCCAAACATCGGGATCACCTTCAGCAACAGGACCACCGATATAGGCACCTGCGTTAGCGTGGAAAATATCAAGACGCCCGGCTTTTTTCAGTATCTCATCAAGTATGCCGTCAACCTGTTCCGGCTTCATCAGATCAATAACTAACGGAATAGCATTTTCACCAAGTTCAGAAACGAGTTTCATCAGACGTTCTTCAGCACGATCAATAAGAACTACTTTAACACCAGCCTTAATAAAAGTTCGCGCACACTCAAGACCGATACCTGATGCTGCGCCAGTGATAGCAGCGACTTTATTTTCCAGCGAGATAGCCATAAAAGAAAACTCCAGCAATTTTTTTATAGGGATAAGAGGGTGTTGCTCAATCAATATAACAGTATTGCGGCTTTCCGGCTTTAGTGTCAATTTGGGGATTTGAGATTCAAAGGCGCACATCCGAAATGTGTAGTTCTGATTTTCTATTTTTTATAAGGGAACAATAAATTAATTTCTTTTAAAAATTAATAAAACACAACAGATTTCCCTCTTAGGTGATAGTTCCATGTTTACTATTCATTGGGATATTCTGTATTGGGGATATATTTCCTGTGATATTAATTCATCGTCTCCTTTATGCTGATAATTGAAACACTCATGAAATAAACTGAGCTGACTTATACCTTTAATTATTAACAATTGTTAATTGCCAAAGGTAATGGTAATATTCACTAGATAATATTTTATTACCATAAACTGTAATGTTTTTTCAGGGGCTCCTATAATATGCCATGGACATTTTCTCATCCCGCAGCTGTTTTCCCTCTGAAGCATCTTCCGGGAGGAAGATCATTACATTTACCCGCGCTCATTACTGGTAGTTTGTCTCCTGATCTTTTTTACTCTGTTGGTTTATATGGCATTGCAACAACTGCGCACAATTCAACCGGATGGTTTTATACTGCTTTCCCTTTATGTTTATTGATATTTTTAATTGTGCATCTATTATCATCCTCTCTATCTGGCCTTTTCCCAATATCCTTTTCTCCGAATAAAAAATCAGGTTATAAGGATTGGATTATTTTTGTTCTTTCGTTATTTTTAGGTGCCCTAACTCATATCATCTGGGATTCATTCACACATGAGACAGGTTTTTTTGTCGAAAAAAATCCGTTATTACAATTTCGCCTCTTTCAATCCATTACCAACGGGCAGGGGGTTGGCGTCTATAAGATATTGCAACATCTCAGCTCATTCTTAGGGTTGCTGTATATTGTCATCATATATTGGCGCTATCATAAAAGACGGAGTCTCACTGAACAAAAAGAAAACATAAGAAAACTTTCTCGTCTTATCATGATTGGTTTTATTTCAGGTATTTTTGCATGCCCGATAGCATTGTTATTATCCTGGGATATATCAGGAATCAATATAAGCAAATTTATTTTTAAGGAACTCACTTTATCTGTTCCTGTTTTTGCGTTTATTGTGGTGGTAATGGCATCATGGATAAAATATCAGGAACAATAATCACGATGTGAATCCAGTGAACGGGCGAAGCCAACAAAAAAACGACTTGAAAGGTGCATGTATAGCGTATTTTATCGTCATATAGTAAACAGACTTTAAGCCTTCTGTGATCCGAGAAAGCAATCATTAAGTGCTTTTTTGTCCACATTATCTGTGGATAAGGCAGTAGATAAAAATGTGGATATACAGGCTACTCAGTGTGGGATGGAGCAAAAGGAGAAGTTTATCATCTGTACAAAATTACACCAAAGAAAGCAATGAGAGACGGAAACGCTGTTTAAGGTTAAAATAAACTCACTAAACGGTTTGATTATTTTAAAATAGTCGGAATATTTTGAATTTAAAAAAGATGAAATTGAGAGGAATTTGTTATGCCTATATGGGTAGATGCCGATGCATGTCCTAAGGTGATAAAGGAAGTATTATATCGTGCGGCAGAACGTGAAAAAATACAGGTTACATTTGTCGCAAATCAACGATTAAGCGTTCCTGCATCTGCCTTTTTACGTACTTTACAAGTTCCTGCTGGGTTTGATGTCGCTGACAATGAGATTGTCCGTCGCTCAGAAAGTGGTGATCTGGTGATTACGGCGGATATTCCTCTTGCCGCTGAGGTGATGGAAAAGGGGGCTATCGCACTCAATCCCCGTGGTGAGCGCTATAGCGATGCGACAATACGTGAGCGTCTGGCTATGCGTGATTTTATGGATACGATGCGAGCGAGTGGGATCCAGACAGGGGGGCCAGCTACGCTAAACCAACGTGATCGTCAACGATTCGCCAATGAGCTGGATAAATGGTTATTGCAGCAAAAAAAAATCCTGAAAAGAAACGTAGCGGCTTCCAGAGCAAAAGAAAAAGACACAGATTTTTACTAAAAGCATTATCGCTTCGACTTTTTATATTTGTGGAAATTACAACCTAATACCCATCTACTGAAGTAGGTGGGGCCTTTTATATAGAAGAAAAATATCCGGTAAGTTTTATTTCCACAATATTATGTGAATTAAAAATATATCATCATTAATTTTTGTTACATTTTAATAAGATTAAAAAAATATAAAAAGAATGTAGGGATATTTCTTTTAGAAGAAAAATAAAAACATAAAGCAAATCAATCCATAGTAATTCCTTGTTAATATCATCGGTAATGGCTACATTATCTTTGGCTAAGTTTTATTTTCATGGTTTTTATTTTATTAACAACTAATATAAAAGGGTGGTTAACATTTTTATCTACTATTCATATGATTGCTAGGTTACTTTTATGAAAAAAAATATTGCTAGTGTTATCGTTGATATCCTTCAAAATTCCGGCGTGAAACATTGTTATGGTATTGTTGGTGATACCCTTAATTATGTAACAGATGCTATTCATGCCAGTGATATGGAGTGGGTGCATGTTCGTCACGAGGAAGTTGGTGGCTTTGCAGCAGGCGCTGAATCATTCATTTCTGGACAGATTAGTGCATGTGCGGGCTCTTGTGGCCCGGGAAGCTTGCATTTCATCAACGGATTGTATGAATCTCATCGGAACGGAGCACCAGTAGTGCTAATTGCAAGCCAGTTAGCAACAGATATGACTGATAGTTCTTTCCCTCAGTATGTCGATTTTAAAAAAGTGTATAGTGAGTGCTCTGTTTTTTGTGAAGAAATTAGCGACCCAGAAAAAGCGATTGAAATTACAAAGAATGCAATTAGTGCTGCGCTGAGTCAAAAAGGGGTGGCTGTTATTATACTACCTGTCAATATTAGTAAATCAGAGATTGAATATACATCAAAAATTGCGGTTAATTATCATCCACCTCAAGTAATCCCTGCCTTAGAAGATATTAAATCACTGGCTGATTTATTAAATAAAGGCACCAAAATAGGAATTTATGCGGGAATAGGTAGTAAGGATGCAAGAGATGAACTAATTCAGTTAGCTGAAAAATTACAAGCCCCAATCGCCCATACTTCTCGCGTAAAAGATTTTATTGAATATGATAACCCTTATAATGTGGGAATGACGGGCATGCTTGGTATAGAATCTGGTTTTACTATGCTAAAAAATTGCAATGTTTTACTCTTATTGGGCACTGATTTTGCTTGGCCTCAATTTTTTCCCAAAAAGGCGACTATCATACAAGTTGATATCAATTTAGCTAACATAGGGAAACGCCATTCTGTTCATTTAGGAATTAATGGTGGCGTTAAAGAAACGCTGTCAGAGCTGCTTCCTCTTATTGAAAAGAAAACCGATGATGGTTTCTTGCACAAATCTGTCGAATTACATAAAAAGACCTTGGAAAAAATAAATTGGTTGGATAAGGGGGCAAAATCAAAAATTATTCATCCTCAATATTTAGTTCAGTTGTTGGATAAACATGCTGATGAAGATGCTATTTTTACGGCAGATGGTGGTTCTGCGATGGTGTGGTTATTACGTTATATCAATACCAATGGCCAAAGAAGAACACTGACCAGCTTAAAACATGGCACAATGGCTAATGCAATGCCTCAGGCACTAGGGCTAAAGAAAGCGTTCCCTGAACGTCAAATTATCTCTATTTCTGGCGATGGTGGTTTAGCGATGTTATTGGGTGATTTACTGACAATGACACAAGAAAAACTCGCTGTGAAAGTAGTGGTAATTAATAATAAATCACTTAACTTCGTAGAGCTGGAACAGAAAGTAGAAGGGCTTCTTAATAATTATACTGATTTAGATAACCCTGATTTTAGCAAGCTTGCGACATCATTGGGGATCTTTGGCGAATCGATTGAATCACCGGAGGATTTAGAAGAAGCCGTTATTCGTTTTCTAAATCATGATGGCCCAGCGGTGCTAGATGTACATACTTCGCCAAATGAATTAGTGATGCCACCAAATGTAGAATTAAATAGCGTGGTTGGAATGGGGTTATATACTGCAAAAGCTATTTTGCATGGGCGTAGCGAAGAAGCAATTGGGCTGATCATCGATAATTTTATTCGTAAGTAAGGTTATATGCTACTTATAGGATATCAATCAGACTTGATATCCTATAAGAAAGTACCTCTTGAAATACAATTTTCAGAGGGAAGGGGATCTACAGCGCAGGAACATTTCTTCGAGCATTTCAATAATCAGCTCTGCATAACAACCATCGGGATCTAAATCAGGATCGAAAACTGAAACAGTCATACCACAACATAATGGGTTATTGATTAATTGAGCGCCGATATTTTTTAACCAACTCAGTTCAATACCCGGACTACCCGGTGAATCAACTGCCGGCATGATGCTTTGATCAAGAACATCAATATCTAAATGTACCAAAAAGCGCCATGTCGGTTGAGCACCTAACATGAGCTCAATTTTATTGAGGATCCCTTTTTCACCTATTGAATTTGCTGTAAATACATCAATCTGTGAAATAGCCGTTTGGTTAATATCAGGCCAGGCGAAATCAGCATCTCGGTTCTCGCGCTCACCTAGCTGGAGTACCTGCTGCTCTGGCACTAACGGGCTTTCTATCTCAGGCCAATCTGTTAATAACGCCTCACCACGACCTGTTGCCAAAGCCAAATCCATACCCGCGACTGCGCCTAACACTTGATCTGTATCGTAGTTATCCGGATGGCGATAATCACTGTTTCCATCAATGTGAATAAGTGAAATAGGCCCTGTACGACGAGATCCCGCCAATGCGCCTAATAGAATTGAGCAGTCACCACCAATAATTAGTGGGAAGTTGCCACTTTTTTGTACCTTAGCCACTTCCTCCGCCAACTGTAAATTAAAGTCACGAATACCATAACCATTGCGTATTCGCGTCCCAATTTGAGGTTCAGGTGAATATACTGGCGACAATAATTTGCTGATCACATCAGTTTGCAGTTTTTTCGCTAATCCATGTTCCATCAGTACTTGTGGAGCCCGCCATGTTCCGGGTATGTGTCCTTCCCATAGGGGGCTTAACCCAAGATTGGTTGGTGCAAGAATGATATGAATCATGAAAACTCCATTGATAAATAACCATATTCGAATGAATTAATGTTGAATCATAGATAGAACAATCAGAAGAGTAAATACATTAGCTAAACAAACTATTTTCAATTAATTTCAACATCATGTATGCAAGTAAAAAATGCAGAGTAGAGCAGTAAAACAACGAGATGACTTGTTTCTTCCTAGCGCTTGACAGCGTTAGACATCTGGATAAGTTTATCTAAACTAATGCAATGACTACTCCGGCCATTTGCTATCTTAATGGTTCAAGTAACTGCCTGTTATGCGCCAAGATAAAACCTATGAGATAAAATCATGACTGACGATAATAAGCCCGAAATACCCTACACATTTTCTGCGATTGACATAAGCAGTGATATACAAAGTATCGATAAACGCATCGCCGTATACAAAACCCAGCTTGAACAAGGGGATATCCAAAAGACATATCATTATTTATTACGGTACGTGATGCATCTAAAGGCGTATTTTACAAGCAATCTTACCAATAAGTTTTCTTTCGGAAATATCTCGCCCGGATATATGGATTTTACGTATTTCCCATTCTTTAACGACTATCTTCGGGAGCGAAAATTGCGCTTTGGCATTGTTCTGAACCATAAAGCTTTACGCTTCGAGTTATGGTTGATGGGAAAAAACGCAACAGTCCAGAAAGCATACTGGAACACACTGAAAAATAGTTCGTGGAATGCAAAACGCACCGAAATGCCTCAGTACAGTGTGTTAGAGACCGTGCTTGTCGAGTCACCGGATTTCACCAATGTGACTCTACTTACTGTACAGATCAAAGAAGAAGCGTTACGTATCTCTGAGGCTGTACTCGACAACCTCAGAGCTTTTGAGGCGGGTGACAAACCATGTTAATTGGCTATCTGCGTCTCGATTTTTATATTTGAGTTATTGGAGCAATGCTGCTTATTATGAAAATAATCAAAAATATTCCATTTTCAGCTTCTAGCAAAAAGCACTAAACTTTTGCACCGTTGAGAAAGGCTTTTTCTGTCAGGGCTATTAAACCAGCTCGCCCCACGCGACCTCTGCGTTCGGCATAAACCAGCCCACGAATGATAGACGTGAAAATCTCGGTATGCTCAGCTGAGCTGATGTCGAGACGATATATTCCTTCTTTTTGTCCGCGTAAGAAAAAGTTGTCGAGATTACTACTCCATTCATCCTCCACCTCCCGTTCGATCTGAAGGTTTTCCCAATAAAATATCATGAATGATAATATTTCACGGTGTTCATAGTAGTTTTCAATCAGTTTTCTCAAAGCTATATCTACAGGTAGGTCTTGCAGTTGTGCACCGTAGATGGCTTTGTTCATAATTTTCACGCTATGGGTTGTCAAATTTTGAATAAGCAATTCACGGGTTTTACAAAAACGGTACAGAGTAGCCTTACTGATGCCAATTGCTTCTGCCAGTTCCTTGAGTGTCGCCCTCGGGTGATCAACAAGCGCTATTGCTAGCGACGCCATAAATTTTTCATCTTTTGTATGCATATTAACCATGCTAGGCCCCCCCCAGTGCCTACTCAATCCATGTATCAAATGAACATATTGTAAGCATATTATTTCTGAATTAAAAAGACTCTTATATAAATTATTTAAATCAAAATTGACTCAAATGCATTACTTTCGTCTATTTCATTGATGAGAATGAAAATAATTTCTTGAAGATCAAAGCTTGTTTTTCTGATGTTCTGACTAGGATAGTTGAAATGTATTGATATAAACTCAAATGAATCAATATTGATTCATTTGAGTTTATGGTGCATTATTTGCCGTAGCAGAGTTAACACATTGCACTGTTTGATATGGGATCAGCAGGCGACTGGCAAAAATCTGAAACGTTAAGAGTATTAACCAAATGATTAATTTAAAAAATGTTGTATTACAACACGGCAGCAAAGTTCTTCTGAATAAAGCAAACCTGAAAATACACCAAGGTGAGAAGGTTGGTTTAGTCGGAAGAAACGGTGTGGGTAAATCTACTTTATTTGCTTTGATCTCCGGCAGAATGAATGAAGAAAACGGTGATGTTGATCTACCAAAATATTGTCGAATAACTCAGGTTGATCAAAACATGCCTGAATCTACTGAAGGTGCTACCGATTTTGTTATTGCCGGAGACACAGAGCTGATGGCAGCCCGAGCTCGCCTCATACAAGCGACAGAACAGGATGATGGCATGGCTATGGCTCAGGCATATTGTGATTTATCCGATGCTGGTGACTATGATGCTGCACCACGGGCACAGTCGCTCCTGATGGGATTAGGCTTCAGACCCGAAGAAATGAATACGCCGGTAAATCAGTTTTCAGGGGGATGGCGTATGCGCCTGCAACTAGCCCGTACTCTGATGTGTCCTTCTGATCTGATGCTTCTGGATGAACCGACAAACCACTTAGATCTTGATGCTTTATCATGGCTTGAATCATGGTTAAGTATTCACACAGGCACAATCATAATTATCAGTCATGACCGTGAGTTTCTGGACAACATAACGAATGTTACCGTTCATCTGGAGCACAATCAGCTGATCCGCTATAACGGAAATTATAGTTTATTCGAAACGCTAAGAGCACAGCAGCTAGAATTGCAGCAGGCTGCCTACACCAAACAACAGGAGCAGCTCAGTCATCTGCAGAAATATATAAATCGGTTTCGCTATAAAGCGACTAAAGCCAGACAGGCCCAAAGCAGAATCAAAGCACTCGAACGAATGGAAAAGGTGTCTGCTGTAATCGCGGACAGTGAATTTACTTTACTGTTCAGTGAGCCAGCTAGTCTTCCTAACCCGATGCTGGCATTACGTGATCTTGACTTTGGCTATAGTCCACACGCTGGATCTGATGATCAGAAGCCGGTGCTGATCCTAAGTGGAATAAACCGTACAATCCTTGCAGGACAAAGGGTAGGTATTTTGGGTGCGAACGGGCAGGGTAAATCGACGTTTATAAAAACGATAGCAGGGGCAATACCGCCACTATCCGGATCCCTAACCGAAGGGAAAGGGCTGAACATTGGATATTTCGCACAACATGAGCTTGATGTCTTACAGCCTGAAGATTCTCCTTTGCAGCATATGGTTCGGCTTTCCATGACGTATATTGCTTCAAGCCGAGAGCAGGAGTTACGAAATTATCTGGGTACATTTAATTTCAGCGGAAACATGATTACACAGCCCGTGGGTACAATGAGTGGTGGAGAAAAAGCACGTCTTGTTCTTGCAATGATCGTCTGGAAAAAACCGAATTTCCTGCTCCTTGACGAACCGACTAACCATCTTGACTTAACAACACGAGAGGCTCTGGCGTTAGCGCTTAATCAGTATGACGGAACAGTGCTACTTGTGAGTCATGACAGAGCACTTTTACGTTCAGTATGTGATGAATTCTGGCTAATCAATAATGGGGAGGTAAAGGACTTTGATGGCGATCTTGAAGATTATAAGCACTATTTACTTAATGAATCATGACATTGGATGTTTCTAATTCTCTGTTGCAAAGCTTTAGCCACTGATATGTTTTGGGGGTTATTAACTGTTGCTCTGGAACACTCGTATAAATGTGTTCATAAATCACCATTTATAATGGTGTCTAACTTTTTGAGAAGAGTAGGGAAGGAACCCTAATACAAACCAATAAGCAATACAGAGGTAGAGTGAGTCTATGATGTTATATGATCTTAATTTAACATAATATTCATTATGCGAACCCTTAATTGTAGAGGCTCAATGCTAATGTCTATTCCTGGCTCAATCTAAATGTCTGCACTATATTTATCTATGGGGTTAACCTTTCTTTTTTCAACGTGGGGAAAGAAAAAGGATATTTCCTGGAGAAATGGTCATGAGTGCAGAAAGCTCAGGACGATTCACGTTGAAAGAATTAAACCGCATTAAAGTTCTACAAGATGTTATTGATCGCAACCTGACGCCAGGTCGTGCTGCCGTGGTACTCGGCATTACACCACGCCATTGTAGTCGACTGATAAAACGCTACCGTGAGCATGGCCCTTTAGGTATGAATAACATTGCTCGAGGCAATCCGAGTAACCGTTTATTGCCAAAATCATTCACTGACCAAATTGTAGATATCGTTAAGAAAAATTATCCTGACTTTGGACCTACGCTAGCACGCGAAAAACTAGAAGAAATACATGGGCTGACTATTGGTAAAGAAACACTTCGTCGGCTGATGATCCGTGCAGATTTATGGATCCCGAGAAAAATGCGAGCCCCAAAAATTCACCAACCCCGGTATCGACGCCCTTGTACCGGTGAATTGATCCAAATTGATGGCTGTGACCATGATTGGTTTGAAGGACGTGGTCCAAAATGTACAGCATTAGTCTATGTTGATGATGCGACAAGTAAAATCATGGAGCTCCTTTTTGTCCAGGCTGAATCCACATTTACATACTTTAATGCCACTCGGCGTTATATTGAGAGACATGGAAAACCATTGGCACTTTACAGCGATAAGGCTGGCATATTTAGAATTAATAACAAAAATGCTATTGGTGGCGACGGTCATACTCAGTTTGGTCGAGCCATGCATGAGTTAAATATTCAAACCATTTGTGCAGAAACTAGCCAAGCAAAAGGACGTGTTGAACGTGCGCATAGCACACTTCAGGATCGCTTGGTTAAAGAGTTTCGCCTCAGGAACATCAGTTCAATCGAGGCTGCTAATGCATTCACTGATGAGTTTATCGATGATTATAATCATCGATTTGGTAAGCTTCCGCGCCATGAATATGATGTACATCGACCTCTAGAACAAGATGAGGATTTGGATACTATTCTTACAATCAGAGAATACAGAAAAGTCTCTAAAAACTTAACTATTCAATATGATAAGATCGTTTATCTGATTGAGGATAGTGAATATAGCCGGCGAGCTATTGGTAAATGCATCGATGTTTATCACTATCCAGACGAACGTAAAGAACTACGGTTGAATGGCATCCCCCTTCCCTTTATCACGTATGACCGACTGTCTGATGTTGACCAAGGTGCTATTGTGGACAACAAACGGCTTGGTCGAACTCTCGAACTCATTAAAACAGTTGTCGATGATAAGAGAGATAACCGCCGCTCACAATCTGTGCCTGCTGGAAATGGGCCGTCACGACGCAAAGAAAAAGCGCCAGGCAAGAAATCCCAGCGCTCTATCGATCAAAATGACATGCTAGAAGCCCTCGTTAAACTTCAGGGGCGTTCAAAGGAGATTTTTGGTAAGAATTAAGTTATTTTTACTACGATTATACCAGTTCTCAATACAGGTGTGAATTTCCGCTAGATTATTCATTAACTAGTGTATATACACATAATTTATAATGTTACAATTAAAATGAAATGGTGTAACATCTAATGTGTTTTTATTGAACTCAGCCGTTTTTTCACTAAGTAGAGTTTAAAGTTAATGTACTTCACTATTTCCAAGAAAGGGGATCGTATTTTTCTATGGAAGTTCTGGTTACGACAATATTTCTATTTTAATGGTGGCATTCACTGAGCTATTTTTGTAAAATATGAGCAAATAAATGGAAGTACAATCTGAAATTTAATGTATTTACTTAAGGTGGCTAGCAGTGATTAACAATTTCTTGGAAGAAATAAGTAACTTATCGATACAGCACATTAGCAAAAATAAATTTAATACAATTATAGAAAATTTAAATGCAAAACTGAAAGGCATTAAATCCAAGGAAAAGGTTAAATTGCTAGATGAAAGTATTATTCTACTGATGGATAGTATTAAAGAAGAAAAAAAACGAAGTGCTATAGGCTTTTTACGATTTATACTTTATGGGGGATTTAAAAACCCAATTAATGAAATCAAAAAAAAAGGTGCATTTCGTTCATCAAAATACAATTATAAAACAAAAACGTTAAGCTTTCTAATTTCCGATATATTTTTTATCAACTTGATAGATGGTAATGACTTAGAATATATAAATAACATTTTAAATGTTATTGAGCTATCCGCTGAGATGAGGATTTTACGCAGTAAAATTATAGAATTCATAAAATCTAATCCATACTTTGTTAAAACAGCATTAGCCATTGCTGACATGGTATATAGTGATACAAATAAATATGATATGTCGAATGAGATGTCAATGACTGATTCTCTTTTCTTTAGAAACAAAGAAACAATATTATCATCTATATCATTTACTCTGACTTTATATAAGGATGCATGTGTTAATGCTATAAGAAAAAATTTATTACTTACTGATGAAGAATATAGCGATGATGTGTATATGGAATGCTTCCACAATGCATATTTAATACAAATTTTCAATGATATTGAAATTAAAATAGATTTTTTTAACTATAAAGCAAGTAAGTTATATAACAATATAGTCATTGAAAACTATGAGTTTGAAACAGCCCTACGTCGAAGTTATACTAAATCGGATCTAAGATGGTTTTCTATTGCAAATAGAGCAATTAAAGATAAAAAAATAAAAGAACAAAACAAAACGTTTTCTGAGTTTCTTTCGGAATTTTTTTCTGCTAATGACAAGAGTGATGAAAATATAGTTTACGAAATAAAAGACTATCCAATAAAAAGAATTGTGCTTAAAACACCCATATTTGAATACGGACATGAATGTAATATATACAGCCATGACAGAATATTTTTTGATGAAGCTGTCATGATTGAAACATTATCTTTAGAAAACTATAATGTCGAATTTTTAAACTTGAAATTATATAAAAGCTTCACTGCTTTCGATATAATAAAAATTCAGAGATATTTCGGTTATATTAGCTATGCATATAACTATGCGTATAAAGATTTACTTTCAAAAAATACAATTGACGTGAACTTACTTAGACGGCGGTCAATATTACCCGTTTGTAGTATTGAAGAACTTGCCTTTATATTGAATAAAATTTGTAATCATCCTGTAAATGAATGTAGAGAGTTCATTGAAATGATTAGCTTTGATTTATCACACCATAATCACTACCTTGATATACAATACAATCCGATTTTAAATGTTGATGGGCAAATAATAATTACACCGACAATACTTCATGGTTCCAATCTAATTAGGTCAATCGCATTTATGAATAAAATAAACCTATCTACCTTTAATAATAAAGATCATATGATAGAGTCAATTAAACAAGCTCTAATTGGAAAAGGATTTCATGTTAACATTGATTTTAAATATGGTAATGATGAAATTGATGTAATTGCTTATCTCGATGGGAATTTATTTATTTTTGAATGCAAAAACCCCTATCACCCAGTAAGTGATTTTGAGTTGAGAAATACTTATAGTCATCTAGAAAAAGGATTTTCACAAATAGAAAAATTTAAAAAAATACTTGAGAATACCTATTCATTCAGACAATTACTTATAAATGCAGATATAATTCCTTCTGATGTTAATCACATCCACTATGGTGTTGTAAATGCCAATCGTGTATTGAGCGGGATAAGCAATAATAATATAAAAACATTTCATGCTAATGAGCTGATAAACTTCATAGAAAGTGGTGATATAATATCGAAAGGAAATAAAACAAATGTTTGGAAAAATAGAGAGTTTAATGTCAGTGACTTAGTTGAATATATCAATGGAAATAATGAATTTTATAATGACTTGGATAAAATAAAGAAAAATGTATTTCATGAATATAAATTCAAATCAAAAAAACTGATTCTTTTAACTTGTTTTTTTGACATAAGTGAATCGAAAGTTAGCTAATTATCGAAGCTGTAATTTAAATTTTATAGTTACCTGTTTTTGATATGTTCATTTCAATAACGGAAACAGGTAAATTATGACCGAAAAAACTCAAAACCCTCACGGCTGAATAAGTTCAAAGATCAGAAAATAAGGATGAACTCAATTATCTTTCTATAATTATCAAGAAGCTGATAGTGAAACCGCCACTGAATGCAGGGCATTAAGCGGTTATTTCTAATTAGCCAGCGAATAGACATCCCTATCGAGCCTTGAGAAATGTGAAAGATAACGAAACTCAGCATTCTGATTGGGTGAAATCCCGTTAATTATTCTCTGGTTTAACATTGAAAAATCGGCTCTACTATAATGACTTCAGGTCTCTCAATCAGAAAATCCTCATCTGCCGATTCTTCATCAGCAATATAATCACACCAGTTTTTGACTGGCGCCAATCAAATACCACTTCTTCAGACCGTCATCATGATGACGGACAATTTAATAATCAGGTTCTGCGCACCGGCCTTCAGCCTCATAAATAGCTCGGAACCACGGGACTTCAAAAAAGAGATTTTTGGTAAGATTTAAATTTAATGAGATTAATAAATTGCTTTACTATTAATTTACTATGAGAATAATATCATCACCTGATATAACCTTCAGAGCAGAACCATTCACTTTGAGCTATAGCTTCCATTAAAGCCCTCGAGATGGAATTAGACGGCTGATTCAAAGCTTTATTTCTGAAGTTAACCTGAATTTGTTCTGTATTGAGATTTTGTTCATGCTTTAATTCTCGTACCTGTTCAATGAACATAGTGAAAAATTGTGAAGCCTGAACTTTATATCTACTGGCTAAATTAAAACCATCGAAATGGTTGATTGCTCTTTGTTGCGAATCACTATCCCAGGTTGTTGGCAAATGAGGATAAAACTGTGCGGTAACAGGTGTTGTCTCGATAATTTCAGCCGCTATCCAATGTTCATTGATAAAACGTAGCGATATAAAATAAGGATGGAATAATTCATCAAGATTAGTACGTAAAACAGGGCTTCCTTTGCCTGTATTGCAGTCCTTACATGCAGGAACAAGGTTATGTGGATGTACTGAATAAAGAGGATATCGCGCCTTTGGTAAGTAATGGTCAAGTGTAGAAACGTGACCTATTCCACAGAGGGGGCACACCCCATCAGAGGATGATCTTATTGCATCATATATTACTCTTCCGTTAGTTCCTGCTTTCGATAAGCAGTCGTCGTATAACCCAACAAAATCAGCTTTTGTTATATTGCTGATAACCTCATCTTCTGAATGACCACGTCTGGATGGAGTCGTTAGATGTAATGTTACAGACTCAGCTCCTTGTTGATAAGATGACACGAATTCAGGTAATCGTTGACTAATCGCCCTCATTGCAGTGAGATTATTAGAATTACAATCTGAAATGCAGGTATTGTAAACATCTAAAAAATGATAATTAGGTAATGGAAGCTTTTTCATTTTTACTCCTGGCCATTATCCCTATTTGAAATCATACTCTGGAGTAAAAATTGCCCTTCAACACCTAATTTTTTGCCATACTCGTTGAATATATCTTGATAATTCCCTCCTTCATCAACAGATGACTGTAAAAGAGCATGAAACCCAGACTTCGTTACCTCTAAGCCAAAAACCTCTCGTGTCAGAATACCAACATTTTCAGCAAATGTTTCTATTTTGGGGCGCGAGATATTCATACTTTTCCCATATCGAATTATTTTAGATACACAACTTTGAGGAATTTCTTGTAATACTACAGGTGAATGAGTAGCAATTATTGCCACGCCATTCCTGTTTGAAAGTAAATCACTCAATGCCCGAGTGAATGCAGAAAGTAGAGGTGGGTGTAAATGACTTTCAGGTTCATCAATGAGGAGAAGCGTTTTTTCTTCTACTTTTTCAACTAGTTTTGTAAGAGTAAGAATAACAATAGCATGACCTGAGCTCATCCTTGAGATTAAGTGTAACGCAGCTTTTTTTAAATACTCCTCACTTTTAACATCCGCAAGAATTTTAAGATCCATATCAGCAAAATTGCTATCGGATTCTAGAGTTTCAACAGCATTTAGCCACCTATTTTTTTTAACACTATCAATAAAACAATTCCTTAAACTGTTATGAAATTCATGATGTAGTTCAGATAAGCTTTTGAGTGCTTCTTTAGATTTTTGCTTCAAACCAATATAGTAATAACAAGTACCTCTTGAAGGGTCTGCTCTTTCTGATGGAGGGTCAAAAGGGTCAAATACACTGAAAGAGACAGAAACAATACTACTAAAAAAATCATTACTAATAGTTTTCCCGTTTCCAAACAAAGTATTTTCCTGAAAACACCCTTTTGAAAGGTCTTGATTAATAACACTAGCAATCATTCCATTGAGCAAGGTAGTTTTACCTACACCATTACGACCAATAATTGCATGTATGTTTGTTTTAGGTTTCGAATAGGGTTCTACAACAAATTGTAGTCTTATCTCTGCTAGATCATCAGCTGGTTGACGTATGAAACTAAAATCATAGGGAGTCAGTTCAACGCCGCCACTCAAAATTCTTATGAATTGTCCTTTAACAACCGATAAGCTTACAAAACGAAGCAAAGATGTACCGAAAACACTTTCATTTACTATTTCATCTATAATTTGAGGCTTGAAAACAATGTCATTCAAAGCACTTAATAGACTTTCTTTGGATTGTTGAGACAAATCATTAGCAATCGTCTTGTAGTATCCGACACTTTCACCGAGTGAGAAATAATTATCAGAAAGGTTGGTAAATGTGTGCTCTAACTGACTGTGCGTTGTTTGTTCGACCTTTTGTCCCTTAAAGCCGATCTTTACGTTCCCAAGATCGTGTTTCGCACCATTTTCGTCAAATACAGTTAGGTAAAACATTGTTACGAAAGAATAATCATTCCAGTTATCTATTTTTAGATACGCTGTATTTATACCTGATGAAGGGATGGATTGATTGCTAGGAATTAAAATAAAATTCATATAGTAAGTTTTATTCGCATGTCTAAATATTTATATACAATCATACCATTTAGCGCATTTAAATTCACTAAACAAGGGTTCTCATCAATACATTGTCAGGCATTTGATAAGCTAACCTATGTCGAGCGGGGGGTAGACTCTCGATACAAAACGACTAATCGCCCTGCTGCAAGGTTCTCAGGAGTGCGTCTAGGAACAGTTCTTTCTGACAGACCCGATCTTGCTTGCGGCAAGTTAAAAGAGTCTAAGTGCCTTAGTTCATACCTCAAATTCATTAGTATCAGTTAATGAGCTGTTATTTTCTGATATCATAGCTTTATGCAATGTCAAAAATAGTGTTATTTTTGAAACCAATGGTCATTTCTAATGAGCCAGCGACTAGACATTCCTATCGAGCCTTGACATTTATTGTGGCACCAATATAGTAATGTCACTTTTTGAGGCATAAAGGAGAAAACCTTTTAGCTGCAATCAGGACATTAAGGTTCTACAAGATGTCATTGATCACAAAATGACACCAGGTCGTGCGGACGTGATACTCGACATTACACCACGTCATTGTAGCCGATTGATAAAACGCTACCGTGAGCATGACCCTTTAAGTATGAATGATATTGCTCGAGGTAATTCTAGTAATCGTTTATTACCAATAATCATTCACTGACCAAATTGGATCATCAACCGACGAAGCGTCTCTTTACCAATGGTCATCCCATGTATTTCTTCCAATTTTTCACGCGCTAGCAGACGCCCCTGCACTGGTGAATTGATCCAAATTGATGGCTGTGACCATGATTGGTTTGAAGGCCGAGTTTCCAAATGTACAGCATTAGTCTATGTTGATGATGCGACAAGCAAAATCATGGAACCTCCTTTTTGTTCAAGCAGAACCCACATTTACATACTTTAATGCCACTCGGCGTTATATTGAGAGACATGGTAAACCATTAGCATTTTACAGTGATAAAGCGGGTATATTTAGAATTAATAATAAAAATGCTATATAGTGGTGATGGTCATACATAGTTTAGTCGAGCCATGCATGAGCTAAACATTCAAACTATTTGTGCAGAAACCAGCCAAGAAAAAGGTCGTGTTGTACGTACTCATGGGCACACTTCATGATCACTTAGTTAAAGAGTTTAGCCTTAAGAATATCTGTTCAATAGAGGCTGCGAACACATTTACTGAAGAGTTTATGGCTGATTATAATCATCGATTTGGTAAGCTTCCCCGCCATGAATATGATGTACATCGACCGTTAGAACAAGATGAGAATTTAGATACTATTCTGACCATTATAGAATACAGAAAAGTCTATAAAAACATTACTATTCAATATGATAAGATTGTTTATCTGATTAAGGATAGCGAAAATTGTCGATGATAAGAGAGATAACCGACGCTCACAGTCTATGCCTGCTGAAAATGGGCCGTCACGTCGCAAAGAAAAAGAGCCAGGTAAAAAATCCCAACTCTCTATCGATCAAGATGATATGTTAGAAGCCCTAGTTAAGCTTCAAGGGCGTTCAAAGGAGATTTTTGACAAAAGCTAGAATTTAACAATATTCGTTTCTGTAATTTGCGGTTCAATTATTTCATCCGGTCGAGCAAATTTCTTGTCAATAAGTTTATTTCTTAACGCCTGAACATCCGATGTATATATGACATGGGCAAGACTGAGCTTTGCTCTTGTAGAGGTTACGTAGAATAGCCTACCGGTGCGTTCTAACTCTTTTAATTTTTGCTTTTCAGCATTTTGTCTCTTTGAGCTAGCGACGGATGGCTCTTTGACCCCAAAATATTGTTCATAAGAAAACATAAACCCACCTGCTTCATTATCATCCATAATAACCATAACACGATCAAATTCATTTCCCTTTACTCCTTGATGGGTTCGGTATTTTGATTCATCGGAAATATACTTTTTGTAATCCCTGATTTGAAAAAAACGTGTTTTGAGCGCATCAGTCCATGCATCTTGAAAAAAACGTGTTTTGAGCGCATCAGTCCATGCATCAAATTCATCAGCATCGACTGATGAATTGTCCTTTTCTGATGTCATGCTGATGCTTTTATATTTATTCGATGTCAAAAATGATTGCAGTTTAGATGGAATTTTCATCAGATTGTGGCTAGCTAGAATGTCTAGTACATCCTGAAAACTGACATCATTATTTGTAATGGTTGACTTGAATTTATGTTCAGCTGCGCGAGCGGAAACTAATGGATCGTCCTTATTGGCCTCTAAGATATCTGGCTCTAAAAGAGGTGAATTATATTTCCTAAGTATCGACATCAATTCTGCACGCTTATCATTAAGACTTGCTTCAGCAAGTGGTAGAATGATATTTGCGAAAAAACTCAATTCAGTATTACTGCCAGCACTCATACTCTCTTTTAGACTTTTTGCTTTTTCTAGCTTTTCCCATAACTGATGAAACCCGAGGCGCCTAGCTGCCATTTTGTGTTCTAGAAGTAAGATAGCAGTCTCTTTTTCCTCTATATCATTCCAACCCTGATCTCTTGTCAGATTTGCCATTTCTCTACGAATATTTATTTCTGTTTCGGCTTTATTTTCTATATTTTGAGGCAGTAAGTAATACCGAATATATCCTTCTGGTGCCCCTTCTCTTGCATATTGTTTTCGATTATCAATATTACTTCGGATTTGATTACCCAACCCAACAATCCGCCGTGCAGAACGATGGTTCATTTCTTTATTAATTACTTCCCAACCAGGTGCTGGTGGTGATGTCAGGCCTAACCCCTCATCTCCAACACCGAAGATACGCTGCATAGTATCTCCCAAAAGACCTATAACTATTTGGTCCTGTTTGCTTTGTTGTAAATTAAAAAATGCATTAATAACAGTCTTGTCTGTGTCCTGGCTTTCATCAATAAATATAAAAGGATACTTGCTTGCAAGTAATTCTTTCATCATAGATTTACTTGTAAGAAAATCAGAAAATATGTTCAGGACATCTGTATGTGATAAGGCATTTTTAGAGGAGTTGATACCATTAGGGTCATACACAAACTTTTGAGGTTCACTCAACCATTCTAATTTAGCATTCAAGCGGATAAGTGTTTTTTTTCTGGTATCGGAAGCTTTACCGGAGCGCCCTTTTCGCTCTAATTCTTCAATTTTTGCAATTTCTTTAGGTATGGTATTTAAATACCAATGCCGAATGTCTTCATTAAATCCTTTAATCGAAGTCCAACAAAAACTGTGAATTGTTGAAATGGTAAATATGGGGTGTTTATCAATTCTATTAGATATTTCATCAGCAGCATTATTCGTATAGGTAATAATGGCAATTTGTTTTCCTTTGCGAGAAAAATCAATTAAATGTTCATCTTTGAGGTAACTCAATGCTTGTTTTAAAGAAAAGGTTTTACCTGAACCTGCCCCAGCAAAAGTAATGAAACTACGTTTTGACTCGGAATGTATACATTCTTGAATGATATCATCGACACTATCATCATGATCCACCGAACGTGTCTCCGCAAGAAAAAAGTCAGTTGACATATACTATTTCCTTTTCTTTGGTGTCAATTTTTTATTTAGCCAATCAAGTCCATCTTTTATGTATTCTGGAGGAGTGAAACTCACTCTTTCTTTATCAAGTGGTTCTTCATGATCAGCAATTTCAGAAAGATAAAATAGGCATTCAAAAGCGAACTCCCCTTTTTTTAACTCCTGTATGTAATTGAAAAGTGACTCACATAATGCATCAACATCTTGATTTAGTGTGAATTCTTCTCTGGCCTTTGTGATTTTTTCTATTTTATTGAAAAATCCATTTTTAATGTTAGCTAGAATCAAAGCATCTTCGAATGTTCTTGACAATATTTTTTTACCTTCAATATTCGTTGCTTTTTGATATGCAATATAAACATTTGAATTTTTGGTGGTTATGATATGATTCTTGCTTGATATATTTATAAGTTCATCTAAATTCTCTTTTTTAGGATGCCATTTTATAAGCGTTGTATTATTTGTTTTTTGTGATGATTTTATTTTTGGATAACATTTTTTGTTATCTTTATTGACCGAGTCAATGTCCGTAATAACTAAGGCTGTCATTCCAAGATTTTCGATTAGATCTTTATATTTATGTGTATGTGCACCACTAACTTCAATAATTGAGATATATCGGCTCGTTAATTTAGGAAAATATTCAGCAATGAATTGAGGAATTAAAAGACGTTCAGCCTGCCCTTCAACAAAAATAACACCATCAGCAAAAAAGATATCACAGTGAGTTAATTTCAGGTGTTTTCTGACAAATTTTAGCTCTTCTTTTGGGGATGCAAATAACTCAGACATATTAGCAATTGTCGTATGATTCATAGGTGTCAACAAGTTTGCACTAATCCGTTTAAAATATCGTAACTCTTTAAAATCAACGTCATTAATAATATGACTGGAATGAGTGCTAATGACTAATTGTGTATAGTATTCCGAATTGTCCTTCCCATCTTTATTTCTTAGTTCAGGATGATTCCGTAACACATTATATGCATTTGAAACAAAAACCCGTTGAACTTGAGCATGTAAATTAACTTCCGGCTCTTCAACCAACACTAAGTGGATTGGCTCAATTTGTGCTAATTCTGACTTTGTTTCTGATGTATTTCGGGAAATTGCTGATTTTCCTATACGCATCCATTTATCGCGAAATTCAAGAAGTCTAAAAGTCAGATAGATTAAGTTCTGATATCCCAGTCCTAAATAATGTTCTGGGATATACTCAGCATCTTTTTCATCAAAGTGATAATGTATAGATGATGCTCTTTGTAACGCATCCATTCCGCTAATTTTTGCAGCTATTTTAACTGTAGGGTTACCACCAATACCAGTATAACCCATAACTTCTAACTCACTCATTGGCTTTTCAAATTGGGAATTCAATCTCTTTGAAAAATTTTCTTCCAGCTTTTGATGTTGTCCCAGAACGGTGATATCTTTAGGATCAGGAAATATATCGGGATTTAAAATGTTATCATAATAATCACGTAGTAATTTATTGAGGCTATGTTTTTCTGTGTATGGTCCTTTTCTTATTTCATTATCATCCTGACCCAGCCCACGCTGTTCAGAAATAACATCTATTCGGATTAATGTTTCTAAAACTGTTGAAGATAGCGGCTGTAAAAAATCATCGCTCAGGATATAGTATTTTTTCTCAAGATAACGTTCAAAATTATTACCTTTCTCCAGAAAGTCACAGAGATCCTTAGGCCAAAGTGAGGTTTTACTGTGTTCTGAAACCAATTTTCTTGCTTTGCTGAATTCTTGGCACAATTCCGTGATGTTCTTAGGTTCATATTTTATACGGATAAAAAGAGAACCACCTTTCCATTCCAGATCCGGTAGAATATCTCTAACCTTATAGGCTTCTTTTGCATCGGCATTAATCTCAATATCCAGTAAAGGTAGAAATTGTGTTAAATTTGTTAAAAACACATTTTCTTCATCATCATTGGATGGAATATCTTCCTCAATTAACTGACCTAATCTTCTGATTTCTTTCCAATTACATTTAGGTACGTCTTTGATGTGCATACTGCCACGTCGACTCAAAAAAGTGTATAACGCCTTAATACAAGATGTTTTTCCACTATTGTTTGCACCGACTAGAATTGTTGTTTTGTCATCAAGTGTTAGTGTAATATCCGATAAACGGCGATAATTTTTTAATTTAAAAGAAGAAATTTTCATATAGCGCCTTGTATTAATAGCGTTGTACATCAATTTAGATAAAAACAGTTCAATTTCTATCAATAAATGTTTATCTATTCTTATGCTTTAGTTATGAAAACTCAATAAATATTATTGAGTTATGTGAGCTGGTTTCACCACATGTACCAATTCAACTTCAAGATGCGTGTTATATCTCCCCGCGTCGCGGGGAGATATAAGGACTCGTCTCATACTACCCATTGCAACTTGAAGTTTATCGAGTATATATTAGCTTTTTATGTGATGAGTTAATTTCGCTACTAAATACAGTCTTATTGAGCTATAAATGAACAATTGTTTTAAAGCAGAAATATGATGTTTGTGTGTTCACAGGACATTTCTAATGAGCTAACAACTAGACATTCCTATCGAGCCTTGACCATTAACGCTGAACGGGAAACCCAGCGGTTTGAATTCTAACTGTATAGATTACATTGATTACGCAACTAATCACTTAATTCAATTCCGATTTGTAAAATCGGAATCTACATTTAGCTACTTTGAAACAATATAGGATATTTGGAATAAAGATTCAGTAGCCTGTTATAGCCGCTGAGGGATATTATTTTTTACCGCAGTAAAAAGTATTTCTGTTATATCATTGGGATAAATAGTTTCCACTGCATTGGCAAGCTGGTCGATTTCCCACCAATAATGCTGTTTAATCGCTGACTTTTCATTTTCAGTCCATTCAGTAATATTGATATCTTCTTTATCAATCTTTACGATATAAAAATGTTCTTTTGCTAAAACAGCCTCTCCACTAGGGAGAGTCATTTCAAATGTTCTTTGAGCAACACATTGTCCAACATTATCTTTTCGGATACCTGTTTCTTCACGCAGTTCTCTAATAGCGGCTTGCTCAAAAGACTCTCCTTTTTTAACGCCTCCTCCGGGCGTGGCCCAATATGACTGACCAGCTAATGCACCTTCATTATGTACAAAATTAAACATTAACACTCGATTAGATCGGCTAATGATCAGTAAACGCGCTGAACAACGAATACGCATATATTATTTCCTTTTAGCTATGACAGGCCAGCCACTAACCGGTAACGCACCTTACACGCGCACAGGATTCGCTGGATATTTACCTTAAGATAGGGTCGTTATTCAATTAATTTATCTTAGTTTGTAATTTTGTACAATTCTAGATAAATATGTTGAATGTCAATTTTATTATCGAATCATAGGATATTCATGTTGAAGTTTTATAATAGGTAATTACTTGCGATTCTCAAAAAAACTCAGATGTCGAGGGAAATAATTAAGAGATATAGTCAGATTGACCGTATATTGAAAAATCGGTGTCCTATTCCATCCAAACACTCTTAACTAAATAGTGTTAATTTTATGTGCTCAGTTTTCTTATTGTCCACCCTATTTCATGCTGCATGAAATTAAATTCATATTTTTAAATTCCAAATCACCCATCATTGATTACAATAATACTTGAAATTATTATGGGCTTAATATAATCTAATTAAGCTAATGATTTAATTTAGCTTAATTTTCATAGGAACTAAAAGAGACAAGGTGTTATTAAAAATTATGGAAAAATTAATTAAAATTGTATTAGTAGGGACTGTTTTGGCAACATTGACTGCATGTACTGGTCGTGTGGAAAATAAAAAAAATAATTGTAGCTATGACTACTTGCTTCATCCGGCAGTATCTATCTCCAAGATCATTGGCGGTTGCGGCCCAGCAGCAGATCAATAAGATTACGAGTCGTAATAATAAGGCCGGATTTTCCGGCCTTATTTTATGCTATTTCACTGACAAAAAGTGGCGTATTTGAACCAAGTTTTCTTCGATCAGGCCCATAGCCTCTACACTCATTATGAGACACGCCCTCCTCTGCAGACAACTTCAAAATCCCCTTCATTTAATTACGTTTTTCCAATCCCTAGTTTTTTACCTAACCAACACAGTTGCAAAGTTATCAGAAAATACATTAATGTCTGACACTGATTTTATGGAATAAATACTCCACTTAACAAAGAAAAATATCATGTTCGGATGGCAAAAACTTACAGCTATTTCATTCGATTTTATTACGGACTTGAACAAATTACGGTCTATAATACGGGGAGGTTTAAAAACGCAATGACAAGTTCAGATAAAAAAGACTACTACTATAACCCTAAAGAATTCCGAGACCGAAACAAATGGCATGGCAACCCACACAAGCAAAAAAGAGAATACAAGTATAAGATAATGTGGTTTTCAGTGGGTGTTCTGGCAGGAATTATCATTGCAATCCTATTGGCTATTAAAGAACCAGATATGACTAATGTGATACTTGAACAAGTTCATCGCTGGTTATGGCTCGAATAATGGTGTCATTCTCTTGTAAATTGGTGGCATTTTATTTCAGTTCACTACTTTAATATAATGGCTTATTTCATTTGAGTATTAATTATGAAATGGTCGGACTTTAATAAAACGCTAAATATTTAGTCCGACCAAACTATTTACAACAGCGCTTTATTGAGTTTATATTCCAACACTTTTAGTGGTGAATTTTCTGGCGAAGCCATTTTAGATATTGGCAATAGATAAGTTTGCTCCAGCATAAATTGTCCTGACATCGCAGCATGAGGTGTCTGATCTGAGTAACAAATCCAGGTACTACCCGCAGGGAATTTAACCTCTAACTGAGCACCCTGCTGCTGATATTGCTGGTTGGCTTTCATCGCATCATGCAGCCCGAGCATCAGATGATCATAATGGGTACGGCGGCTTTTGGTTATCCCTAATTTGTGCTGTAACCAACTATTAATACGGGAATAGCTACGAGTCGCAGGAAGGAATTGCTCGGCAATCTGAGGGAATTTATCACCTACTCGCCATACCCTAGGTTCGCCCGCCGGGTTAATGTTAGTGAATATGCGAAGAATACGCTGCCCCTGAATCGGTCTGGAAGGAAAGGCATCTACATGTAACCGGCTGTCGTCTTTACGCCAAGAATTACCGGTTTTCCATGTGGTGACGGGATGAACCCGTAGCGAATTGACGGGTGTATGCAGTACTTCCGTATATATTGGCAACAGATGCTCAATCAATTGCTGACAATGTTGATAATAACGTTGCATTAGCTCATGCGCTAGTTTTTCATCAGACTGCAACGCCACGCCAGCTATTTTATGTTCATCCGGACGGTAGCTGATATTCTTACGCCCTGCTTTGACCGCATCTTCTCTGAGCAACTGTTGTTCTTCTGGCATTAAAGAGAAACTCAGTTCTGGCAGGTAGAGAACCTTACCCAGTTCCAGAGAAACAAGCGCATTCTGTTGTACTGAATGAGGTACGCTTTCCGACCAACTGTGCAATGGCAATGTTTCAATCACTTCATCAAATTCAAGCTGCTGTCCAGCCATCATATACTCCACTTCGTAAAATTTTTCGGAATGATAAAGCCTTTTTATTCAACCAAATCCACGATGAATTGAATGTTTTACAGTTTAGTCGGTTTATTCGGTTATATGGCTTAATGGCTTTTATTTTTTATTCCGAGGATGTATCCCATTTAATGGTGGCATTTGTAGCAAGTTCGTTATTATCAGTAAGAAGAATTAAGTGATTATGGTGGTCACTGTATTGGGTAATTATATTAATGCCAGCTCGTGCGATAGCATCAGCTATTTCTCCCAGTTCACCTGACCGTTCCTGATTCAGTTTTCTGATTAATGGCTTAACGACATCACGTACATCTAAACCGGCAGCCATTAGAACCAGACGAGCCTGCTCTCCATCTTCAACTAAAAAATGGGCATGGCTTTCATTGCCAACCGTAAAAACCCCACCACCTTCCAAGCTAATGTCATTTTTACCCAGTAAAGAACCTAGCACAGCAAGAGCACCCGGAGTATTACTGAGAACAACATGAATATCATACATGCGAGTATTTTCCTTTTTCAGATTAATAGCCACAAAAGGCATGGGAAATATATAGGGGAAGTTATTGTGATGCTTCGGTGGCAAGCGAAATGTCAATATTTACGCGTCGGTTTCCGGTCTCTACCCCCTTCTATGCCTTATGAGTTATTTTTGAGATCTGCTTCAAAAATCCACATTTCTGCATCATGCCCAAGTCTTTTAAAGATGCTCTCTCGGTGACATAGTAAGGCGTTTAAGGCCGACGACTACAGAAAGCTTTTGTCCCCAAACTCTATCTAATTGAAAATAAATTATATTTAGCGATATTGTGATTAAAAATTATGACCAGAATAAATCTTATACTGCCAAGTGAATTGTGTGATCAACACTTACTTGCTGAACATAGAGAATTAACCAGAATTCCCAATGAGATAGTTAGGAGGAAAGGTAATGTGACCTTGAGTACATCGGAAAAATATCTACTAGGAAAAGGACACGTGATTTTTTTCAGAGATAAGTTGTTATTTTTGAAGAAAAGATATGAAGCTATACATCAGGAATGTTTGAATCGGGGTTTTTCCGTCGTAAATAGGTGGCCAGATGATGTCAGTGTTTATCACCATTTATGGAACGATTATCAGGTAACTGAGGAAGATATTAGCGTTAATATGGCAAGAATTAAGGAGCGAATGCCCATAAAGGCTCGATTCTCTCCCTGTTTTGATAGAAAAATCAATGAATAAAAACCAAATACACCTTCCGTTATGGAATTAAATTATGGCCTTTTCTATTACTTATTTTGTGATACTCGTATTTTGGAGTATCACTCTGAAAATTCTCCATAAAAAGTGGAAGTGGATTGAACCCCTATATGCACTTATTACTACATTTGTCACATATAATTTACTAAACCATTTCTTTGATATTTAATGTTATTCAGTATAGGGATTACTCATACAGCCCTATAAAAATTACCATAAAGACGATTAGCATTTACACTCACATCAATCTCAAGGCATAGATTAACATCAGCTTCAAAGCCTCTTTCCTTCAGCTCAAGTGCAGATGAACAGTTATAAAGTGATGATAAATCACACTGCTGTTGTTGTTTATAAACAGCAACAGCAGTGTATGCTTCAGGGGATAATTTACGATCGCCAAGAGACGCAATAATTCCACCAGCAGCAACATAGTCTTCAATAGAAAAACGGATACTCCCATCAGGCAGGCGTATATTTCCAATATGGCGGTGTCCCAAATTTATCGAGAAAGAAATCAATAACTGCTCTTGTATTCAAAGAGGGATATTTCCCTCCCGGATACAGCATATATATGGATTGCTCGGAAGCCCCCGTTGAAACATCAAAGTCCATTTTGACCTCCACCAGCTTTTTTTGTTTCATTAACTCCCCTATCTGCCAGTCAGGAAATAGAATAATCCCTGCACCATCTTCAGCCGCTCGTGTTAATAGTTCAGCGTTGTCTGAAACTATCCGGGTTTCAGGTGTCATTTGCACCCTTTCCTCTCCACGTGCGAATAACCAGCGCTGCGTACCCATAACACCTTTGTAGGCCAAAAGACGATGTTTACTCAAATCCTCAAGTGTTGCCGGTGCTCCATATCTTTCGATATATTCCGGGCTGGCAACCAGATAGTAAGTTTGATCAGAAATAAATCTTCCATGAAACCCCGAATCTTTCATAAAAGATATTCTAAATAACAAATCTGTAGAGTCAGCGAGCGGATCAATAAAAGTATCTGTCAGATTTAATTCAATATTCAGTGCCGGATAACGTTGACTAAGTTCACTAATCCATGGAGAAAGATGACGTAGCCCAAAGGATATCGGGGCATTAAGCCGGATATGTCCTCCCGGATCCTGCCGTCTTTCACCGATTAGCGTTTTAGTGTCATCTAACTGCCGGAGAATATTTCTGAAGGCATCCGCATAAAGTCGCCCCTCTTCCGTCGCAATAACAGCGCGTGTATTGCGGTAAAAGAGCTGAATCCCAAGGGAATGCTCCAATAACTGTATCGTTCTAGAGACTGAAGAAGGCGAAAGACCTTCTTGTCTGGCTACCTCTGAAAAACATCCCTCACTAATGACAGCAAGGAATATTTGCATCGTACGGGCATTTATTTGAGTCAGATCTTTCATCTATGCAAAATTCGCAACAGTGTTTTCGGGATTATAGGTTTTTTTTGAATGGTTAACATGTTTAAGATGCGTTTTTCAAAACTTGAAATGCACTGACTGTTCTAAAAGAAGGATTAGATGAATACAACGACACTCGCATTTGATGAAACTGTTCGCAATCGTTTTTCTCCCCGCTCATTTTTACCAACTCCGCTAACAGAAAAACAAATACATCAAGTTCTGTCGGATGCCCAGCATTCGCCATCCAACTGTAATACACAGCCATGGCATGTCCATATTGCATCAGGTAAAACCAAAGATACTCTGGAACAGGCTATGATCCAAAAAGACATGGAAGGCCTTGTCACACCAGATTTCACTTTTGATTATGCTGATTTCTATGGAGACTATTTTACCCGGAGTCAGGAACAAGCCAGAGTTTATTATGAGGCTCTGGGGGTGGCACGTGAAGATAGCGTTAAACGGCACGAAGTATATTTACGTAACTTCAGGTTTTTTGGGGCACCTCATGCCGCTTTTCTCTTTATGCCTTCATTTGGTGATAATGTTCGTGTTGCATCAGACATAGGTATGTACGCTCAGACATTCCTTTTATCGCTTGCAGCCAGAGGTTATGCCGGAATTCCGCAAACGTTACTTGGTTTCCATGCTGATACTGTCAGAGAAATACTTGGAGTATCAGAACAATACCAACTCTTATTCGGGATCTCATTTGGTTATGCTGACCCAAACGCTCTTACTCACTCTGTTCGTATGGAACGTATTCCCGTGAAGGAAAGCGTAACCTTTCACGGTTGATAAATAGGGTGTACATGTGCGCCATGGGGGCTCTATTCTCCATGGCGATAATTCACCCTGCTACGACAGATTTTTTATGGCTCACTCTCCCAATAATCAACACTCTCCCCCATAAAATTCACAGCACAAAATTTTTTCATCCCACTTACATCGGATTTGGCTAAATATTTATTTGAATCGGGGTATTCGCATATTTCAGGACTTTCCATGGTGCTGATGGAAACATAACGCAGCATTTCATTGGATGTATTAATGATTTGGTGTGGATACTTATCTCCCGGAGGGATACAGATAACGTCGCCTTCTTTTATCGGTATCATGTCACCCGCAATACGAAGTGTTCCAGAACCTTTGATAACAATGAACATTTCTTCTTGTGAATAATGGAAGTGATAGGGTACTGCACGTTTTCCGGGAGGAACGCAGTCAACGGAAGCACCTAGTTTAGAAGCCTGAGTCCCCTCTGTTAAAGAGCCTCCATGAGATGCATAAAATGGAGAGCGTTCAAAATTATCCAGCTCAATTTCATTGATATTTCTGATGATAAAATCTTTCTTTGGATTATTATCTGCCACTCGTTTTTCTCCGAAATCTATTCAGCCATATCTAGTGAATCCATTTTTTTAATGGTATTGATTAAAAACACTATACTTTGGCATCTCCGAATACTCGGAGTTCCATTTAGTCTCTTTTATCAATATCAACATTACTGAGATAGACCAAAAAAGTAGAAATCTGTGCTGAACACTACCTTTTTGTTCTTTGGTTGATTTTTAAGTTTCACAGAATAAAAAGCGGGATATAATATTGGTTAGATGACAATAGGAGGAAGATATGACTGAGTCATTGCAAAAAACCAAGTTAAATAAGACTGAACATGATGTACTGGAAATATGTCGTGAAGTGCTACTTGTTGAATCAATGGATATTTATGACGATTTTTTCAGTCTTGGCGCAGATTCTATTTCTTTAGTTGAAATACAAATCTTTATTGAGGATAAATTAGGTAAGAAAATAGACTGGAGTGATGTTCTAAGATTCAGAAATGTTCAATCACTCTCTGCTTTTATTGATTCCAGTTTTCGTATTCCGCCTCATGACAGAAGTGAAATTACCTGGAATGGCGTAAAATATGCTTTTCGGGTTATTGGCGATATCAGTGACCCTCTAGTCGTCCCAAAACTGATTATCGTTGGTGGTTTTCAGGATATGTACTCCTTACCTCACCTAGAATATCTCCTCAAAGAAGACAGCCCTCTCATCTTTGTTGACTTGCCTGGGACGGGGTCTGCTGATGATATCCCGCCAAATCAAAATTTCGAGTTTCTAGCGGAATGTACACGACATCTTCTAGATACCTTATCTTTACAAACAATAAATCTCATCGGTATTTCATACGGTGGAGCTACAGCGCTTGAGTTTACGTACAAATGGCCTGAGCGAGTGAATAAAACTGCATTTATTGGTACTGCACTCACCCAGCCACTTCATATTCAAGATAAGTTGAGTACTGCATTAAAGGCACTGACTGAAGGGAATTATGAAGCGTTTACAGAAAATACCATTGAAAGTATTCTTTGCCTTGACCCGAGTGTCGAGATCCTAGGCAGAGAAACAACACACAAACTTGTTAAGAAAACACTGTTGGAATCAACACGTCATCATGCAGAAAGATATAAGTATCTTCAAAATCGCCTTTTAAACCAAAGGAAATATGAAAAAGCAAACGATTTTAACAAAGCTACTTTATTCATAACGGGTGAATACGATACCATCACTCCGCCAGAAATTATTAAACATTGCGCCTCCATTTTCCCTAACTCTATATTTACGACAATAAAAAAATCAGACCATCTTGTCATGATAGAACGGCCTGATGTGCTGACTGATATTCTTATTCAATTTTTTAATGGGAAATCACCAATCCAAAATAGTCACTTAAACGATATTGAAGTTATCAGTTAATACTCTAACAATATAAGAGAAAAAAGGAGTTCATGTGAATGGCCCTACCCCCTGTGACAAGCACCCAATGAAGGGTTTTCCTCAAGTTTGCTATATTAAAAATACGGTGAAAAATCCGAACATTATTATTGGAGATTACACGTATTACGATGACCCAGAAGACGCTGAAAATTTTGAACGTAATGTCCTGTACCATTACCCGTTTATTGGAGACAAACTGGTAATTGGTAAATTTTGCGCTATTGCAAGAAAAGTGCAATTTATCATGAATGGTGCGAACCATAAGCTATCTGGTATTTCAACTTACCCTTTTCAGATCTTTGGTCATGGGTGGGAAAAGGTCACGCCTTCCCTTGAAGAACTTCCCATCAAGGGAGATACCGTGATCGGAAACGATGTTTGGATAGGTTATGACGCATTAATTATGCCCGGTGTAAAAATCGGCAATGGTGCGATTATTTCATCCCGTGCTGTGGTTACTACTGATGTACCTGCATATACCATAGTTGGTGGTAACCCGGCCAGAATCATAAAAACCCGTTTTCCCCCTGATGTGATAGTCAAACTGGAAAAATTAGCATGGTGGGACTGGCCGGTAGAGACAATAACTCGCCACCTGTCTCTGATTGTTTCAGGTGATGTTGACGCATTACTCCAACTCCATGATATCTAAAACCCCCCTTAGTACACCTGAAATACCTTACATATAAAGTGCAAGGTATTTCAGGTTAATGACAAAAACGCCTGCGTTGCCATTTACAGATACGTGATTTAAACAGATAAGCATTTCATCTACAGATAAGTGGAGTTTGCTAAGGTAAGTGATATTTGAAGAAGTCAGGGGATAAAATCATGGCAGCGATATTTTCATGGAATAACAGATTGATTAATATGTTATTTTTTGCATTAACAATCAATCCTGTGCTTGCTTCTGCCCAAGCTCCAATTAGCATAGTAGATCATAATCTACCCAAATTTTATAAGTGGTCTGGGAAAACACCAGAACAAGCTGGTCAACTACTTCGTGCCGAACCATTAAAATCCGCACAAAACTTATCAAATGCCGATCAAAACATTCGCATCCTCTATAGTTCGACTGATGGTGTCGATGGTCATTCTCCAATTACGGTTTCTGGTGCGCTATTTTTACCGAAAGGAACGCCACCAAAAGGTGGATGGCCATTATTAGCCTGGGCACATGGTACCGTTGGTATCGCGAATATTTGTGCTCCATCGTTTGCAGGCCGAAGTGAACGTGATATTGGATACCTCAATTACTGGCTCAAACAAGGATATGCCATTGTTGCTACAGATTACCAAGGATTGGGAACCCCCGGATTGCACCCATATTCTGACTATCGGGCAACAGCTTATAGTCTGCTTGATAGTATCCGCGCAGTTCAGCAAGGCAATTTTCATCTATCAAAGAAAACAGTTCTCATAGGGCAGTCGCAAGGCGGAGGAGCAACGTTTGCCGCTACCTTATACGCAAAAAGCTACTCACCTGACCTCGATATTGTCGGCGCTGTAACAACGGGCACCAGTGTTCCTGACACTATGAAAAAAATGGTAAAACGAGACGACTCTGTCAAACATACGCTTGCTTACTTTCTGTTAGCAATAAATACCGCGTCAATGGTTAAACCCTCATTATTGCCAGAGGATTATCTGAGTGATAAGGCAATCCCTTCTTTTCGCCTTTCACAAACTCACTGTCTGCGTGATATAGAAAAACAAATATTTTCAGATAAATTAACCGCCGCAAATAGCTTTAAGAAAGATCCATCACCGCTTATACAAGCTATCATGAGTGTCAGATATTATCCCGCCATAAAAACAGACATTCCTATTTTCTGGGGAACTGGTGGGCAGGATGTAGACTCACCGAAAGCCGGACAGATTAAACTTGTTACTAATGCGTGCAAAAAAGGCAGTCATATTGAGTGGCATCTCTATCCCGACTTGGGCCATTCGGCCACAATGAAAGGCTCTTTGCCTGATTCTACCATTTTTGTTAAACGCGTTTTTTCGGGTGAACATATTGATGGGAATTGCTCCACGAGCACCAAGTAATCGTCACAACATATTCCTATATTCATAGACAAGAAGATCTGCATTTAAAGTAGAAAAGCAGATCTTAACGAGTATTGTTCAGGTGCCTTCTTTAAAGTGAAGAAGGTACCAAAAACACTATATTTTCTGCCAATATTCTCAAATTATTGGAATTTACGACTGCTGGGAAAACCATATTTTTTAGCCTTCCAAGCTAAAGTTAATCCAGCTAATAGCAACAGGCAGATTACCCAAGGGAATGAAGATACTCCACGGGTTTCCAGCAGAATCCCTCCTATAATACCGCCACCAGCGATGGCAATATTCCATACAGTAACAACCATAGATTGCGCTATATCGGTACCATCCCCTGCGGCGTCAGCAGAAGCCGTTTGCAGTAATGTTGCTGCACCACCAAAGGTTAATCCCCATACAGCAACTCCCAGATAAATGACTGCAGGGATATTCCCCCCAAAACCAAGCATAACAGCAGTTAAGGTGAATATGCTGAGACTAAGTAACACCAGTATTCGCAGATAGTTATCAACCAATAGCCCGATAATCCAAATACCCAATAAAGCTGCTACCCCAAATATCAGGAGAATGAAATCAACACGCTCCGATAACCCTGCCGGGACAAGGAAAGGTGATATATAGATATAAAGAATGTTATGTGCCAACATCCAGAAAAAAATGACAAGCAACACCGGACGTACACCCGCTGTGGTAAAAACCTTGTAAACAGGGACACGCCGCTCTGCACTTTGCCCGGGAAAATCAGGCACCTTAAGTATGACCCATATCACCAGTATTACTGTCAGGCCAGACATCATCGCAAAGGTTCCTTTCCAGCCAATCAGATTACCCGCCCAAGTCCCGAGAGGAACTCCCAGAGATAATGCAATTGGTGTTCCCACCATTGCCACTGCCATTGCCCGGCCCTGTAATGAAACGGGCACCATCAGACGTGCATAACCGGCTAAAAACCCCCATGCAAGACCCGCCGTCACTCCAGCCAGAAAACGTACAGTTAACGTCAGAAAATAATTCGAAGACAGGGCTGTAATCGTATTAAAAATCAAAAAACCAATAATAGCGAAGAGTAAAACCGGTCGTCTCCGATAACCACGTACTGCGGCAACAAGAGGAATTGCTGCTAATAAAGACCCGAGAGCATAAAGTGTGACTAACTGACCCGCTAACGCTTCTGAAACGCCAAGATCCAAGCTAATTTGTGGTAGTAATCCTGCGGGTAACGTCTCCGTCAAAATAGCAATAAAGCCCGTCATTGCCAGACCCAAGAGTCCAGAAATAGGAAGACGTTCAGTTGTCGTTCCTGATAGTACAGAGGTGTTTTCGTGCATTTAAATGATCCCTTTAATATATATATCGATCGATATAAAAGTAGAGGCAACAGGATAATCTTGTCAAGGACTTTTATATCGATTAGTATTTAAGTCGGATTTCAATGAGGAAATAGTGATGGCTAAGATGGGGCGTCCACGTCGTTTTGATCGTGATGTCGCGGTCAATCAGGCTATGTTTTTGTTTTGGGAATATGGCTATGAATCAACGTCTCTGAGCCAGCTAAAAGCTGGAATGGGTGGCATTTCTGCTCCCAGTTTCTATGCTGCCTTTGGCTCCAAAGAGACACTATTTAAGGAAGTAGTAAACCGTTATCTGAATACGTATGGTCAGGTAACCGCAAGTCTTTGGGATCAGAGCATGTCACCCAAAGAAGCGATTGAAATGGCGCTACGCCACTCAGCGAGGATGCAAACAGAATACGATCATCCCCCGGGTTGTTTGCTCGTATTATCAGCCAGTGTTTGTTCACCAGAGCATGAACATATCCAAAAACTGCTGGCAGATATCAGAGAAGAAACGCAGAAAGGGTTTGCTTCGTGTATACAGCGCGCCATAGATAACGGTGATTTGACGAGTGAAAGTGATCCCATATCAATGGCGGCGATGTTCAATGGCCTTCTGTTAGGGTTTTCAACTTTAGCCAGAGATGGGGTTTCGCTGGAGGTTCTTGAATCATCCATTACGCAGATAATGAAAGTCTGGGACATCAGAGCCAATCGTTGTTGAGTAACCACGGGCTGTGTTTAAAGTAAAAACACAGCCCGTGGCAGATTTTTCACGACAAAAATGTTTTAACTAAAAGGGCGTGAATCACCTTTTATCGGGTCTGGAGAGTAAGATCTTCCGCTGGAAAATGTAAGAATCTTTCAAAGTCTTGCCTGAGCGCTGTCTCTGGCAAAGACTGTAAAGATAACTCCCTCTGCTGACAATCAAAAATACCCTCTTCCTGTCCAAGATCACTTTGTATCTTTGATTCATTAACAAACAATTCAGCTCTTGGGATACGGACTTTCTCGTATTGGCGCAGAGCGGCAACGGGATCTGGCTGCTGCTTCAACATATGCCCCAATACAGCAGCATCTTCAATCGCCATCCCGGCACCTTGTCCCAGTGTTGTAAGCATAGGATGAGCGGCATCACCTAAAAGCGTAATTCTTCCTTTTCCCCAAAGCGGAGAAAAAGGCCGGTCCTGCGCAGATACGGAGATAATATCTTCCGATGGCGTTTGTGAAATAATATCGGAGACAATTTCTGGCCAACCTTCATAATAGGCAAGCACATCCTGATTACTTCCTTGCCAATGACAGGCCTGCTCGTTACTCATATTGGCAGTTCCCCACCAATAGATTTCACCTCCGCCTATATCAATCAGACCGATTCGTTTGCCCTGCCCCCAATAATGGACAACGTAGCCGGGTGTAATTTGAGGGTGCTGATAGCGGGTAATTGCCAGCCAGCAGATATAATCAGAAGCGCGGAGTGGCTGATTCCCCTGTAGATATTCCCGGACAACAGAGTGGATACCATCGGCACCGATCAGCAGGTCACCCTGTGTTTCTCTGCCGTCAGCAAAACGGACAGTAACCGCATCATCACTTTCGATAATTTTATCTACTTTCGCATCGACATGAATAATGCGCTGATCTAACTGCTGTAACAAGGCTTCCTGCAATGCCTTACGTGATAGACAAACACTATCAAATCCATTGGAAGACGAAATTTCAGGTACAGGCATTCTGCGTATAAGTTGATCCTCAGTGTTCCTGATTTCGAAATTCTTAACTGAAGCACCAAAGTTTTCCAGTTTCAGATTAACCCCAATAGAGGATAACGCCGCTACAGCATTGGTTATCACAGACAGACCTGAACCGGCCGTTCGTAAAGTCGTTGCTTGTTCGTAAACTTCAACCTCATAACCAAGCCGCTGTAAAACAACCGCCGTCGTTAATCCACCAATACCTGCACCAGCTATAATAACTTTCAATGGACGGGACATATTTTCTCCGAAACCGATTTGACTTGTTTTGTAGACGATTTTTTCATTTCCTGAAGAATGACCTTTGCCACTTCCTGTACGTAAGGTTCTTCCATGATTTCCAGATGATCTCCGGGCACATCAATGACATTGATATAACCGCTTGTCTTGCTCTCCCAGCCATTTTTCGGATCACGATACTCACTTCGTACCGCATCGTGCATAGAGCGCAGAATGACAGGTAACGGTCGTGTTGCATGTAATAAAGTCATATTGATATCGGCTTTATAAGCAGCATGATCTGTAGCTGCTTTCCAGTTGGCTTTATACACATCAAATAACCGTTGTATGACCGCGCGGGAACTCCCCTGAGGAATTGCACCTGTTGCGATAGCATGCTCGGTGATATATTCGAATTGTTCCTGCAAAGAAGTCATTTGTTCCGGTAAGGTCTGCTCCGGGAGTGTGGCGCCTTCGTTCAGCCACAATAATTCCCAGAAGAACCATCGCAGCAAAGCGCCTTCATTTATTGTTGCCTGAGACGATGCGTTAACAGCAACCGTGTCTAAAATAAAAAGGTCTGTCACATCTTCACCCTGTTCTTTCAATTGGCGGGCCATCTCGAATGCGACAAATCCACCATAAGACCAGCCTCCGATTGAATATGGGCCATGTGGCTGTATTTCGCGTATAGCTTCCAGATAATTTTCTGCCTGTTCTTGTATGCTGTTCAGCGGCGTAGAGCCTGCATCTACGCCATGCGCCTGTAATGCATAGAAAGGTTGATCATCAGGGAAATACTTCACTAACCGCAGATAGGACAGCACATTCCCCCCCATAGGATGGACAAAAAACAGGGGCCGTTTATGCCCTGTCGTTCGCATGGGGACAAGCGGACTGAATTTGGGATATCCTCCCTCTTCTCTGATATGGGCAGCTAACTGGGCAACTGTTGGATAACTGATAAACAGGGACAAAGGAACATGGGTACTGAAATGCTTTTCAATCAAAACGACCATTCTCATGGCGGTTAATGAAGTCGCACCAATATCAAACAAATTCTGATGAACAGATAAAGCAGGAATTTTCAGCAAATCGGCAGCTAAATCACACAGCACCTGTTCATAATTGTCTCGTGGTGCAATATCTTCTGCGTTGTTATGGCATTGCATCATCTTCATACTACGTAATGCTGCATCATCACGCTTGCCACTTAGCGTTTTAGGCAGAGTATTCAGCCACTCTATTCGGGAAGGCAGCATGTATTTAGGTAATATGTCAGTCAAATGTTGCTGTATACGCCCAGTTAATACTTCATTCTTTTCTCCGATCAAGAATGCCACCAGCAGGCTATCATTTTCATCGTGTTGCTGAACGACAACAGCAACGTCTTGCAGAGCCTTATCAGCACCGGGCGTACTCGATATCGCTAATTCTATTTCTGCCAGTTCTACACGATACCCACGGACTTTAACCTGAGTATCTTTGCGCCCTAAGCTGAGGATATTGCCATCCCTGAGTTTTACGCCTAAATCACCGGTTCGATACAACGTCTCACTGCTGCCTTTGGGGGTCATAAAGCGTTCTGCGGTTAATTCCGGCTGGCGGTAATAACCTTGTGCGACAGGTAAACCACGGGCATAAATTTCCCCTTGTTCACCGGTGGCAACCTCTTCTAACCGGCTATTAAGCAAGATGATATCTGCGTTATTGATACTTTTACCAATGGGAGGAAGTGCAGGAAAAGATGCCGGATCTCCCTGCATGGTAAATGCCGTGATAACATGGGTTTCGGTCGGGCCGTACTGGTTCTCAAGGATACCGTTCTTGAGCTGACCAATCAGCAAACGAATATCATCAGTCACTCTGAGTTGTTCACCTGATGAAATGACAACTTTCAGGTTTTTCGGGTAGGTTTCCAGTGCAACGGCTGTTTCAGCTAATTGCTGAAGCGCAACATAAGGCAGGTAAATTCTTTCTGTCCGGTAATTATCGATAATACGCAGTAATTGCAAAGGATCGCGTCGTTCATCTTCACTGATAAGATGTAGCTCACCACCAGCAGCCAAAGTAGAGAAAACTTCCTGAAATGAAACGTCAAAACTCAGTGGCGCATATTGTAAGGTAGAACAAATATTTTTACCGGAAGGGGTTTCATTCTGCCAAATCACCATATTTGACAGGCTACGATGCGGCATTGCCACGCCTTTGGGTTTCCCCGTTGAGCCAGAGGTAAACAGTAAATAAGCCAATTGTTCAGGCACTATTTTTGTCTCTGGTTTCTCTGTATCTGATAAAGGCCCATCACTGTGTATCAGCGTGTCAGCTCTCACGGTTGGAATTGCCGCCACGTTAAATAACTGACTGGATTTCTCATCAATAATGGCAAATGCTGGCTGAGCCTGTTCCATCATGGTTTCAATACGCTGAACCGGATAACTCAAATCCAACGGAAGACAAACTCCGCCTGCTCTCATAACGCCAATCAATGATGCAACCAGTATCGGAGAACGTTCAAGCGCAATCGCAACCGGCGTATTTTTCACTACGCCACCAGCAATCAACACAGACGCAATTTTCCCGGATTCCGACCAGAGTTTTCTATAACTCCATTGCAGATCATGATAACGGATTGCGATTGCATCCGGCTGTTCCCGTACATTTTTGGCCATCATCGCCAGCACAGAGATAAATTCCTGAGACGATATTTCTTTGTTGCTTTGTGTAAGCGGTTGGCTCAGCGTTGCAGGTTGATCACGATCACTGACCATTCTGTTCAATATGGACAGATAAATATCCATATATGTATCAGCCTGAACCGGTGAGAACACCCTGCCATCAAAATCACATCGCAGGTAATGTTGCCCGGTACTGAAATCAGTCATGACATTGAGCAATAATTCAAAGTTAGTCTCTTCCCAAGGATCAAATGCAATGAGAGACAAGTCAGGAGTATCAAAAACGTCCTTTAATATGTGAAAGTGAATGTAATTAAACGCGGAACTTATTTCCGCCCCTTCTCCTGCCACTTGCCGGATAGCATTAAGCGGATATTTACGATATGGAGCATGACGCTGTTCAGCGCTAAATACAGCATGGATACACTCTTTCCATGTTTTGTTCTGCGCAGAAAAACGGACAGGTAATGTATTGAGAAACAAACCCAGTGTTTGCTCTGAATTCTGTGCATCCGGCCTGCCATGAGTGACTAACCCGGTTGCAATTTCATCCTGAGCCACGATTTTAGCCACAGTTAAACAATGAGCTGCAAAGAATGCTGATTTAACTGAAACACGTTCACGTTGGACTAAAATCGCCAGTTTTTCTTCAATCTCTTTGGGAATGATTGCTTTTTTAGTGAAGATCCGATCTTTTGGCTCACTGTCGTACAATCGGTAAGCCGGTAATTGCGTTCTGGGCAGCCCGCTGAACATATTTTTCCAGAACAATTGGTGTTCCTGACACTGTAATGCGTGGATCTCATCCTGAATATATAGCGCGGGTGATGGCAATACATCGGTCTCAGCAGAGTAGATCCCCTTATTCTGGTAACGAGAAAAGAGTTCACGTATCAAATTTGCCACACTACCACCATCCAGAATGGCATGATGAAAACTGAGTACCATATCGATAGTCTCTGCCGTTCTGAATAGGCTGATTCGATACAATGGTGCACAGTCAAATTGATAGTTATGGTAACGCCCCTTTTCCATACACGCTTTGATCATTGTTTCGGAATCATCCTGTGTCAGGGAGCTGATATCATGAATTTCTACAACATCATCCAGCATGATATTGTGGTTGATAATTTGTAATGGTTCACTGAAATCCGCCAAATTAAAGTGGGAACGCAGGACAGGATGCCGCTGGATTACCGCAGAGATACTTCGGCGAAAAGTTTCAGGCTCCCACTTTCCTTTCAGCGTATAACGGAAAACATCTTTATAAGTAGCTGAATGTTGACTCTGCTGACTGTGATATATCAAACCAAGCTGGAGTTGAGTGGCAGGAAACGCATCTTCATAGTGTGAAAGTACTGCCCGTTCTTTCTCGTTGATCAAGGCAAACGGAGATAGCTCAGCCTGTTTTTGAATTTTCCGGTCAGCGTCAATTTGCTGGCTCAACTCGGCTATGGTCAAATATTGTGATAACTCAGAAAGCGTGACATTCATTCCTGCTTTTTCAGCCTCAGAACGCACTTTCAACATCAGGATTGAATCACCGCCTAATGTGTAAAAATTATCCTGCACGCTGAGCTTCTCAATCTTTAATACCCGTTGCCATATTTCAGCCAATTGATGTTCAGTTTCAGTCTGAGCATCATCATAGCTAGCCGAAACCTCCGTTTGTACCAATGCGCGACTGACTAACGTAATAAGTGCCTGACGATCAACTTTACCGTTTGGAGACAGAGGAATATAAGAAACGGGGATAAATTGCTGCGGGATCATGAAATCAGGTAAGCATTCCAGTAACAATTCACGCAGTTTTTCAGAGGTAAAATGTGGGTTATTGATGACATTCGGGTTAATAACATAATATGCACACAGGTAAGTATCACCATTACTGTTTGCCTGTGGTAAAACCTCCGCACGGCTGATCCCCTGAATACGCTCAAGGGTATTTTGTATTTCCCCCAGCTCAATACGGTTACCTCTGATTTTCACCTGATTATCAATTCGTCCCAGATATTCAATGCTGCCATCAGGTAACCATTTCGCTAAATCCCCTGTGCGATACCAACGTTCACTTCCATCCAGAATGAATTTCTCATCAGTTAATTCGGATTTATTGTGATAGCCACGGGCTAAGCCAATACCACTAATCTGCAATTCGCCCGCAATACCGATTGGTTGCCGGGTGCCGTGCTGGGACACAATTCTCAGTGTAATATTGTTGATCGGGAATCCAATGGGAACCCGATTGATAACACTGTTATTTTCGGGAAGAAACTCAAAATATGACACATCTACGGTTGCTTCTGTCGGGCCATAGAGATTGATCAAAGCCGGGGCATTTAAACCCAAAGCGGAAAAAATCTGACGGAATTGATTAACCCGTGTCGGAGGCAAGGCTTCACCGCTGGTGAATACGCGGCGTAAGCTAGTTAGTTGATTCACTAACTCTGGCTCAGCGTCCAGAATATCAAGGAAAGGCTGAAGCATAGAAGGAACAAAGTGCAATGTTGTTACGTTGTGTGCACTTATCGCTTTTATTATCTCCAGCGGATCTTTATGAGCACCGGGAGGTAATAAGTGAACAGATGCTCCGGCGATCGACCACCAGAATAATTCCCAGACAGATACATCAAACGAAATGGGTGTCTTTTGTAATATCACATCCGTGTGATTCAACGGATAACGTTCCTGCATCCACTCAATCCGGTTTACCGCTGAATTATGGTTGATCATTACACCCTTAGGCTGTCCGGTAGAACCTGAGGTATAAATCATATAGGCCAGCGAATCTGCGATAGATAAATTGGGCTGTTTTATATGCTCATGAGTTGAAATGCGACTTGGGTCGATAACAATATAAGATTGCTCACTCAAAGATGGATTAAGCTGGTCGGAAATGATGACCGTGACACCACTGTCCTTCAGCATATAATTAACCCGCTCTTGCGGATAATTGGGGTCTACAGGCAAATAAGCTGCACCGGCTTTCAATACCGCGAAAATTGCAGTGAGCATATCTGTACTACGATCCATCAAAATGGCAACCATATCCCCTTTTTTCACGCCCGCGTTCAGTAAAACGGCCACCATATTATCTATGCGGCTTTGGAACTGGAGATAAGTCAGAGCGGGTTTTCCATCAGAATTTGCGATAGCAATTGCTTCACCGTCTAATGCAACCTGAGAGTCAAATAGCGTTGATAAGGTTTCTTGTTTTGAGAATTCAGTAACCGGCCCTTGTTCAAAAAGAGCAAGTCGTGCCATTTCTTCTATTGAAGAGAGATTCACCTGAGCAACAGTCTGTTCCGGTGATGCAACCATCTGTTCAATGATATGTGCTAAAGACGAAGTAAAGGCTTCAAATGAGTAATCTTCATCGAAAATATCCTCCGCCCCGGTAATATCAATGGCAACTTCCCTGTGATTCCCACAGCTATGAACATGAACTGCAATAGCATCATCTTCATGGGCTGTTGTTGCGGCATAAATCTCTTCGTCTTTATAGATATCACGGGAAGCGGCAGTTATGGGTGAATAGTTATAAGATACAGTGACATCAAAACATTGACGTTTCCCGGCGCCTATCGATTTAAGTAAACGCCCAAGAGGAATATGTTCAAACGTTTTTAGATCTGAAATATCGGCTTTAATGCGTGCCGCCAGTTCAATAAGCGTATCCTTTTCGTTAACCATAACAGCCAATGGCAATGTATTAGCCCACTGCCCCGCAATATCAAGCTGATTCATACGACGGTTAAGTAATGGGACGCCAATGGTTAATCGAGAGTTATTGTGTACTCGTGATAACAAGATAGCCACTGATGCCATAACAACCTGATAAGGATTGACTCCTTGAGACAGCATTTTCTCTACTTTAGCGGGCGCTAATAGGTGCCTATGTTGTATAAAATGAGACTGATGCGTTTTCTTTTTCCGATTAAAAAAAACCGGTTCATGACGTTGTGTAAGATCAGCCAGTTTTGTTATTTGCTGTTCGGTTTCTGGCTGTGACAGTATTTTTTCTTGTTCAAGGGTCGATGAAATATATTTTTCAGTGTTGAGGGATAATGACTCTGGATTATTTTCAATATCACGATAATATTTGGCGATTTTTTTTGTTAACTGATTTATTCCCCAGCCATCACAAACAATATGATGGGCGCGAATAAAAATAGCCGACTGGTTATTTTTTAAATTGCGCAATAAAGCAACTTCAAGTAAGGAATTGTCATTCAGCGTAAAAAGATGTTTTGACCATGCTTTGAAGAGCACAGAAATATCTTCACCTTCAGCATCAATAATTTTTACTTGATTAATGTCGCTATTTTTTATCTGCTGATTCAGCATTCCATCCTGTTCAAGGATGCGCAATTGGGATGTTACATCACTATTTATAACGCTGTTAACTGCATGAAAATATTTTTCAAAATTAATGTATTCTTTTAATTTCCGTGCTATGGCTATAGTAAATTGATTACTTTCTGGATTACGTTGAGTTTCATAATAAATTTCTTTTTGGTACTGGGTAAGAGGTACTACTTGTGAAGTTTTCATAGCGGTTTACTACTTACATCGTAATTCGGGTTTTTTATTTTATGAACCACGCTCCATTCAACACAAGGGGTATTATTTTACATTGCATTACATTTTTTATTAAATGCATAATAAAATCAGATTACATGACGATTAATTGATATTTATCAAAGAAAAATAATTTAATTATCAGTTTATCATAAAGTCTGATTGATAATATTTAACCTGTTTTTTCATGGTGATAATTATTGCTCTTATGGCATAATTTGATAATGCAAGATTTATTAAAAGAATATATTTTAATTCTAATTAATTATATAAGCGGGAGAAAATAATGTTATCCGAAATGACTGTGTCTTATCGTAAGTCCGCTGCACTGTTTGCCTTTGTGGAAAGTAAGGCGCCATTATATTTAACTACCCAAGAGGGTAAAACAGCGAAACACCTTGCTCAATTATGCCATGTTTCTGAGGATAGGTTTCATAGGCTGTTGAATTACATGCAAACACTCAATGTGTTAACAAAAAAAGAAGATAAATTTTATCTCACTGAACCATGTTCAATGCTCAGTGACCCAAACAGCCTTGAGACACTACACATAAAACTCGAATTAAACCCAGCTATTTGGAATGCATGGTCACAATACAGCACATCTCTGAATGAAATGAACGACAAACCGGCGTTTGAAATTCAGAATCATCAATCATTTTTTGCTTATGCGGGTCATGAAAGTAATAAAAACTTCAAAGTGACTTTTGATGATTTTATGTCAAAAGCAACTGAGTCAAAGAGTGATCCCATTATTGAGAATATGCCTCTGGATGGCATTAATTCATTTATTGATATAGGCGGAGGTCTTGGCACTTTAGCAAAAGATATAAAAATGCACTATCCCCATATCCAGTGTCACGTCATGGATTTGTATGATTTTGACAAAAAAGAATCTGAAGGTGTGACTTTAATCAACGGTGATTTTTTTGCTGATATTCCTTCAGGATACGATGCTTATTGTATAAAAAATGTATTGCATAACTGGCCAGATCAAAAAGCCGTTGACATTCTCAGGAATTGCCATAAAGCAATGAGAAAAGATTCTGTTTTATATATCATCGAGATGATTAAAGAGAAAAATAATGCGACTTCAGAATCTTTTGATTTATATATGGACATCACAGTATCGGGTAAATCACGATATCGCTCAGACTTCGAATCAATAGCAGGACAAGCGGGTCTTACTATAACAAATGCATACAATCTTAATTTCTCCCTGACAGGAAGTAATCACTATATTATTGAAATGAAAAAATAAGCAGTCAATAACCCGGATCACTATCCATAATTCGGGTTATTTTCCTTATTTACCCCTTTTCTACCTCTCATGACTATTCAGGAAAATAACATGCAACAGACATTAACCACTCAAACCTCTCGCCTCGAACTGACTGAACGTATTATCGCTGCCAAACTGGCTAAAAACCTCTCATGGGAAGACATTGCACATGGTACAGGGCTGAGTGTGACTTTTGTTACAGCAGCCTTACTTGGTCAACATCCATTACCGATGGAAGCAGCTAAAAAGGTTGTCGAACAACTGGGGCTGAAGGATGATGCGGTAAAACTTTTACAGGCAATCCCTATGCGGGGTTCAATCCCAACCGGAATACCCACTGATCCAACGATTTATCGTTTCTATGAAATATTGCAAGTCTACGGAACAACTTTAAAAGCGTTAATTCATGAGCAATTTGGCGATGGTATTATTAGTGCAATTGACTTTAAATTAGATATCAAAAAAATCGAAGATCCCGCAGGCGGAAGCCGGGCTGTAATCACTCTGGACGGTAAATATTTACCGACAAAACCGTTTTAATCATGTGAAATCAGTGTGCTGGTGGATGTTTTTCCTGTGAGCGAAGAAGTGTTCAGGGGGAGAATGTGAGGGAATAATGAGAAAACGTATATAATAAGAGACGCTGGTCAGAAAGAGTCTTAAATCAGTACGTTTACACTATGTACTATGGATTTTGAGTTGCATCACTCCCCTACCAATGAGTACTTTTTATGACGGATTTTTTAACTGCGAACCAAATAGCCTGGGATAGACAAACCGAAGAGCAGCATCCGTGGTCTGTTCCTGTTAGTTCCGATATGGTTTCACAAGCTAAAAAAGGTGAGTGGCAAGTTCACCTCACTCCGAAAGCACTTCCTAAAGAGTGGCTTGGTGATATTAGCCATAAGCGCATCCTGTGTCTGGCCTCTGCCGGGGGGCAGCAAGCGCCAATACTGGCGGCAGCCGGCGCTGAAGTCACTGTTCTTGATCTTTCCATAAAACAACTTGAGCAAGACAGAATGGTTGCAGAAAGAGACGAACTCCGGATTGAGACTGTACAGGGAGATATGCGGGATCTCAGTATATTCGCCAATGAAACATTTGATTTCATTTTTCACCCTATCTCTAATTTGTATATTCCTGATGTCAATCCTGTATGGCAAGAGTGTTACCGGGTTTTAAAAGCAAAAGGAAAATTATTAGCGAGCTTTTTTAACCCTGTCGTTTTTGTCGGGGAGCGCAATCAAGAACATATACAGCAAGGGATTATTAAGCCACTGTATAAAATGCCATTTTCTGAAATGGATGTTCTTACGCCAGAACAAATATTGGATAAAAATCAGAAACAGGAAGTGTTTGTTTTCGGGCATTCCTTAACTGATTTAATTGGCGGGCAACTGCGTGTTGGATTCCGGTTAATTGATTTTTATGAAGATTGGCAACCCCATCCCCGTTTTGTCATAGAACAGTATTTACCTACTTTTATAGCAACCCGATCGATTAAAGATTAGCTGATTGCTACTTTACTGAGGCTACGTTGACGCCATTTTTACCCAAGGCGTTTAATAATGAGGTGTATTTTTGCGAAACATGGAAAAAAGCTGTTGCTCTGTCTTACACAGAGACGAACCACCTTCAGTGTGCATTTTCACCAGCCACGGCTGTACCAATCCAGCTCGTTCAAGCTGAGTTTTTTGCAGGAACACGGTTTCAGTGCTGCCGGAACTGATCATTTCGCCATTTGCCAGCACATATAAGCCATCGCAAATTTGATAGATTAAATCTATATCGTGACTGGAAATAATGATCCTTTTTCCTTCAGCAACGATAGTATTAATGATATCCAGCATTTGTTGGCGGCCTGCCGGGTCAAGCCCTGCGGTTGGTTCATCCAGCAATAAATAGTCAGCATCCATCACCAGCGCACCCGCAATAGCGACTCGTTTCTTCTGACCAAAGCTCAGGTATTGAATCGGCTTATTGCGAAAAGCGTGTGCATCAACCTGTGTCAGTGCATATTCGATCCGACGCTGTATTTCAGTTTCATCAATACCCAGATTGCGTAAACTAAAAGCGAGATCGCTGTTGATATCGGTATAGAAAATTTGTTGGTCGGGGTCCTGAAAAACAGTGACAACGCGCTGGCGCAAAGCCATCAGATTTTTTTTACTGTAATCCAACGGTGTATTATTCCACCAGACTGCCCCTTTTTGTGGGCGCAGAATACCGGAAAGGTTCATAAATAAGGTTGATTTACCACTGCCATTTGCACCAATAATGCCTGTGACCTGAAAGCGACTGAAATCAAGTGTGAGATCTTTTAAAACCGGATCATCCTGATAGCTGAAAGACAGTACCCGAGTTTCTAACATCGTGTTTCTCCTTAACTTGCTTATAAGTGGAAATTCCCTTGATATAGCTTGAGTTCCAACGCCACACTCATTTGCTGATAACGGTTCATTACCCGCACAAACAACATACTGACTAGCATTGCCAGTGATCGGTAACTCGTTCGTAAAGTGCGGTAACCGAACCGTAATGACTGCGCATGATGAATGGCAGCAGCTTCCTCTAAAAAGATAAAAATAAAACGCCATGTCAGCAGAAGTTGTTCGATTAACAGATGAGGAACACGGCAAAATTTCAGTAACCTGATTATCTGTTCAAAAGGCATGTTCATCATGAACCAGAATGTTGCAGATAGCGCAGCAAGGCTGCGCCAGAGAGTTTGGTTAGCTATCTGTATTCCCTGCATATCAATGCCAAGCCAATATTGCCCGATGCGAAATCCCCACAGCAGTTTTTCCGGCTGTATACCAATAGACAACACAATAGCAATCAAGCCGAATACCAAAAAACTGCAAGGAATTAACAGCCATTTCAAATAACGCAGCAGGCTGATCCGCAACAGATAGCAGCTAAACATCACAAGCCCGGCCAACAACACAGCCTGCCATAGTGGTGAAAGCACCATTGCCAGAGTCATGAACAGGAGATACAGGGCAAATTTCGTCCTGGGATCTTTATCACGCCAACGGCTCTGGTAACTGAGTTTATCTATTCCGATCATGATTTTTCCGATTACGGTGATAATAACCTAAAATATAGAAAATCACGGCAGTACCCAGACTTCCCTGTAATGTAAACAGCAGGCTTTCGATCTCACCACTGGCCGGTTCATAGAGGGATTCAAACCACGGCGTATAATCCGGCGCTATTTCCATAATCTGAGCTTCAGCCTGCCCATCTGCTCCACCAAATTCCCCGCCATGCTCAATGAAAAACGGGATAATACACAGTGCGGCAACGAGGGACAGTAATATCAAGGTCTTTTTCATTTGTTGTTCTCCTCAGAAACTGCGGGCCTGAATTAATTGTCTTTTTACTAGCTGGTCGTAAATCAGTACGGTTAGTAACCCTTCAGCCACAGCAATAGGAAGCTGAGTTATGCAGAAAATACCCATGAATTTAAGGATCGCTGCTCCCATGCCGAGTTGTGGATCAGGAAAAGCAACACCCAACTGAATGGAGGTAATGGCGTAAGTGACGATATCAGCGACAAAAGCACACAAAAAGACGCTAATATCTTTGCGCATTCCCATCTTGCTGGAGAAACGCCAGATCAAATACCCTGCCAGTGGGCCAATAACTGCCATCGACATTCCGTTAGCACCCAGCGTTGTGATACCGCCATGTGCCAGCAATAACGCCTGAAATAACAAGACAATTGCCCCCAGTATCGCCACAACGGAGGGGCCGAATAGAATCACCGCCAACGCCACGCCGGTAGGATGTGAACAACTTCCGGTAACCGAAGGAATTTTCAGGGCGGAAAGGACAAAAATAAATGCGCCACACAGTGCCAGCAGGACTTTCTGATTCCCCTCATCCTGCACAATCTGGCGTAACTTTACCAAGCCGACCGCCAGACAAGGTAAAAAAGCCAGCCACCAGCCAATAGCCCACATGGGGGGCAAAAAACCCTCCATAACATGCATAGCAAAAACTTCCTGCGGTGCCATCACCAACAACAGTGCGATAATTGCACTCAATAACGTAGAGTTCGTCAGTTTCTGTTGCATAATTCACCTCGATAATTGCCAGTTTTTATTAATTAAAATCGTTGAAAAATAAGATAACGCCTGTCTGCAATCTTTTTCACTGAACGGCATTGTGGTGAGGTCGCGCCAGCATTGTTCACCCGGCAATGTGGCATCAGCCATCATCAATGCATGCTCCAGAAGATTGTGACGTTGTAACAAGTTACGGATCAGAGGGAAACGCGAATAGACTTTCATCAGGACAAGGCAATCGTAATTAAGCAATGCCTGCTCTAAAGTAGCTTCGGCAGCAGTACAGGAAATAACAGCCAATGTTTGATTTTCCATTGCCAATGGCATCGTACTGGCGGCGGCGATGGCAGAAAATGACGTTATTCCCGGTACAATTTCCAGCCACGACGGAATAGCTATTTGCGTCGATGCCAGCCGCTGCAAAAGGAATACCCATGTGCTGAACAGCATAGGATCACCCAAAGTGATAAAACCGACTTTTCTGCCATTGAACACGTCTTCTTGCAATGAGTGAGCGACTTCATCCCATACTGCGTTTTTCGCGTCTATATCGGCTTTCATCAAAAAGTGGTAAGTGCAGACTTTGGTTTCCGGCAAAAGATATTCTTCAATGATTGAGTGAGCGAGGCTTTTGGTTCCCTTTTTTCCCGTTGGGGCATAGATCACATCAAGCTCTGCAAGAATACGGGCTGCCCGTACCGTAATCAGGTCACTGGCTCCCGGTCCCACGCCAATAACATACAGTTTTCCCGTTTGCCCTTTTTTATCTCCTGCTTTTTCGTCTATTTTTTCGTCCATCAGGCTTTCTCCTGACAGTTCAGCGCGCAAGTGAGGTGGTCGACAAACATTTGCCGAATTTTCGGGTTTTCGCCCAATCCTTGTAACCAAGGGATTGCGGCTATTCCGGCTTTTTCTAACTGTGATTTCCACGAGCCGTCTTCACTTGAAGCCATATCATTGATGGCATGATCTCCGGCCACCAGCATCAATGGCATCAGGTGCACTTTGCGGATCTGTTGTTCTTTTAATCCTTTTATAATCAGGGGAAGTTCGGGATAACTTTCAACCGCACCTACCCGTGCCGGAAAGTGATAATGATTCATCAGATGGTCAAGACAGGCGTAAGCAGAAAAAGCATGGTGTTCTGTGCCATGTCCCATAAAGACGACACATTCATTTTCAGTCAGTACAGGAAGCTGGTGGTGTAATGCCCGCATCAGTTGCAGATAATCATCAAAATGACTGAGTAACGGAGCACCCAGCACTAATCGTTTAAAGCGAGGTCGAAATTTTTCAACTTCATGCAACACCTTTTCATATTCATCGCCCTTGATAATATGCAGGCATTGAACGGCAACATCGTTATAACCGGCGTGGTGTAATCTGGTTAACGCATCATGGGGGTTATCAATGTGAATATCATCGCGCTGGCGCAATTTGCGAATGATCATCCCGGAAGTAAATGCCCTAAAAAGTTCTCTGTCCGGAAATACGGATGCCAGTTGTTGTTCACAGGCTTCAATATTATTTTTCAGCGTTTCGTGATAACTGGTTCCGAAACTGATCACCAACAGTGCTTTTTTCATTTCGTTTTTCCTTATGGGTTTGTTTTAATTTGCCAACAAGCTCGCCATTTCTTCTAACCCATGAACCTGAGTGATCCCCTCACTTTCAAATTGTTGTTCTGGGCGGCAAAGCACAATGCAGGGCAGCCCAAGAGAAAGACACGGTTCCACTTTTTCCCGGAAACCACCCTGTTCACCAGACTCTTTGGTAATCACAACATCCGCCCGACAAAATTGGTAAAAAGTCCGATTAAAATCAGCACTGAACGGGCCTTTCAGGGCAAAAATCTGATCAATAGATAAACCACAGGATTCACATATTTTCAGTACTTCTGCGGTCGGTAATACGCGGGCCAGTACCGTTTTTCCTTTCAGGTACTTCATATAATCGGCCAGCTGTTTACTGCCGGTTGTCAGTAAAATCCGTGTACCCAGCCTGACTGCTGTTTCACATGCCTGTTTGATGGTTGTGACTTTATGAATAAGCGGGTTTTCGACAACATCAATATCGCTGGGTCGGATATAACGAATAAGAGGAATACCTAACGTCTGGCAGGCCGTGACAATATTCTGGCTCAGCCGTTCAGCATAGGGATGAGAGGCATCAATCACCCTTTTCATTTCTCGTGTTTTCAGATAATAAGCCATCTCTTCCGCTTCCATTCTGCCGGTAATTATTTCGCCACAAATTCCCATCGCCTGTTGTACGCCTGCGGAAGTCGCCACTGACAGGCAGTAATCGATACCGACAATATCCATCATCTGGCAAATCTGGCGGGCATCGCTGGTTCCGCCAAAAATGAGAGTCGCTGGCCGTTTCATAACCGGTATCCCCTTGGTGTAATCATCAGCCCGTCACGTATATATGTTGACTGATTACCCACTATCACCAGACTACGCATATCAACACGGGAAAAATCCATTGCTCCAAACGTGGTCAGCCACTTATCTTCATGTTTACGTCCTGCTGATTTCACGACTCCCACAGGCGTACCTGCCGATTTCCACGGTTCCATCAGGGCAAATGCCCGGGCCAGATGTTCTTCTCGTCCACGACTGCGTGGATTATAGAAACAGATGACAAAATCAGCTTCTGCCGCCGCTTTCACCCGTTTTTCGATCAATGCCCACGGGGTCAGCAGATCACTCAGACTGATATGACAAAAATCATGCATTAACGGCGCTCCCAGCAAAGCAGCACAGGCGGTACTTGCCGTTACTCCCGCCACCAGCCTGACTTCTACCTTACGTTTCTGCTGGCTGACCAGTTCCAGTATCAGACCGGCCATACCATAAATACCCGCATCACCGCTGCAAACCACCGCCACATTTTTACCCTGTTCTGCCAGTTCAATCGCTGTCTGACAACGTTCTATCTCCTTACACATGCCAGTTTTAATAATTTCCTTGTCACCAACTAACGGCTTCACTAAATGGGTGTAGGTTTTATAACCCACCACAATATCAGCGGCTTTCAGGGCTGTTATCGCTTCCTGCGTCATTATGGCTTCGCTACCGGGACCAATTCCAATGACAGTTAACATGGATTCAATACTCCTAATGTGATGGTGACACCTTGCTCTCGCAGGGTATGGCCAACTAAGTGCCCTTTGCTCATTAACCAGGCCACAGGCTGGGAGACACTGCCGATGCCTACCGTTTTCCGGACAAATTCAGACGTGGGGAAGACTTGCTCATAGTGGGAAAGTTGATTCACAGAAAAAGTCTGGAATGGAATTTGATACTGCTGGCTCAATTGGATTAACGCTGGCTCGTCTTTTTTCAATTCAATACTGCCGATGGCTTTCATTGCCAGTGGTTCAAGGTTATGTTCCAACAGATGCCGCTCTAAGAGTTCAGCGCACCGCTCAGGTTTTACCCCCCGCCGACAACCTATCCCCACCACAATACGGCGAGGAATTAATTTAAATACAGGGATTGCCAGCACTAGATTAGTTCGTTCATAACTGACGTATACCAAAGCATCCAGTGCAGGTCGCGCTTCCAGAGAGTCAACGGGAATGAATCCGCGTGTATCGTAACGATTTTTTTCATCACTCAAATCAGGGTGAAACCAAATTCCAACCCGTTTACCGTTGACCAGCATTTGATTAACACTTTTAACGCTATCCCGGAAATTCTCCATTTTTCCATCTAATTGTTGAGCTAATAGATCCAGCGCTGCGACCTGATTAACATCCGTTGCTGTCGTAATGACGGCCTGACCATCAAGAATATCGGCAATCTTCTGTGCCAGTTTATTCGCGCCTCCCATATGCCCTGACAATAAACTGATAGCAAACTGCCCTTTTTCATCCAGCACGATAACCGCCGGATCCGTCATTTTATCCCGGAGTAAAGGAGCAATAACCCGAATGGCGATCCCCGTTGCACCAATCATGATCAATGCGTTATACCGTGTGAATACTTTGCGTACCGTATTGGAAAAACTACCGTCAAATGTGAAAAACCCTTTTTCCACCAGCTCAGGGGAAGTAAAGCAATCTATCGCTAAGTAGGACTGCAAACGACGAGCCAGCGCGATGCCTCCTGCTGTCAGGCAAAACAAGGCATATTTGTTATCAGGCGTGACTGAATTAAGTGACAATGTCACTTCGTCTGTTGTTATGTCAGGCGTTGCGGTATTCATGGCTGAACCTCGCATCGTACAGTTTTGAATAGTGGTACTCTTGCCCAAGAAAAGCCCCCACCAGAATCAGTGCTGTTTTACGAATACCAGCACTGCGAACCTGTTCAGTAATGGTTTCCAGTGTCCCCCGCACAATCTGTGAATCAGGCCATGTCGCTTTATAAACCACAGCAACCGGTGTTGCCTGTTCATAGCCTCCCTGAATTAACCGTGCCACAACCTCTTTAATGTTCTGTACCGAAAGGAAAATCGCCATTGAGGTTTGATGAGCGGCAAAGGCTTCCAGTGTCTCCTGCGGGGGCATTGGTGTTCGCCCTTCCATACGGGTAATAATTAAACTCTGGGCGATCTCGGGGACGGTGTATTCCACCCCCAGCTGCGCGGCTGCGCCAAGAAATGAACTCACGCCGGGAACAGAGACAAAACTAATTCCATAGTTTTTCAGTTCTTCCGCCTGTTCACGAATGGAACCAAACAGCGATAAATCTCCCGTTTGCAGGCGAACCACTAATTTTCTCTCTTTCACGCCATTCACCATTAATTCGGTGATCTCTGATAGCGTTAATCCGGCACTGTCATGGCATTCAGCATCGGGTCGGCAATAATCCAACAGCTCGTGATTAACCAGTGATCCGGCATAAATCACTATCTGAGCCTGACGTAACAATTGATATCCCTTCAGGGTAATCAGTCGCTTATCTCCCGGCCCGGCACCAACAAACCAGACTTTTTCAGTGTCAAAGCTGACGTTATCCATTCTGTACCTCCTGATCAGAACTCTTCAGGCAGGACAATAGATAAGTCGGATTGTTAGGCTTAAAATAATGTCCCTTTCCTAATGCTGTCAGTTCTCCCACCTGAATTTCACGCCCGTCCAGCTCTGCCACCGGACACGCTCCCAAATAGGACAATGCCTGTATGAAGTTTTCTAACAGAATGAAAGTCATGACCAAACGCCCGCCTGAATTCAGGTTGAGCAACGCCCAGTCAATAATGTCGGTCAGATGCCCCCCCGTTCCGCCAATGAAAATAGCATCTGCACTGATTTCCAGTGGTACAGGGGCTATCCCCGATTTAATACGAACCTGATGGCAGGAAAAATGCTGAATATTTTCAGCCAGTAGCAGTAAGGCATCTTCTTTACGTTCAATGGCGATAATATCCAGTGTGGGATAACGCAGTGCCGCTTCAATACTGACGCTGCCAGTACCTGCGCCAACATCAATAAAATGGCGGGCGTTTTCCAGTTGCAAACGTTCCAACGCCAGTGCTCTAACCACTTCTTTGGTCATGGGAATGCGATGACCACGCAAAAACAGTTCATCTTTCATTAAAATCACCATTCAGGATAATCACGACATTCAGGTCATAATGAATATCGCCACGTTGCACGATCTGCTCTGCGCTCAGGCGGCGAATGTGTTCATGCTTGTGGGATAAGTTTTCACCAATCACCATGCAACGCTGCTGACCTCGCGCCAGAATTTCCTGTGCAATCTGGTAAGGGCCAATAACGTTATCCGTCACCATGGCGATTTTTTCGTGTTGGAGTAACCAGGCAAAATCCGGCTTGCGACCGTGACTGCTGGTGAGGTAAATGTCATTCATATCCAGCAACATTTGTGCGCACAAATACTGGACTGAACTGATACCGGGGATAATGCGGATATTTTTTCTACCGTTATGCTGTTCATCCGCATGTGATTCTTTTGTAGAAGACAACGTTGAAAAATGCTGGTTAATCCGTTTACCGATGCCATAGAAAAGAGGATCACCTGAAGCCAGCACAACTACTTTTCGATGCTGATTCCGTTCAAGCCACTGCATTAACGTATCCACATCAGCATTTATAGGATGGGTTTCACCATCGAAGTAAGGAAATTCGGCAAGATGGCGTTTTCCGCCAACCAGTACATCGGCCTGACTGATAACATCCAGTGCTGATAATGTCTGATTTTCTAAAGCACCCGGGCCAACGCCCACAACTGTGATCATCGGCCGCCCTCCATAAAATCCCGCACTATCTGGTCTACAGGCCGGTTACAACCTAATATCTGGTTATCAAAGGAGAACAAAATGGCGTCACACTGCGGCTTTCCCTTAGCGAAACGCAGCATTTGGTCGATACGCCAGCATATTTTCTGCGCTATTTGCTGATACACTCCCTGCCAGCCCTGTTCAGCAATCAATTCAATGGCGGCTTCAGTGGTATCACATCGATCTACGGCCTGAATCAATTCGAAAGGAGCGCCCATTAAAGCCAGACTGGCGATCAGCGTCTCCATGCGTCCATCGGCAATATGGCTGTGAGTATGAAAAATACCCGCAGCAATTTTCACCAGCTTGCCTACATGCCCGACCAACACGATATGGCGGAATTCCAAACGTACTGCTTCCTGTAACATGTAACCAACAAAATTACTCATAGTGACGACATAGCTGGCATCAATACCCAACTGCTGGCTGACAAAACGCTCCCCATGATTGCCCGGCACAAAAATAATGCGATCCAGCCCACTGGCACGTTTCGTTTCTAATTCCAACGCCAGTGAACGTTTCCAACTCTCTTCTGACATTGGGGTCACAATGCCTGTTGTACCGATAATCGAAATTCCGCCCTTAATGCCCAGTCGGTCGTTATAAGTTTGCTTTGCTCGCTCCTCACCTTCAGGGGCAAAAATGAGGATATCGGCCCCACGATTCGGGCCGATGACCTCCCGTACTGTCTCCTCGATGGTCTGGCGCGGAGTTTTATTAATTGCCGCCCAGCCTATAGGTAACCCGACTCCCACCCGCGTTACCCTGCCAATACCATCACCGCCATCCAGTGTGATAACCCCCGTATTATTCAGGGATACCCGGGCAAAAATCAGCATCCCGTGAGTTGCGTCCACATCATCACCACCATCTTTACGGATAGCAGCAACAGCTTGATCGCCTTCAATCAAGGGTTGTTCAATATTCAAAGCCAGTGTGATGCCGGAAGGTGTAACAATTGAAATCTGATGGATAATCTGCTGACGCAGTACCATTAACGCTGCAACCTTTGCAGCGGCGGTCGCACAAGAACCGGTAGTATAACCTTTACGATACTGCTTTCCTCTGTGCCAGACTGTACCTATCCCAATGAGATCATTCATGGCTCACCTCTGGCATCCGGTACAAAATCGCGTTGACAATCGCAGCCGCAATATTACTGCCTCCTTTACGGCCTTTTGCTGCAATACAGCTTATCCCGCTATGGATCAGGGCATTTTTTGATTCTTCTGCCCCAACAAACCCAACCGGCACACCGATGACAGCCATGGGGGAAACTTGATGTTCCATCAAACGAAACAAAGCTGTCGGAGCATTACCAAAAATAAAGATTTTCTCTCCCGATTCTTGCAGAGCCAGATCGACAGCCGCCATCGAACGCGTCATTTGTTGCGCTTTTGCCATGTGAATAGTACGGCAATCACTGACATAACAACGGCATTTGCTTCCATACTGAGCCAGACGGGTTTTGTTGATACCAGACAGCGCCATAGTTGTATCGGTGTATAGCGTACAGCCACGCAATATGCCGTTACGAATAAGCTGAAAAACATCAGGAGAAAAATAGAGAAGATTAAGCCAGTCAAAATCAGCTGTGGTATGAATAACCCGTTTGATGACCGCTTCCTGATCCTCATCAACAAAATGAAAATCAGGATATGATTCGAAAATAATCCGACTGATGATATCGAAACTATTTTTTTCAATCTGTTGGGGCTGTCGGATGTAATCACTCATGTTGTTCCCTCCTTATATCATCACGCTGAACAGGCTATAAAGCAGGGCAAAAAGCAAAAGCGCTATAACTGATGCTACTTGCATTATCTGAACAGACTGAGGTATATCGTCCGGTGTGGCTTCGCGCTTTGCATCGCCAATCCACGGCTTTTCCACCCGCTGGTTAAAGTAAACATTCGGCCCACCTAAGCGGATACCCAACGCTCCTGCCATAGTTGCCTCTGACCAGCCGCTATTCGGGCTACTGTGCTGGTAGCGATCACGCCAGCCAATATGCAATGCCTGCCGAAAATCCCGGCCCTGCCATTTCGCGGCCATTGCCAACAGAAGCCATCCGAGACGCGCAGGGAACCAATTCGCGATATCATCCATACGGGCTGAAAACATTCCTATTGCCTGATAACGGGGAGTTTTATATCCCACCATTGAATCAAGGGTATTGATTGCCTTATAAGCCATAGCCAGTGGAGCACCGCCAAGCATCAAGAAAAATAAAGGAGCAATCACGCCGTCAACGCTATTTTCAGCTACGGTTTCAATCACAGCGCAGCTGATTTGTGGCGGTTGTAATTGAGAAGTGTCACGACCGACAATTTTGGCAAGTTCCTGACGGCTGATATGCAAGCTATTGTGATCTGTCGCTTCCTTACACAATGCCTGATAGACAGCATTTGCCGCATCGCTCAGGCTGCGTCCTGCCAATATGGTATAAATCAGCCAGATTTCCGCTGCACATCCCAACCAGAACATCAGCCCATAGGCCAGTTGCAAAAACCAATAACTCACCAACCAAGTACTTCCTACAACAACAAGCCATAGCAGCCCCCCCCCCCATTTCAGACTGGCTTCGGTCTGGCAAACCCGACGAATAAACTGCTCAGACCGGCTGATAAGCTGCCCTATCCAGCGTACGGGATGAGGCCAATGCAGAGGATCACCTAACTTCATATCCAGAATAAAAGCGGCGAACCACAATAGGACGGTCATAATTGCCTCCGTGCCAGCATTAACCAGCGATGGAGTAAATGAGGCCGTTGGAAAAAATGGATATGCAGATAACCCGCCAGCGTATTGCCATTCAGGTAACTACCCTGCCAGCTTTTCTGGATTTTCTCTGAAGCTTCTTTAGTATTTGTTTTCTTAATACATTGAAAAACGGCGGGCTGGGTCGTAATAAAATCTGAGTAATGGAATTCATGCCCGCGCAGTGTTTCTCCCTTTGCAATTAAAGGGGTATCGCACATTGCCGTGGCTTCGCAGTAACCAAAACGTTTCAGGTGATCACCCATCCGGCTTTCACCAGAAATCAATCCCACCATGCTATGCCGCACACCGTCCGCATCAATCAGGCTATCACCGAGATACATCAACCCCCCGCATTCTGCATAAATAGGAATCCCTTTCTGGTGTGCCTGACGTAATGCTGTATGCATGGCGTAGTTGGCAGCTAAAGTGCGGGCATAAATTTCAGGATATCCTCCCCCCAGATAAACCATCTGGCATTCAGGAAGTTGGTGATCATGCAGGGGGCTGAAACGCTTGAGCGATACTCCGGCCTTTTCCAATAACAACAAGTTATCCGGGTAATAAAAATGAAATGCCTCGTCTTCTGCCAGTGCCAGCGTTAAACCCTGCCCTAGAGTGGGATCAACCAAAGAACTTATATCGCCTTTTGGCAGCGAAGTTAGCCGGGTTAGGCCCAGCAACTTATCCAGATCTATCGATTCTGCAACCTGCTGAGCAAGACGCGACCAGCGTTCAGTATGCTGCTCTCGCTGTTCTTGTGCGGAGAGCAACCCTAAATGGCGGGAAGGCAGTGCCACTTCAGGCATAACGGGAAGCCGCCCTAAAACAGGAATACCGCAGTAATTTTCAATTGCCTGTTTTAACAGTTGAAAATGACTATCCCGGCTAACGCGATTAATCAGCACTCCCGCAATATTCACTGTCGGATCGAATAACTGAAACCCCATCACTGTTGCAGCAATCGAGGTGGAAACCCCCTTACCATCCACCACCAAAATCACCGGACAACCCAGTTGCTTTGCCATCGCTGCACTGCTGCAATAGTCAGGATCTGTGCCATAACCATCATATAGCCCCATCACACCTTCAATGACGGCCACATCGTAATCAGCTATCGCTTCGTTAAATAAACCATTCAGGATAGATTCCGGGAGCATGAAAGCATCAAGATTCCGTGAAGGAACCCCCGTTACTGCATAATGCCATCCACCATCCAGATAATCAGGCCCGATTTTGAACGGTTGTACCCGCAGTTCACGGTTTACCAAGGCTCGCATAATGCCCAACGTTACCGTTGTCTTACCACATCCGCTGCCTGTACCTGCGATGACAAAAGCATATTTCTGTTGCATGTACTTACCCCAAAATATATGAATTCTGGTTTGATATTAAAATCAGATTTGGTTTTTAAAATTTTCTTAGTCTGAATCTTGTATTAATCATAGGATCTTAAATTCATGCATTCCTATTCATTGATATATATCAAGCAAAATGCCTTTTAATTAAATCGCCATATAACAATTAATATTCCACTGATAATATTAATGACAACCTCTAATAATTATTTATAGTGAGATAAAATAAAAAATGACACATAACAACAATGAGAACGCAATAAAACCAGTAGCGGATTGATATTTTTGAGTTTTAAAATAAAACCACTTATCTTTAATTAAATTAACTTCACATAAAACACTTTAATTTAAAACGATAACATCTAATCTGAAAAACATTCATCATCAAAAAATATAAAAATTGATTTGAATCAATTTCAGTTGTTCAGCGTTGCAGTAATAATTATCAATACATTCATATTGGGGTTTTAATTTATAGTAAAAACCTTGAAATAAAGAAAAATATAATTCTATTATATTTTACATCCATAGAGGGCATATCATGAATAAAGGATGTGTATGGTTAGTTGGTGCAGGTCCCGGCGATGTGGGTTTAATTACAGTCAAGGGATTACATTGCATTCAATCTGCGGATGTTATCGTTCATGATCGTCTCGTCAACCCTGAACTTATTGCTCAGATACCTGATCACTGTGAAATTATTAATGTCGGTAAAGAACATGATTATCACCCTATTCCACAAGAGACGATTAACGAAATTCTGGTACAACATGCCCTAGCAGGAAAACGAGTCGTGCGCCTGAAAGGAGGCGATCCTTATGTTTTCGGTCGTGGAGGAGAAGAAGCAGAAATTCTGGCACAGCATGGTATTAAATTTGAAATTGTTCCGGGAATTAGCTCCTCAATTGGCGGATTAGCCTATGCAGGAATTCCGGTCACTCACCGCAATTATGCATCGGGTTTTCATATTGTGACTGGGCACACTTCTCAGGAAAACAAACAACAGAACTGGAAAATACTCGCTCAACTGGAAGGTACTCTGATTATTTTGATGGGAATGACCCGCCTGACAGATATCTGTCAGCAATTAGTTCAGCATGGTAAACCCGCGACAACGCCAGCGGCAGTGGTTATGTATGCCAGCCATCCGAAACAGGAAAGCATTATCGGCACATTGGAAACACTGGCGGCAAAGACAGCAGAAAAAAAACTGCATGCCCCTGCTCTGATTGTGATCGGCGATGTGGTTAATTTAAGTGAAATGCTGGCTTTCACTCCCTCTTATCTGAATCTTTCTTCGCTTTGCCCTGCGCTGGAAGAGGAGTAATACCATGAGTGAACATGGCGGCAATATTATCGGTATTTCTCAACAATATGGTCTTTCAGCCGATGCAGTCATTGATTTCAGTGCCAATATTAATCCGCTAGGCCCACCGGAACGCGTTAAAACGTTGATAAAGAATAGTCTGGCTGATATTGAAAAGTATCCCGATGTGGAATATCGCTATTTACATCAGGCAATTGCAAAAGCGCATCAATGCGATGAGACAAAGGTCATCGCAGGTAACGGTGCAACAGAGTTGATTTATGCCATTGTCCGTTATCTTAATCCCAAACTTGCTCTGCTTCTTACTCCGGGATTTGCCGAATATCGACGCGCTTTGCAGCAAATCGGAACAAAAATCATCGACTATTCATTAACAGAAGAAACCGGATTTCAGCCGGATTTACGTCTACTGGATATGCTTACTGTGATTAAACCCGATTGTTTGTTTATTGCTACGCCCAATAATCCCACGGGGTTAATGCCGGATAATCAAGTTATACAGGCGCTGGTGGAATATTGTGAGAAAAACGAAATTTCGCTGATTGTCGATGAATCCTTTATTGATTTTCTACCTGATAACCGAGGGCTTATTCCCCAAATTACTGCCACCAAACATCTCTATATATTGCGTTCAATGACAAAATTCTTTGCTATCCCTGGGCTACGCTTAGGTTATTTAATCAGCGGAAATATAACCGCTATTGCAGAGATGAAAAACAGACGTGAGCCGTGGTCAATTAACGCCTTTGCAGCAAAAGTTGGTGAAATTTTATTTGATGAACATGACTATATTGCTGCGACATACCAATGGCTGAAATCACAGCAACATTATTTGTGGAGCCAGCTTTCAGGCTTTCCTGAATTGACAGTTTGGTCACCATCAGCCAATTTTTTATTTTTTCGTTGCGAGCCGCCCAAAATGGATTTGTGGCATGCCTTACTGAAACATCAGTTACTGATTCGTCATTGTAAAAATTATGCCGGATTAGATAACCGCTACTATCGAATAGCCGTACGCAGTGAGTGGGAAAATCAGCGTTTAATTGCAGCCATGCAGCAAGTCTTTGCCTATAGCTAAACACGGAGAGCTTTAATAAGATGATGAGTGATAAAGGCCGCTTTGCTATGGCAATATTTATTACTGTCATTATTACAATTTTTAACTATTTGCTTTTTAAGCTCTCCATATTTTTTCGCAATATTAGAGTGTTTCTTTAAATAATCACGAAAAACTAAATGCTCTACAATACGTGGATTCTTGACTTCAAAAGCATGTATGTGGTGCGTCCTATTATCACCGCCTTTCTGGAAGTATCGCCTTCCCGCGATACCGTTTTCCCCTTTAGCTTTATAACCATGAAACAACATAATATCTGAACAACTGTCCAGTAAGTTAAGATCATTCACTTCAACCAAAATATCGATAATTGGTTTTGCAGCAAGATGTTCAACACTAGTACTACCTATGTGATGAATATTAGCTATATTTTTGTTCAGTATACTAAGTAACAACTCAGCTTCTTTTTGGTACAGAGCAGGCCACTGAGGATTGTAATCAACGACTTCAAGTATTCTTTTGCTCATATGTATCCCATCAGCATAAAGGTATTATTGAGTAATAGGGAAACATTTATAGTAAGAATTTACCACGTAATCCTATCAGATTTCCGAACGGATCTTCTAATTGGCACATACCTAAATTATTTTCAATTCTCATTGGCCCCCTATATAGTTTCGCACCTATTTTTTCAAAGCTGTGAATAGCTGATTTAAGACAAGGAACTGACCAATACAGAACAGTACCATTTTTTCCAGCATAAACTTTTTCATCAGCCTGAACTATTTCTAGAATAAAATCTCCTATTTTTAATATAGTGAAGTTAAATTCATCAAAATAAACACTTTCTGCTTCTGTGAATGCATTTTTATACCATTCCAATCCCTGATTAACATCAGGAACAGGGATTAAAAGTGTAGCGGGTTTTATCATGATTATCCCCTCATTGATAAAATCATCAGATAATTAAAACCGTACTCAACGCAACATCATACTCAGTTAAAGATTCTGATCACTTTATTTTTCTGTTTCTGAAAAACAAAACATTTGCAAAAATCTTATGGTGTATGAATAATTTGAACACTTTTTTGTTATGGACGATAAACAATGAAAACATTTTTAAAAGTTGGTGTATTAAGTAGTGCAGTATTACTCCTTGCAGCCTGTGATGCCTTAGATCCTGACAACAATAAAAACAAATTCTATTACAGCAACCCGACAAACAGCCCTATCACATTTAAAATTGATGATAAGGATTACACTATCGAACCGGGGATCAGCGGAAGTGTCAAATTATCACCAGGGGTACATTACCTTGATGATAATAAAGGTAATAAATCTACCTTTATGGTACTGGAGCACAATAATGGCGGCATCCTCAATCCGAACAATTATATGTATTACACCTTATCAGAAGTATATGCGTTAAAGGGGCAAGCAGACCGTTTCATGCCTGCAGAATATGAGGTGACTATTAACGGGCATGAGCTTGAAATGCCATTAAGAAGTAGTAACGCAGCTGTTATTGATGGCAATATCTTTAACTGCCAATTTCCTTTAGGCAAACCATTCCCAGAAGAAATTAATCTTTATGATAAAAAATCGCAGGGGAAAATAACCTCAAAATGTTTTGATAAACCAGAGTTATTGCAATACTTTTTAACAGAATACATTTAATTTAAATAAAATTTAATAAAAACAATAAATTAAATAAAAAACAAATCACCAATAACCTATTAGTGCACACATCTATGTACAAACAAAAAACGCACATAACGTGGTACATAGAAAATCGGCGACTCCTCAATATCAAAAATTCCCTATAGTTAATTACACCACGCTGATCGGTATTTGATCTCTCCATTTGAAATGGTAGGATTGAGCCAAAGTGAGGACTACGTAATAATCAATGGGTTACAAAGGTGAGATTTCTCACCTTTATGCAACTTGTTGATTTTGCTTATTTCCGACTCAGGAACGGAATTCAATTAAATCAATGAGTTAAAAGGGGAGAATTATCCCATTTAGATAAGTGATTGATTTTGCTTATTTCCTGCATGGTGACAGAAACCAAATAAATCAATGGGTTATAACATCGGGAAATTTCTCTTTTCGTATATTAAGCCTTATCAGACACCTGACAAATTCTATTAATTCCCCGCCTGTCATTTTATGTCATCCTGCCAACAAAACATTACCTATCAATTTTTAGTCAAGCCCTATTCTCCAGTATTGATGAACCAATTTATTGATGTTCACCGGCGGAGAAGTCTCCCACCGCCTTCATGTTATTTAGCAATCTGTATTGTTGATTAGATGAGGGAATGAATATGCAAGATAAGAAGCCTGATGTATCTGTCTCAGACGAGAGTAATCTCGTGATCGTTGCAACACCGGAATATGTCAAAGAAGCTATTGCAGAGCATGCTGCTAGTCGTAATCACCCAAATGCCACGCTGCAAGATAAAGGTTTTGTTGTCCTGAGTAATGATGTGAGTGATAGCGAGACTATGGCTGCAACACCAAAAGCGGTGAAAACAGCGTATGATTTGGCAAATACAGCCAATCAAGTTGCTAGCAGTGCAAGCAATCTTGCTAGTACAGCAAATAACCTTGCTAATATTGCAAATGAAAATGCCAATTTAGCTTTACCTGTTGGGGTTCCCGTTCCTTGGCCGACAGAAAACCCACCTGAAGGCTGGCTTATCTGCAACGGTGATTCATTCGATAAAATAAGATACCCGAAACTTGCTCTTGCTTATCCATCTGGTGTGCTCCCCGATTTACGTGGTGAGTTCATTCGTGGGTTAGATAATGGGCGTGGTATTGACCCTAAGCGTACATTACTGTCTGAACAAAAAGCAACAATGCTGCCATCAGTCTTTACTTATAAAAATCACCCGAATCCCAAGAAGCCTTTAGCGACCGGAGCATTAGTCTCACCACCAATAAGTGCGTACAAAACAGAGGGGGCTGATATTACGGATTTCATGGCCAAAGACTTTGATGACGCTGTATATGCTCCATCTGGCTCGTATCTAACCTCTGAGTTGGTAGAAGGTGGAGTATCATCATTTGTATCGTTTCGTGTCCGTCCCCGCAACGTAGCCTTCAATTACATCGTCAGAGCTGCTTAATTCTGAGTACAACTTAACCCGCAATTTTTTGCGGGTTAACCATTCCCTTACTCCACCAATTCAGCCGGAACACTATCAATAGCAACCTCTGCCGCCTTCTGCTTCACATTCCACACCGAATTCGCCGGCATCTGAACACGGACATCCAAGCGACAACCTTCGGGAATATCGCACGGTTCACCGTCCTGATAGTACACCTTTTCCCCGTTCACAATGGCTTTTATCCGCTTATTCTGAAAGCGTGCCGGTAAATGAGAATGCTGACGGTGAAACGTCTCAATCGTGATACTGCCGTCCTTGTTCACCTTGTCATCAATGTAGATGAGTTCCAGCCCGTTGTTATTTTTCGGCGAAGAGATACCCCCGTGCACACCCCATGCGCCATCCGCGTTATAGCCCAGCACACCGGTGACCTGATAATGACCGAGACCGGGTTTAGAGACGATAGCACCTTCGGATTCGTCGTTCGTGGTGAATTTGCCCGATGGGAAGATTTCAATGATGGGGGAGGCTTCTCTGATAATACCGCCATTGTCTACATGGGTATTTTTATCAGTCCAGACAGAATAGTAAACTGCTGCTGTATTATGCCCAGCAAAAAACTTAACACCTGCACCTTCATAGTGAGCCGTAAATCCACTAAATGTATCACCGGCCTTACAAATAATTCCTGAAGCCCATCTATATGTGAAATCCGAACCTAAATTATTTCTAAAAATTTGACTCGGATTTAACCGAATGAAATCCAGAATACTAGCCTCATCATAGGCAACAATGTTCCCAATACCTCCAAATCCATAATCGCCGATTTTCAACACATTATTCAGCCCAATATTCTGTACAAATTCAGATTTATCCAGAATATCCGCCCCGTTCTGGGATTTATCCAGCTTCCCGGCAAGGGTTTCATTCATCGCCTTTATCGATTGCAGTGAAACCGTCTGTCCATTCGGTAGCGTCACCGCCACCGCCCCGTTCTGCGTCATCCACTGATCCATATTCTGGAGAAACTGGACGATATAGGCATTGATGGCCACCATATGCCGGGCAGCATCAGAGATAGTGTCATGGACAGTCGTCTGAATTTGGTATGTCACGTTATTCAGCGTTACATTGACATTATCCGCCAATACCAGCTCCGTATCCGAGTTCACCGCCTGTATCATATGCAGCAAATTACGGCTGCCGGACTGGATAATCATCATCTGCCCCGGCGCAATACCGTTCAGGTTATCTTTAAATTTGGTGCCCGTGCCCCGGACAATCGCGGAACCGGACACGGTGGAAAGGGTGCCTTGGGTGTACATCATGGTTGAATTCCTGACATGAATAAAACGGAGAGGGTTAACCTTCTATCATGGTTAAATCGACGATAAAGCCAGCCATTAAGGGAGGCGGGCCACGCCATGTGCCGGGGTCACTCTGGCTGCCCTCATGACGCAGATACTCATAGGTATACGCAAGTTCAATCCGGCCATTGCCATAGCGGGGCTTGAATGACTCGACATACACATCATAATCCCATTCATCACTGTAAAAAGGCGGGTTATCCGCCCCCGGCGAGAACCGGATATTTTTATAATGCTGGCGAGACTGGGACTTTATCAGCATATATCCGTAACGCCGCCCGGCCTCCCCCACATGCACAAACGGCCTGTTTTGGTTATTGGGCACATCGACAGAAAAATACCGCACAAACGACAATAACTTCATGGCCGACGAGAACATCAGTTCCCCGCGTTCGCTGTAGACCTCCAGCCCACTGTTACCCCAGACAGACAGTTGTGAGATAGGCGCAAAGAAGTACTTCCCACCCGCCCCGTACACTTCGGCATAGTTGTAGTAACGTTCATCCCAGCCGACATTGCTTTCATCCGCCCCGGCCTTTCTGAGAAAGCCCAGTGACGGTGTTTTATCGGACAGTTGCACCAGCCCGTTATCGGTATAAAACTCTAATCCCAGCATTTTAAATCGCCCAAATCGTGACAAAGTTTTGCATTTCCGCCCACGGGCTGGATTGTCCGCCCCCGCGCCCCATGTTTTCCCAGCGATAGGTGTCATAGTCAACGTGATAGCTGAAGGTGCTGCCAGAGACGCTGAACGTGGTGAACTCATTGCTGAGCTGGGCAATCTGAATCCCGGACCCCCCAGAACTGCGCATACGCAGAAAGAACCGGGCGGTGACATTGCCGCCCTCACTCAGACCCGGCAAATACAAACTGCCAGTTTTGTTCAGCGGGATCATGTGCGTCCCCAGAAAGCGCGGAATAATGTTATTCGTGGTGATAATCACCCGCCCCTGCTCGTCATAAATCTCTAATCCCATCCCCATTACCAAAACCCCATTCGGATACGTAATCGTCCGCGACTGTCAAACAATTGCTTCAGGTTGTTGGTTTCGACCCAGTAACCGCCTGAACCCTGACCGTAACTGGTCATTTCTCCCGTGCGCATATCCAGCCTGAAGCCGGTTCTGTTCCGGGGATCGAAGTTAGCGGATTTAATTTCATCCCCGACAACCAGCTTGCGAATATTCGCCACATCAATAAAGGCATCCCGCACAAACAACTGCCCATTTTTTGCCACCATAAGCGGCTCCATTTTCCCGTTAGCGGGGTTATAAAACGCAAAGTTATTCGCAGAAAACCCAATATAGGATTCCAGTTGACCGTTTTTAATCTCGCCACTAATCACCATCCCCCCGGCGTTATACTTCACCCCATTGTGCTTAAGAGTGATATTCACGCTATGAATAGCGTAACCATTGCCGGGCTGATTAAACTCGGCTTGCATTTTGGTGCTGATGATCGCCTGCTGATCTTTTAGTTGCGCCTGAACACGCTGTTCGCTCTCTGCAAATGACAAGTCTAATTTATTGATGGATTTCTGGTTTTCCTGAATGGAAGAGCGATTCTCTCCGACGCCGGATTTCACTTCTTTAATGGATTGCGCCCAGGCAACTTCACGGTCAGCAAATACCCTGTCAAGGCGTTTAATTTCGGCCTTGTTCTCCCCATCCCTTGCCATCAGCTCAAAACTATTCTGTTGTATAGCGATCCCATTAATCAGGTCCGCTTCGGCCTGATAATCCAGTTGAGTCTGCAAGCGCTTTCCGGCCTCCGCCGTCATAAACTGGTCACCGGCGGCATCAATAATCCAGCTCGCATCTGTGGAGGATTCACCGCGCAGAAAGTCGGTCCACGGGGATTGATTGCCGGATTTATCCACCAGTCGGGCACGGAAATAGAACGCGACACCGGCCGCCAGTCCCTGCATCACATAGGTCTTTTGCGGGTAAGGAATATCCGACAGTAACATTAACCCTTCACCGTCACTCGTCGGGCTGTACTGGATTTCCGTTTTTAGCGTATCGTCCGTATGAGGTGCAAAACCCCAGTCGAACTGGATACCGAACACAATCGGCGTGGCTTTAAAGCCCAGCGGCGCAGGCGGCTCACCGGCTTTTCCCTTCAGGTGCGTTTCCGGCGCATTCGCCCACAGGCTGGAGATTTCAGCGGCATTAATGGCTCTTACCCGCGCCTGATAACGTCCGGCGTAGATGTTCGGCACCTCAAAACCCTGCGTTGAGGTTCTCGGTGCGGCTATCCAGTTACCATTGTCCCGACGCCATTCGGCTTCATAGGCAATGGCACTTTCTGCCGCGTCCCACGTTACCCGCAGGGTGGTAATGGCAATGCCCTGATGGACCACCGAATCACTACTGATAACGACATTTTTCGGCGGCGACTGTACACCGGGCTGAATAATCGAAATGGGACGTTCGTCAATGCGAATGCCAGTATCAATGTGGGCGTATTTATCCGGGTTATGCTCAATGGCGGTAATCTCAAACGAGACACCGTCGTCCCCTTCTTTTATTCCCGTGACCCGGAACAGTTGAATGGCTAAATCGGTGGCATCAATCGCCCAGACCGACTCGGCAATCGGCGTTTCAGAATAGGCGGTCGTAACCGTGATCACCTTTCCGTTAACCGCCTGAATAGTGCGTCCTTCTGCCTTGCCCGAAGGGAGGTTCAGAATCAGCCGTTCCCCCACTTTCGCCGACGATACTCTATCTAAAGTGATATTACGTCCGTCTGCATTGTGAAGACGGCCACCCAACACCCGACCTGCCAGCATTTCATCCGCCACCCCGATAACATAACCGGGTAACGGAATTTTACCGTCCAGCCCCACGGTAAAACTGACCATCCGGTCATACTCGTTGGTGTGTAATATCCACTTACCCCGTCGAATGGCCTCACTCTGGCGGGTACAACCAATCGCGGTCACATCGGCCTGCCTGACCTGAAAACGGCGAATTAGCCGGTGGTCAAACACCGGCTCTACGGCATCCTGATAACCGTTCTGCGGATCTGACCAGCTCACCATCGCAGTAGAATAATGGGTCTTCTCACTGGCACTGCTGTAGACAAACTTACCGTCACGCACGTTGGCGCGGGTGTAGAGATAATCCACATCCCGGGGCATATCCGCCAGTACGTTCATGTTATTGTTGGCCCAGTAGGTCATCCCCCGGAAGATACCGGCGATATCCCGTAACACTGTCCATGCCTCTTCCTGTGACTGGATATACACATTGCAGGTGTGACGGGGTTCTGTACCCCCTTTGCCGTCCGGCACGGACTGGTCACAATACTGCGCAATCCGGTATAAGTCCCATTTCGCCAGACTTAAGTTTTCGGTCTTCACCCGTGAGCCAATACTGAACCGGTCGTTAATCATCAGGTCATACAGCACCCATGCCGGGTTATCCGTCCATGCCCATTTGAATTGTCCTGACCACACGCCGGAGTAACTACGGGCTTCAGGGTTATAGTTATCCGGCACACGGATCACCCGCATCTTCGGCTCACAGGAAATCTGCGGGATGTTACGAAACTGTCTGGCATCAAACTGAACAAACAATAGCGCGGTTTCGGGGTAACTCAGCTTGGCGTCAATCACCTCCGTAATAGCTTCGACCATCATGGCATCGGCAATCCGGTTACTGTTCTGCTTGGGCGTTAACCGACGCACACGCACCTGCCAGCCAGAGTGCGCTTTCGGTAAATCGATGCGGTGTGAACGTTCATATTTGGTGGTCGTCTTGCCATCGGCGGCTGTGCTCAGCACTTCCTGATAAGCACCGCCGTCTGTCGCAACTTCAATCACATAATCAATGCGGTAACCGACGGTATCCCCGTTTTCTTTCTGCGTCTGCAACTGGGGCCATGACAAGCGGATGCGCACCGCCGATAAATGGGTATTGGTGACCGATCTCACCCATGATTCAGCTAACTCCGTGCCCACTGTTAACTCATTTTCAACGGCTGGTACCCCTTTGATATAGTCCTGATGCGGGGTCCCGTGACGAAATTCCCACTTCACCCCCTCAAAGTTGGGATTACCGTCCGGCCCGATAATGGGCGTGTTATCCAGAAAGATATTGGTGCCATCCAGTCCCCCGGCGAATTCCCCTTCCCCCAGTGCCAGTAAGATTTTGGCATACGAGGTTGACTGTAACGAATCCGGCGATTCGACCGGGGTACGGGGACTGTCATTGCCGCCTTTACTGCCCTGAATTCGATGCTGTTCCATATTTCACCCGTAAAAAAAGCCGCTTTCGCGACCTGACTGAACATTGTGAAGCGTTATTGCTGATCTTCGGCGTAAATCCCCGCAGAGATAATGGCACCCCCTATGCGGCGTTTGCCGTACCCGATCGGCACCGGGTTACCCTGCGCGATGGAGTTGACCGGCCCACCAAACGCATAGCTGGGTTTATTGTCGGGATCTTCCCGTCGTGCCAGTCCGCCCGGCATCGGAGAAAGCATCTGCACCACGCCGCCGAGCATCATCCCCACGCCGGACATCACCATCGGCACACCAAACGGTGTCGCCCATAAGAACACGCCAGCCACCACCATGACTGCCCCGAGGATGGTTTGCAGTACCCCGGCTTTTTTGCTGCCAATGATCACCGGGACAATCCGAATATCGCCCTCCCCGGAAAAGGCCAGTTCATCCTGACTGATATTGCGCTTGCCGATAAACACCGCAAAGGTGAATCCGCGCTCTCTGGCGGTTAACAGGTATTTTTCAAAACCCTCAATCAGGACAGACAATGCCCGGATTGCTTCCTGCGGTGAAGATACGGCCAGTTGATATTCCCGTCCGAACTGCGTCCCGAGTGCGCCGTATAAGCGTATTGTGCGTATCGTTTCCATCATTCCCCCTGATATCTGACTCGTTTCACTGTGCGTTCCTGCCAGTAGCCACTGTAAGACACGCGGTTGCTGAGTTGCCCGTACATATGGTGTAACATCAGCCCGTCACCGAGATACACCCCGGCATGATTGGGTTCACGGGCCTGTACCTGCATGATGATCACATCACCGGTCTGGAGTTCCCCGCTGCACTCAATAAACCCCGCCGAGGCGTAGTGCTGCATATAGAGATTTTCGCCCCGGTTCCACCACCCATCCGTCCGGACAAAATCCGGTAATTCAATGTTGCGCTCCAGTCGATACCAGTCACGCACAATGGCGTAACAGTCCCAAATACCGTGGACAAACGGACGTGCCAGCAAAGGCTTAATCCCCGCCGTGGGCATCAGTGTACGGATATCCCCTTCCGGCCATGAGACAATCACCCACAGCACTTGTGACAGGTCACACTGAGCAATGTCTAACTGACTGGGCTGGGTGGTCGCATCCGGGTGACTGTGGACAATCGCCACTATGGTTCCGGTATCTTCGGCAGCGGCGTAATCTTCCGGGTGAAGGCTGAACTGTTCTGTTGGGACTGAGGCAGTATTGCGGCAGGGGAGATACTGTTGTTTGCGGCTGTTCTGAATGACCAGTCCACAACATTCATTCGGGTAGTCGGCCTGCGCGTGTGCTAGGATGGCTTGGATAATGTGAGGACGCATAAAGGCTTCCTTAGGCAATAAAAAACCCGCCGAAGCGGGATATTATGATTCACTCATTGTTATATGATTATATTTAGAATGGATTATCGTATTTTTCTGCTAATTTCCTAAGCATTGGCTCATCTTTCGCGAGTAACTCTGCGGGGTAGTATTCATAGCTTACCCATAATACATAAGGTATATGTTCTCCTTTATTAAGTCTTAATTTAATCGTCATTTGATTGTATTCATAGTCCTTGGCTAGTTCATGGTTATTCTGCTCATCAAGAACAGGTTTGCCATATTTATTATTTAGACCTGATGCAATCAGATTAAATTTCTCTTTTAAATTATCGTAATTTTTACCAGAGTCACTTACATCAAAACTAATAGACCTCAATCCTCTATTAAGAGGAAAGAAATCTAAAAAGTATGCACCATCATATTTGGCTTTTATGGGTACGGATTCTGCCCTTACTGTATGTATTAACTTATCTTGATACTCATCAAATTTTTTTAGGTTTAACTTTTTAACTTCATCAATAGCCATGCCCCACTTTAGCCCAAAGGGAGCTTGTGGCTCATTAATTGCCTGCCCGAACGCCAATTGATTCATGACAAAAAACGTCAGGATAACTAAGATGATTTTTTTCATCATAAGCTCTCTCACCTGTTAGTAAAATTGCAACAATGAAGAAAATTGAATCAATAATCAAGGGTTGACTATAAGCATATCCTATTAAGCGAAGTTTGCATCATTACCGTCTCAGCAAGGCAGAGCCGGGAAAACCACCAAACGGCAATGGCATATTTTCACCGAAGCGTAACTTGCAATCATTCATCAGGCCACCGCAGACATCCCTTGACGGATCGTCTGTTGGATCGCCCTCTTCATCAAAATAACGGTTACCTGTGTAGTTGCAGGGGGATTTGCGATACAACCCACGCATACACCATGTACACAGGCTGTGAATCTGGCGCGTGGGGATCTGAATCCCCTGCAAATCTGCCGGAGAAGACAGAGCAAAATGGACTTCGGTATTGTCTTCATGGGTTTTACTGTCGATGTAGAAAACGTCGATTTTTTCCTGTGTCGGGTCAGCCTCGGGATTGCCTTCGGGGAAGTTGCGCGCATCCAGATAATGGGTGAAGGTCATGTGAATGGTGATACGCGCCTGCGCCATATTATGGTAAGCCAGACACAGCGCACTGATCGTGCCGTCCAGATTGGCGACACTGAGTGTCGGCGAGACCGCCCGACCACCACCGTTAACCTCCAGTCCTTCGATTTTGACGGGCCACGGCTTATATTCTATGCCCTGCCACCAGAGGGATTTAGCCGGTAAATTGTCTGAATTTTCCAGCTCCGCCTGCGTGTACGCTATCGGGTGGTTATGGAAATACAGTTCTGGCCCACCGAAAGCGGAGCCATCAAGGGCAAACAATAAGACTTTACTCCCCGGCTCCAGTTGCTGGAGTGTCGTGTTTATCGTCATAATGATGTTCTCTACGGATGGTAAGTGCGGGTGAAGATCACGGACAGCGTGAAGTAAGCCCCATGCGCCTGTATATTGAATTTCCCTGCCTGATACAGTCCTAACTCCGATAACGGGTTACGCCATTTAAAAGAACGCCAACCCTGATGTTCACGCAAGAAAGCCATAATCGGCTGGATATCCGACAGGGAACCCACAAACGACAACGGCCAGCTTTCCCGCTGCGCATTGATGCCGTCACCGGTGGTTTGTTTGTATCCATCACCGAACTGGACAGAACGCACCACCGGTTCAAATTCCCCCGCCGCCCCGACCCGGGCGGGAAAATCAAACGTCTTTATCATCGCCGTCCTCCTTTAATCGCCACACTGAGTTCACCGCCCTGACCGAGACTCTTATGCAGCAGTGTCTTAAATCGCTGGTCGATAAACTTCGCAATATCCTGCCCGGCGGATTCAAAGCCGCTGGTTGTCTTCACTTCCTGATTGCCATCAGAATGAATTACGATACTGACATGATTAGTGGTCTGGTTGCTGGTGCCGCCGCTGGCCTCTACGCCCAACCGACCATCGGAACCACGCTTTAATGGTAAAATTGCTTCGGGACCGGCTTCCCCCATCACGCCACCGCCTTTCGCAAACGCAAACAAGGTCGGACTGCTGACAATCTGCCCGCTGTACTGACTTAAATTGGTCGACTGGTAAACCCCGCCTTTTGCATTCGGGATCGGACTTTTCCAGATGTCGGGGGTGATTGTCGTGCCGGAACCAATCGAACCCATATTTCCCCCGGCGGAAGCTAAGGCATTGGTCCCCATATTGGCCATACCGCCCCCACCGAAGAAGCCTGAGACGGCTTTGGTGATCAGTGCCTGCATCGCAATACGCACCAAATCCTGAATAATGGATTGGGCTAATGAAGCTGACAGCTCCCGCATGGACTCAGAGAACGACTTACTGCCGGTTAACATGCCGGTCAGGGCGTTACTTGTCCGTTGTTCAACCACATCCAACAGATTGATCTGCATCCGTTGAAAATCCCCCTGCGCCCCGTACAGTTCTTTGGCGGCGGCAAGCTGGGCATCTCTCGAACGAGTCCCCGCTGCTGTAGTCAACTGCTCATAACGCTCTTTACTGATGCGGTTATTACGATAATACGCTTCATAAAGGGCCGTTTGTTCTGTGAGCTGGTTTTTCAATTGGGTAACGGGATCAACCTCACCCGCCATATCAAGCCGGGGCGCAGCAAGTTGTCTGGCCTGTTCTGCCAGCTGATCTTTCACTGAGGTTTGTTGGAGGGTTTTTCTGGCTAAAAAATATTCCTGTTCAGTCAACAACCGTTCAGCATACAGGGCTTTCAGCTCTTTGCTCGCGTCCCGCTCTTGCCGGATAAGGGCTTTTGCCGGGGCGTAGCGCTCTGCCAGTTCCTGTCGCTGTTTCTGGTGGTTTGCCGCATTGAGGGCTTTCAGGCGTTCAATTTCATTTTGCGAGACTAAGCCGGATTTAGCGACTTCATCCAATTTTCTTTGTGTCTCCCGCTCACTGAGTAGAATGCGGCCTAAACTGGTGGTATGTGCCCGTTCAATATCAAAACGTAACTGCTGATACTGATTCAGGATTTGGGTGCTGCCCTTTTTCTTTTTGCTCCCTTTATCCTCACCGTCATCGCTGCCTGTCCACGGGTTATTATTACTCTCTTCGGGTTTAGAGGGTGCAGGTGGAGGAACATCAAATTTACCTACCGCTAGGGTTGAGCGCATATTCTTATCCCTTGCGGTTTTCGTTTCTAAACTCTTGACCAGATCTTCTCTCTGACTAAGTAGCTCACGCCCTTTCTTTTCAACCTCTTTAGGGTCTTCATAAAGAAAACTCAGCGCACCTTTCTGACGATTTTTTAAACTATTGATTCTTGTTTGGGAGTATCTTTCCAGTTGATTATCAACGCGTTCTAACTCGTCTTTCAGATTGTTAATATCATCCTGATTTTTATCAAGTTCAACTTCAATTTTAACTTTAGAAAGTCGTTGCAGTTCAGCAATGGTTTCAACCGTTTGATCCTTTAACTGCCGCAACCCCTCTTTAGCTTGCACACTGTGGTTATATAACCCATACAGCGCCGAGCCTGCCAGTACCGCCGCCCCGGTCCAGCCACCGAGCAAAGATAATGCCCCACGAGCACCGGCGACTGCGCCACTCAAGGCGCGGGTCGAATACGACAATCGACGGTTAGCGGCGTCCAATAGTCGGGTGGCCCGTTCTTTTTGCCTGATCGCTTCTGTCTCCTGCCGGTACAAGGCATTAATTTCTTTGGAGTAGTTAACAGACAATCCATGCTGGGCATTCACTGCCCGCATTCTTTCAATGTGCTCCCCCTGACGCTGGGTCAGTTGCATCGTGGCGTTCGCCTGCTCAATAGTGCGCCGGGCGGTTTCAGCCTTCTGCTTGGTGGTATCCCGCATGGCTTTTTCAGTGGCCCGCCATGCACTGACGTTTTCCCGCAATCCGGCGGTCATTTTTATGGCCATCACCGGGATAAGGGTATGCAGGGCAACCCGGGCTAGCGTATTAAAGTTCTCAGACAGACTGTTCACGACACCGGTCACATTCTGCACCCCGGTACGCAACGGCCCGTCTGCGCTACTCCCGACTTTAATCGCCAGTCCTTCAAAGGCTCTCCCTAAGACATCCAGATCGGCACTCAGGTTATTGGCCCGCTCTCCGGCCTGATCATAGGCCACCTGTGTGCCGGTCAGCGACTGTTTGAGTTCATCCAGCTCACGCCGTCCGGTGACCAACTGTGAAGCGGCACTGAGGTTAGCCCGCCCGAACAATTTCGCCGCCTGCGCCGTCGATAGCTGTTTGTTTTTCAGGTACTCCAGCGCGGCACTCAGGCCCACGACCGACGGTTTCAGGTTCTTATCGGTGGATTTCTCCAGCGCCAGCACCACGTTACGGATAGCGACTCCGGCTTCCGCGCCTTTGATGCCGCCTTTGGCTAATACCTGAATCGCGGCATTCAGCTCTTCAAACGACATCCCGGCTTGTGAGGCCATCGTACCGCCGTTCTTGATGGCTAAAGCGGTTTCATTGATTTCGGATGCGCCGTATTTGGCGCCGGCGGCCAGTACGTTGATATAGCGATCGGCCTGTGCCGCTGACGCACCGAACTGATTCAGGGACAGGGCTAGCGCTTTGGTCGCTTCCGGTAACTCAATGCCGGAGGCCTGCGCTAGCGTGATGGCTTTCTCAGTCGCCTGCGTCAGTGCTTGGGTATTTTTCAGCAACTCCGGTTTCGCCGAGGCCATCAGTTTCAGGGCCTGCGCAATGCCGGTGGCCCCGAATTCCGTGGTACGTCCCAGTCGCTGGGCGTCTTCGTCCAGTTTCTTAAGCTGTGCGCCGGTCGCCCCCGTGATAGCGGACAAATCAGACAAGGCCTGCCCGTATTTGCGCGTGTGGGAAATAATGGTACCCAGTGAGAACCCGGTGCCCGCCAGTAACGCCAATTGCCCGGAGACGGATTTGATCTGGTTCGCTAACGAACTGTAGGTCTTGGTGACCTTTTTCCCGTCACTCGCGGCTTTATCGGCAAAGCGTTCTGATTCCCGCCCGGCATACCGGTACGCATCCGCAATCTGGGATTTAAATGAGGTGGCATTCACCAGTAAGCCGACCGTCAGGTTAGATAAATTCGCCATACGTTAACCTAGTAATCTCATGACATCCTCGCACTGCGCCTGCACCGTATCAGAAGAGGTGGAAACAGGGGCAGGCGGCGGATTGTCGGAATGTTTGCGGTTCTTCAGCCGGTAGTAAGCCTGCCACTCATTAAGTGTGGAGGCCGGTAACGACAGGATACGATAGGGGTCAATTTCGCCGAGCTGTTCTGCCAGGGTAAAGGCAAAGTGCAGCGTCGGCGAATGGATTAGTTTTTTTCGGCCTCCTCCAGTGTGCCGATAGCATGACGTTTCACAATCTGAATGGCTTCAATGATCGTGGCGTTATCATGCACCGCCATCAGTTCCTCAGCACGGGGTAGCTCACTGACTGCAATAGCTTGCCCTTTATCGTCAACCAGACAATCGAGCAACATCTGAATATTGAGGCGAGAAGCCTCGCGCCCGTCTCCGGCCTGACTCAGTTTTTCCGCCTGCTCTTCCAGCGTCAGTAACTCAGCCGATGTCATCCGGCGCAGATTCACTTGAGTACCAAAGAGTTCGACCGCTTTGATGTGCGGGCGCGGGGTCAGTAATGCGGCTTTCAGGGCTTTCATGGTGTCACTCCTGTTTTCGTGGTCCCCCAGACGAGGTTATTTTGTTTGCCTTTCACGGTGATTTGGATGACTTCACTGGCCGGGGCGTTAATGTCGTTCATCTCCCAGCCGGACAGGGCTAATATCATGGTCGCGGTGCGCTTGTTCGGCAGGGCAATATAAAGCTGCACGACCTCATGATTCTGGGCTGCATTCAGAAAAGCGGCAAAATCCGCATCTTCGGGATTATCAATAAAGCCCAGTGACTTCTCCGGCCCTTCCGGCATATCGGGAATAAACTGCTTATTGGTATCCATCAGGGTGGTGCAGTCAACAAAGCTGCCGGTTAACCCGGTGGCACCCAGTGCCTTACAGTTTTCCAGCGGCTTCATCTGAGCGACGCTGTCACCGGGTTTGCCGAACTTCACTATTGTGCCTTTAGGCAGCACGGCATACTCGGGTGAGGATTTTCTCTCTGCCATGATTCACTCCAATCAGGGTTATTTGCTGTAACCGGATAAGGCCGCGCGGATTTCCTGCACAAGCACCTTCATCACGGCGGTTTTGTTGTAATCTAAGGCCGGGCGAATAAAAGGATTGGGAACCTGTTTAATCGTGCCCATTTCCTGCGCTAAGGCTTTCATCCGGTGTGCTTTGGTCGGGCCAACGGTGATCATCACCCCGCCCGGGTATTTCGTGGATTGAGTGGAACGCATTTTGATATTGTCCCGCAGGTGCGGCCCTTTGCTCTTCGGGTCATACCCGGCGTGAGCCTGCATATCTTCCTGCACAATTTCCATTGCTGTCTTACCCGCCTGACGCAGAATCTTTGTCTGGAGCGCAACCTCCAATTCCTGCAATTTACGGCCTAATTCCGCCAGACCGGATACGTGAGTTTTAATCATCGGTCAGCCTCCGTATACGCAATGATAAAGTCACGGGTAATGCGGTAGCGCTTGCGGTTGTTGGTTTCTTCCGCCATCTCCTGAAACAGTGCCCCGCGGGTGACTGACTGCACCGGGGTGCGACCGATAGCGCCATGCCGTATCGCTTCCCATGCCGTACGCAGCGTCGCCTCCAATTGCAGCGCCTGCGTGTAATTTTGGGTGATGATGCTGATTTGAAAACGCCCCTCAATCAATTGCGCTGGCGCTAACCCGGTATCAAAGGCCGGATCGCTGATGCGCTGGTAGGTCACCCCCTCTGAAACCGAGGACGGCAAGCGCAACGGATAAGCCGGTAATCGGGTGAGGCGTTCTAAATCGGCGTGAATATCAAGCTCGATCATGACGAACCTCGGCTTCGGTACTGATAATCGTACGGTCAGGCCGGTTGTTATCCACGGCACGTACGGTAAACCGCCGTCCCTGATGTTCAATCAGCCAGTCGATATCAATATCCCTGCGCGGTCTGACGGTGAATTCCTGTATTTCAATCACCTGCTGCTGGTCAGCGGTGCGGGTTTTGCGGTTCGATAACGCTTTGGCTTTTGCCCAGACCGTAGCCACATAATGGGGAGTAAGCGTTTCGGCCCCCAGTGCATCCCGCTCAATGACCGGGCGGAACAGCTTGATACGGTGTCGCAGTGCGCCTGCTCTCATCGTGTGCCCCTATAACGGAATAAAACGGTACGGCTCCAGTAAAGCCTTAAAGCCGGTGGGTAGCGCCTGCGCCTCGCGGTTTTCGTACCAGTAGCCCACGGTCAGCATGATCGCCAGCGTCACATCCTCAGTCACCATTAACCCGTCCGGGTCATCAGCAGGGACAGCAGCTTCATACAACCGCCGGTTCAGGTAGCTTTCCACCCGGTTAATAGCAGCACGGGAATAGGTTTTCAGTAGATCATCTTCGGCGGTGTTATCGTCATCGAGACGGCATTGCTGCCGGAGAATTTCCAGTGTGGGAAAAGACACAGCACCTCCTGAATGCCCGCGACCACCCCGGATCGCAGGCGCAAAAAAAACCGCACAAGGCGGCTGACGTGTCGGGTGTCCGGTTACGCAGACGGGGCCGTACCTTTACTCACCAGTGCCTTAATCGCCGCGGTATCTTCCAGAATGCAGTCAAAGCGGTGGAAGGCAAGGAACGCGGTCTGGTCGTACTCCGCATAACGTTCTACTAACCGTTTCAGAGTCATGTAGGCCACACGACGCACGATAAAGCGGCTGAAGTCACCGCAGTAGATAAACTTACTGCCCGGCCCCATATCGGCAATCGCCTGATCGATAACATACGGCACGCCTAATATCGTCGAAGGGACAACACCGGCAATTTCCGGCAACCACAACGGGCGGTTCTGCCCGTCTTCCATCTCGGTGATGATTTTCAGGGTGCTGTCATTGAAGGCCCAGCGGAAGGTCCCCGCGTTACGATAGGCCGGGTCAATCGCGTGTTTCAGGGCGTTCATGTCCTTCCAGCTGAATTTAGCCGCCGCTTCCACTATGCCGGTGACCGAGGCCGCCAGTCCTTTGGGTTGTTGGGGACTGCCCGTACCGGTACCCTTCACCAGATACTTGGCCTCACCCCGACCGATACGCTCGGCTATCCGTTTTGCCAGATAGGCTTCCATATCGATACCGGAATCCTGCAACAGCTCGTTGGAGACCCGGATAATTTTAGAGGACAGCTTTTTCGCCCCGAGGGACGCGGTGCCGAACTCGGTGTCTTCTTCGCTGGCGGCGGTGTTTTCACCCAGCAGCTCACCTTCTTCTGCCGTGCCGTCGGCAGTGGCCCACTCGATAGTTTGCCCGGTGGAGGTGCTGAGAATTTGCGCCACACTGGCAATCCCGCCGTAGGCTTTCATGGACTCCACCACTTTGTTTAACATCTGGGTCGGGACGGTGTAGCCGCCTTTCTCGTCCGGGGTCGTCCCCTGTGCCCGCAACTCACGCAGCGCCTGACGCTCTTCCGTCGTCATTTCCCCCAGCCCGTGACGCAGGAACTTATCAAAGGCCGCCGCCCGGCGTTCCTGTTGCTCCGTTTCCGGTTGTTGACGCTGCTCCGGTTCGGTGTTGTCCACCAGTTGTTGGTCCAGACTGCGCAGGGATTCCTCACGCTGAATGTGCGCATCAATGCCGTCCAGCTCAGTTTTGGCCTTGTTCCATTCGGTGCGCTGCTCATCAGTCCATGCGGTCTCCCCGATGGTGTCGTGCAGGGTGCGCATTTGAGCTGCGATAGTGTTACGGCGTTGTTTCAGTTCATGCAATTTCATGATCCCATCCTAAATATTCAGTAAAGTCAGCAGGCGCTCACGCGCCTGTTTTTGGTTGATAGCTTGCCGGAAAGCGCCACTGTCACGGGCTTCTTTCCATTGATTCAAAGAGCGTACGGCGGAATCCGCTTCCTGATACGCCGGATAAGTCACCGGACTGACATCATAGAGCCGGGAGAAACGGTGAATTTCCCGGATAACAATCCCTTCCTCGTCTTCGTACCAGTGTTCACCGTCCCGGGCGACCCGGAAGGCAAAGGAGGACTGGGTAATATCGCCCCGCTGTAAGGGAGCCAGCACCAGATCCCGGATGGTCGGATTATCCGGGGCCTGAATGGTGTATTGCAGCCCGCGTTCATCCACGGTCAACGTGAGTGTCCCTGCCGTGCTGCGGCCTAAAATAAAATTGGGGTCATGGTTAAACAACCCACGCACATCATCGTTGAGTACCTCATCAAAGGCCCCGGGCTTGATGATTTCGCGAAAGCCCCAAAGGGGTTCTGAGCGACTGTTAAACACCGAGCCGTAACCGACAATGCGGGTCGATTGGTTCTCCGGGGTTTCCGTGCGCACTTCACCGGGGTAACAGCGCATTTCTCGGTCACACATCGGTTTGATCCTCCTGTTCAGGCGGTTGAGAGTTAACAATGGGATTGGCGGCATTGACGCTGACCAGCATGTCATCCAGCCCGTCAACCGGGTTCATGTCTTCAAAGGCCCGCGCTTCGTTGCGGCTCATCCAGCCATCAGTGATGGCAAAATGGTAGAACTGGGCGCGCTCCTGTGGGGTGCCGCGCAGTAAGCCCGCCAGATTAAAACGCACATAAAAACCCGCCATGCGTTCCTGTCGGGTAAAGAGGCGGCGGTTCAACTCCTGCTCCCAGTTGGTTATCCACGGCATCACGGTATGGCGGACAAACTGGATAGATTGCTCTGAGATATTGGAATAGGTGGCTTTTTCAAGGTCGTTAATCATGTGGGCCGGCACATTGAACAACCCGGCAATCATGGAGCGGTTGAGTTTCATCATGTCAATCAGCTGCGCATCCACCGGTGAGACAGTCAGGGCCTTGTAATCCAGCTCTGCCGGCAACAGCATGGTCTTGTTTTCTTCACTGCGCAGGGCCGCTGACGCTTTACGCCACATCAGTTTAAGCCGTTCCCAGCCCTTATCATTGATTTCTCCTTTTACGGAGACAATCCCGGCTGGGCGGGCATTACCGCCAAAGAACGCACTGGTGTACTTCTGCCCGCTCATGCCCATACCGATGGTTTCCGCATGTTGCAGGATGGGGCTTAAGCCCATTTTCTGGTTATTGCCCAGTGCCCGGATGTGGATCATGTCGTCGGGACTGATGGCAAAATTGCCCTCTTCGTTATAGACCCCGTAGGTGTAGCGTCCGCCGGTCTTTAACAGCGTGGTCTGCCACGGCATACAGGCTTCCATCGTAGTCACCTCGCCCTTCCGGTTACGTTTGACCCATGTATAGCCATTGCCCCAGCCGAGGATGTGGCGCTGTTTCAGCTCACGCCATTTGTAACTGGTCTGCCAGTCGTTCGGCTCGTCATGCAGGAGATAAAACACCGGGTGCTCCCGCGCCATCTCCACCGCCTTGCCGGTCTTGCGCATCACATGCACCGGCATCTGCGCCACCGAGGAAGACAGCACATAAATACAGGCATACACCGCCGCCAGTTTCATGGAGGTTTCCGGGCTGACACAGACATCGGCACGGAACAGGCCATCGCTCTCTGCCGACTCCACCGTCAGCGGTATTTGGGGATTTTCCAGCGGTTCACTGCGAAACAGCGCATCAAGTAACATGGGGCCTCCTGCGGACAACCGCCAGCGCGTAGCCGATTAACAGGCTACCGCCGATAATCAGGGTATTGGCCAGCCCGTATTTCAGGTAACAGCCGACCAGCACCGCCCCGACGCCGGTCAGGGCGATGATATCCATCAGTAAATTTTTCATAGCATTAAGAAATCGTCCGGGTCGAGGTTAGACAGGAAGTCAGGTGCATCACCGCCATTGACCAGTAAGCGGCTCAGGCCGGTAAATAACGCCACAGGGCCGTCTATCTTGGCTTCCGGCGTGGATTTATTCGGGAAAATATTGTCGTTTTTGTCCGGTTTCACGGTAACGTTTGACATCATCCAGTTCATCACCGGGTGGGCGTTATGGTGGAATTTCCCGCTGTAGACCAGCGCCTCCAGTGTTTTCATCGCTTCCGACAGGTTACGCACGGTCTGAGCGACTTCCACTAAGGGAATACCTTCTTCCGCTAAGGCGAGACTGAACTGCACCGCGCTCCACGGGTCAAAGCCGAGTTCTTTCAGGTTTTCCCCGCTAATCCAGTGCAGCAGCTCTTCTTTTATCTGCGCATGATCGACCACCTCCCCATCAGTCAGGGTCAGGATGCCCTGCTCCCCCCATTTGCGGTACAGTTCGGCCATCTGGCGGGAACAACGTTCAATGCGGCCTTCGGGCAACCAGAACCGAAAGTCGGCATGCACATGTCCATTGCTGCCCTGCCACACTTTGACGGCCGCACAGATATCAATTTTGTTTGCCAAATCCACCCCGACCCACATCGGGTAAGTTTTCAGCTCATGCGCCGGGGCAAGGGGTTCGCAGTCATCCCATTTCAGCATATCCATCCATGCCGATTCCGCCGTCACCCACAGATTCATATGCTTAGTGAAAAAGTTATGCCGGGCGGAGACCTGCTCTTTGGCCTTTTTCGCCAGTCGCCGTAAGTCGTCCCAGCGTTTGCAGATCCCGAGGCCGGGGTTGGCTTTCTGCCAGACGGTTTCATCAAACGGGTCGTCGTCTTTATCCAGCGTATAAATCAAGGCAAAAAAGGTGTCATCCGGGGCCTGCCCACGCAAGACCTTGATGGCATAGTCACGCAGTTCGTAACAGATGCCTTCTTTGTTAAAGCCCGCCGTGGTGATCCCAAACAGCAAGGACTGTAAGCGAGCACCGGTGGCGGTCTCCAGTACATCCCACACATCACGGGTACGGTGCGCATGCAGCTCATCGACAATGCCGCAATGAATATTGAGGCCGTCAAGGTTATTGGCGTCACTGGACAGCGGCTCAAACTTGGAGGAGGACTGTTCCTGATAAATCGCCAGCTTATTAAACTCAAACAACCGGCCTAACGTGGGTCGGGCCTGCTTGATCATGCTCTTTGCATCCTCAAACACGATACGGGCCTGATCACGGGTCGTCGCCGCCGAATAGACCTCCGCCCCGCCTTCACTGTCGGCCCCGGTCATGTACAACCCGATACCGGACGACAGCGTAGACTTGGCATTTTTACGCGCCACTTCGTTATACGCGGTACGGAAACGGCGCACCATCACCGGTCGCCCACTGCCGTCATTGCGCAGCACCACTTCTCCGGTGGCTTCATTCACCAACGGACAGACAAAGCCGAACAGGTTAATCAGGATAAAGATATGCCAGTCCATCAGTTCAATGGGCTTGCCGGTCAGTGCCCCTTTGACATGCGGGACAAACTTGTAGAAATTCAGGATATGCTGAGCACGGGGTTCACTGAAGGTAATTCCCCGGGCTTCTCCGGTTTTCAGGTCAGTCAGGAAGCGCTGGCAGGCCAGTCTCACCAGTTCCCCGGCAACAATCTCACCGGCCACCACCCGCCCAGCATAGCGAATGCCGTCAGCCACTTTTGCCATCGTTAATCCCTCATCTGTAAGAATTCTGCCAGCGGATCAGCCTTGTCTTCCCCGACCATATTGACTTTCGTCCGGCTGGAGGGGGACATCCCGAACGCACTGAGCATGGCGTGAATGCGCTTCCAGGCATCGGCTTTCATGCCGGCGGCCGGATGCGCTTTAATCAGGCCCTGATCGGTGCGGTAGGTGTAACCCTCACTTTCTAACGTGTCGCAGTGGGTGCGGTACTCGACATAGGCCTCAATCAGCAGTTCAAGGGCTTTCGCATCCAGACTGGTTAACACACCGACTTTATCCAGTTCCCCGGCGATCCGTTCATGCCAGTAGCGGCCCATTTTGCCGAAATGCTTCGGGATCGGGGGCACCCCTTTTTCCGGCTTTGGTTCGCTCGCGTTTATCGGGCGTTTTGATGGGTTACCCCTCACCAAACGTAGGTGAGTCGGGGTTGGCGGTCGTCCTGCCATGTGATTTCTCCTGTCAAACGGTGCAGTTGGGGCACCCCAAAAAAAGGTTTACATTTCGCGGCGATCTGAAAAGAGGTAAGGCGGCGGTCCTCAGGGCGCGAGAGGGGTAGCGATTTTCCCTCCCCCCTCCCCTGATGTGACCATGACAGCGGTAATGGTTTCAGTTGAAAATTAAATCATCCGACCATTGTTCCATTGAGATAATGCCATCCGATATATTTACACATGAGGATTGATTACCTGTCTTCGAGTGACTCTCTCAGTCGCTCCGTGGCAGTCTTACGGCTATGGCAGGCTTCGCATAATAATTGCAGATTTGATAACGCATCCGTCCCGCCATGTGCCTTGGGTGTAATGTGGTCTACCGTTGTGCCTGTCGTGGCTCGCCCCTGTCGTAGGCATTGCTGACACAGGTGCTTATCCCGTTGCTTGATAGTGGCTCTGAGTTTGTCCCATTGGCTGCCATAACCGCGAGCATGTCGGCTCTTGCCTTGTTGGTGAGCCTGCCAGCCGGTATGCAGATGGTCAGGACAGTAGCCGCTGCGATCAGTTGTGGTCTTGGGGCAACCTTGTTTGCGACAGGCTCGGGGGATGCGAGGTGGCATGGCGTCACCACTTAGAGAGCAATCCGCCGCGCTCACTCTCACGCGCAACGAACTGACGTAGTTCTTCACGGACTATCTGACGGAGGTGATCATCGTTGATTATTTCAGTGGTCTGTACAGGACCATATATCGTCTCTCTCAGTGGAGGAATGGCTACTCGGCGTTTCTTTTCTGAATCAAATAGCTTGAAGCTCTCGGCAACAACACCTTTATCTACTGCCAGTGTCATATCCTCGTCATAACGCCGACCATGAATGCGATCTAATAACTCAACGATATGTTCCAGTTGTGATTCAAGTTGGCTTAATGCTCCAGTGTCGTATTTGATGGCAACGGTGATGTCGTGTGTACCTGCGCTTTGTGACATGTCTATCCCTCATTGTGTTAACCCAATATCCGATAATCGGACTTTGCTTTTCTGTATGGCAATCGTGACTCTGTGAATCAGGATGGCAATACAGGCCGTCTCTCCGGCTGTCACATCACTTTGCCTGCCTACAGCGGATGTTGCTGATAATGACCTGTTATTCTCAGGGGCATGGGTTATTTTTGATTCTGTCAGTACGCTCGATGAAAAGGAGACATGTCATAGCTAATACCGACAGACGGCGATAACCCGGCGCAAAGGGATATCAGTATCGATGTACCTGAAGAGGTGCGCACAAAATAAAATAGTTAAAACAAGAAATTAAGTCGTTTTGTCCAGTACGTTATGTCCAAGTAATTCATTGAAATACAGTGAATTTACTGCATTTGTCCAGCATATAAATTAACCCTAGCCATATCTCTACAGTCGAAAATAAAAATGCCACCAGTCCGTATGCGTTGGGTACGCGGTGAGAACGAAGTGGCAGCATGGGTTATTCGTATTCCTTTAGCCACTCAGGGAATGGGTAAAGAAATATTGGGTTTAGTTTCAAGTGTTAATCAATTGTTAAGAATTATTCGCTTATTTGTTAGAGGGAGTAGGCTTATTATCAGGGGTAAATATATAAATTTTGTTAGGGGTGTCTATGTCCGTTCTTAAATTGGATGAAGTTTTTAAGGAATTAATGCGTCATAGAAATCCCAGTGGTACACCTGTGTTACAGGAAGTTACTCACAATGGAACAAGAACATTGTTTATTCGTTTTGACAACCCAAATGTAAGAAAAAATTTCACCGAGAAAGCTGGAGTATATAATTATCGTCGTGGTAGTAATGGTGGTGTTCATTATTATCTAAATATCTTTACGGCGCTGGGGTTCGAATCTACCATACCATGGCACGAATCGAGTGGGAGGCCGAAATTAGAATTCAGGTTAACCGACCATCCGGGATATGATGTAACAATTAATGCGTATCAAAACATACTACTTCTTAGTTATTCACCTGAAGAAAGTAACCAGATCAACCGATTTAAAGAAAGACTGGATGAAAAAAATAAAAGATACCAACACATCCGAGACGCTTTAAGGAATTACCAAAGCCCTACGGCTTCCCCAGCAAGAGGCCCTCAAGCTATACAGCAGAGTCGTATTATGGCTTATCAACATGGCGATATACCTGGGACTTCTAATTTCTTACAAATTGCTCAATCTGGTGGTCCTGTTAGGAGACTAGCTCCTTCAACATCACAACGTTCTGCTCCATATCAACAACCACAAAGAAGTTCATCTCTGCGATCTTCTGTTTACACATCAGTACCAGATGTCATTCCTCGTCCTCACGCCCCGAGGCCACCAGCTCGGCCGCAAACGCCATATTTATCTCAACCATCGACTTCTTCTGAGGGTTTAATTAATCTCTCCGCAGATGATGTAGATCAGTTTTTTAGTGGAATTTCAGGACGCCCACCCAGCAGAAATAGATAATAAAGTGCATCTCAATGTTCACCCACACTGCACCCTAACATACTCCTGTAACCCCAGAATTAGTTGCTCTGGGGTGATAACTAGAATCGTTTAATGCGTTTATGCAAAATCTCAGAATAGGCTTTCATTGCTGATAGCTGCATACCCAATAGCGTCTGGCCAGTCTCTTCCAGCGATTTATAAATTGCACCACCGATAAAATCAGATAGCTTTGCAATCCTTCCATCAAGTTCTGCTAATTCGTCAATAACACGTTGTTGATGTGGTTGTAACGTTTGTTGGTTGTTCATTTCGTCACCTTATAACATTCAGTTTTAATGTAATCCTGCAAATAGCTCAGTTTTGCCCGGTCGTGGATGATACCTTCTCGGATATCGAGAACAGTTGATTCAGTTTCTCTAGGGAGTTCGACGGTGGTTGCATTGACCACGCTGCCGGAGGCAGTGGCTTCAGACACAGGACAGGTGGCTTGGATGCGCAGCTTGCGACGACCAGCGGCAACATCAGCCCGAAGAGTATCGATTTCAGTTTTGGCATTGGCGAGTTCCTGAATGTGTTTGCTGTCTAGCTCATGCAGCATGTCAATGTGCGTGTTCTGATAGTTAATTCGGTCGGTCAATTGCTGGATTTCGGTTAGCTGGTCGCTATTGATACCGAGCTGTTTCTTATATCCAGAGCGATAGAGGTAGGCTGCCCCCGAAGCAATAATCAACGCAATGACCACACCGTAGGTAAAGTTGAGCTTCATGATAAAAACATCTGGCGCTCAGATGCCCTACGCTTAGTCAGACCATTCATCACCTTACCTGCTGCTTTATTCCATCTCTGGAACTCATCGGCTGCACCTTGATAGTCACCTGCATTGAGTTTCTTCAGCAAGGTAGAACGAACAAAGTTACCCGCACCACAGTTGAAGATGAACGAGCACAAGGCATCAACCTGACCCTGAGTCAGTGATACCTTCACAGCGGATTCAAGGATGATGTAGGTAAGCTGAAGGTCATCATGCAGGAATGTTTCGGCCTGCTGTTCGGTGATCACTTGCCCCAGCTTGACGTCTTTTGTGTGACCGTAGCCAATCGTCCACGGAATACCACCCGTCGCCGGATCGGGATAGGCTTTCAGTTTCAGGCCTTCATATTGCTTAATGCACTCCAGACCTTTAGTGCTGATTTCCATCAGAAGTGCCTCCCGCTTTCTTCTCCGCCGCCTTACGCAGTAATTGACCAATGAAGTCTGTCCCCAGATAACCAATCACTACACTACCGATGTAGGCCAAATCAGGATTCAGACCAAACAGATTTAATACATCACGAATGAACCAAGCGAACATGGCACACATAAAGGCATCGATTGACACCTTTAACCAGCCGCCGCCGTGATAGCGACCGCGAAGAAATGCCATCGTTCCTGCAAGCGTCGCCAAGATACCTTGCTCTCTTACCGACACGAGCCAGTCACTGAGGTGTACCCAGATATTAGGATCTTCTTTCATCTTCATATTTCCACCCCATCAGAACAATGGGCGTCCGTGGGGTGAGTCTGTGGTCGCCCCTGTGAGTAAATAGTTAATGGGAGGTCGTTACCGGAATTCCGGCATCGGATATCTTTCAATTAGTTAGGTTGCCAGCCGCAATAGGAGACATTGAGGTTAGGAGAGTGATTGCAGTGGCAGATATGAAAAAGACCACGCCAAGGCGTAGTCTTGAATTCAGGGTGTAGGTTTATTTCCAGCTGAGGCAAAAGTGCTTGGTTTGACCCGTTTTCTGAAAGACTTCACCTAACTCCTCTGCCGTATTATTCAAATAATCAACGACACAAGTATTAGTGACACGACTTCCGGAGGGAGTGGTAGATCCAAGATTGTAGTTTACTCCATCAACAGTGACATAAAGATTTCTCTTAAGTAATGTCATCACATCTTGATATCTATTCTGTTTAGCGTGTACAAACAAGTATATATCTCGATTAAAGTCTGAAAAATAAAATCCTGAGACATTTCCAATAGCTGTGCTAGTTTGCAACCCAGTTAAAGAACCAAAGCCCCCCTGACCAGACATATAGCCCCACCTTGAATACTGCAGAGTATCATGAGATTTACCAGTTCCTAACATGAGATAAAATTCCAGCATGCAGTTATTTGATTTCAGTAAATTCCAATCACAAGCTACCATATCTTCTTGTTTCGGACTCCAGCATGCCCATTGATCATGTTTATCGTGCTCTTCTATATAACCTAATCCTTCATTAAGCCGTAAATATTGTTTAGGAGAACTCCAATCTTTACGGTTCACTAAATTACCTAAATTCAATTGGATTATTGCCCATGCAAAAGAGCCTATTGGGGCAGTAACGTCATTACTCAGCTCAACTGTGGTCTTATATGTAACTTTATACTGCTCAGGATCAAACGAACACTGTTTATCATCCAGCTTATTAACATCAGACATAAACACCTCACTTTATTATTCGTTAAAGGTCATTTCATCCTACTGCTAACTTGCCAGTTAATATTACTGAGGTCAGGTTCTTATCTCAATTGAATAGCCTGTAACAGAATCAATACGCCTTAAAATAAGGTGGCACATGATAAAGTTTATCTGTTAGTCGAGTGCGTGATTCAGTGAGGTGTATATTTGAAGTTTGGTGCTTACCTTTTAAAAGGTGATTCGCTAGTAGCGATATCATAATACGCAATAAAAAAACCAATAATTGATACCAGTAAGCACAAAAGTAATTTTTTACAAAGGGTTTTTAATGATGCAATGAAATCACTTTTGCTTCTCGGGAAGCCTTTTCTGCACGCATTAATTAAACTCCAAAGAATAACTAATATTCCTAACGCAATCCCTATATAACTCAACAATATTCCACCGAAAAGCAACATAATATCTTCCTGTTATTTGTCCGGTGTATTGTAACAAAAAACCCCGCACTGGGCGAGGTCTGAAATTAATAAGCTGTGTGACATTGCTATCACTCTTATCACAATAGCGTGTAAATTTCGTTACGAAAAGTCTTTATGCTACTTTTTCTGTTGGCGTCACTTTATGTGTCCAAGCATCCATTTCCAAAGTAACCCCTGCCATAATTAAACAGGCTTCCACAAAAGTTTCTGCGACCATCAGATTTTGCCGTATCTTTCCTTCAGAGCATTTCTTCTTTCTGGCTATGTCTGACTTAGAAATATCGTGAATGTAATGTAATGTAATTCAATTAACTCGAATTCATCTATCCGACCTGATTTTCTTAATTGACCTACAGCGCTATCTACCGCAATGCCGTCATTATCACAGCAAGAAGGTCTTGATTTTGATGTGTAAGGCAATAAGCCTTTAAAACCTGCCGCGATAGGCGAATAATTAATGCCGCTATTTCCGCTTGCTGCCCATCCACCCCAGCGTTCCAATACCATCTGAATATCACGCATCTGCACACTCTCCCACCAGATTGAGGATAATCCTGTCGGTCAGCTCACGATCATGGAACCGCTCTTCCCCTAATACCCACTTACAAACCTCAATCGCTTCCTGACGACTCACAGGTTGGATGGTGGCAAGTTTCTTTTCGATATACTCTTCCCGGTCATAGATATAGTACCGATCAGCATCACCGAATCCGTCCGGATACAACTCTTTATCCGCCACATTGCGCATCTGATATAACCAGCTCCAATACAGACACTCACGGACCACATCAGACAAGGTGTGCGGTTCAGGCAGCTGCTCGGCAAAGCCTTTTGCTGTAGCCTGACGCAATTTCTCAGTTTCGATAATGCGATCACCATGCATACACCCTTCCGCCAACTCCTTTTCATTCCAGTAGTAGCCGGACTCATAAATTTCAGCCAGCTCACCGACCAGCATTAATTTTTCCGGCTCGGTCAGTTCCAACGCTGCTTCATAAGTAGCAAAAACCCCCCTGACCTGACTGGCTTTCTCAACCTGTGCTTTCGCCCGATCAAGGTAGCTTTGCGGGTTATCCATGCCGATAGAGCCAAAAGCAACCTGAAACGGGTGCGCACCGGTTTTCATCAGATAGTCAGAATATTTCTGCTGTGCCTCTTTCGGGGTAATTTTCAGTTTTTTTAATGCAGCTTCGGCAGCCTCAAAGTGGGCGGGTTCGTTGGTCTTAATGACCGCCAATACCCACAGGTAAGCATCCACCTGTTTGTTACCCGTGATCTTACGCTGAACGGGTAGCGGTTTGACCGTGGCTAGTTCAGTGCTGTAAGTCGGTTCAGGAATAGTAAAAAGTGCTTTGTGTACTAAGTTGTCCGTCATTATGCTGCCTCTCACGGCTTGATGACTATAATGTTTAGTTTGTATGGTTTCGTCTTCACATCAGCTGTGTTTCTGAAACTTTTCCGTCATCATCCATTGGGTAGAATGCGATCAATTCATACTCCCAGCCATTATCAGTAGCACCATCTTCATGCTTAAAAGAGAAAGTGAACAAATAATCTCCCTCCCTTTTTATTTCTGGCGCGAGTCGCATAAATCCCTCCAGATCTTTTAGTTCATCAATGACCGTTTCACCTTCCACATAACAAATGAATGGATGAATTTCTTTTTGATAATGGACTTTTAAGGTAATCTTCCTCATACATTTGCTCCTTTAGCAAAACGTTTGTGTGGCTTGTTATCGGTGTTCTGGCAGACTTTGGCGGCCTCTTCCTGATCAACCGAAACAAAGTGACCATTACGGAATCGTTGGTAAACCGTACCAAGCTGACCAAACCTATTCTTTGTAACGATAATCTCTGCGTAGGGTGCTGCGGGGGAGTTCTCTTCGTATACGGCTTCGCGGTACAACATGATGATGCTATCCGCGTCCTGCTCAACACTGCCAGAATCGCGTAAGTCAGCGTTTACCGGACGTTTATTGGTACGCTTCTCGACATCGCGGGACAGTTGACTCAGAGCAATAACAGGTGTGTGAGTGTCTTTTGCCAGCCGCTTTAAACTGGCTGAGATATGAGCGACTGCCAGATCATTTCGCTCTGCCTTTGGCTTATCAATCAGGCCTAGATAATCCACCATGATAAGAGACAGTGCCGGATGTGCTTTCTTGTGGCGCTTAGCAATAGACATAATCTGCTCAACCGTTAGTTTGCTGGCATCGACAACCCAAACATCTAAACCTTGCAGCCTGCCAATGCCGCCAGCCACTCTCGCCCAGCCTTCGTCGTCCATTCGGGCAGGGTTTCGCAATGCTGAGACTGCCAGACTGGATGCTCCTGCTAACTGACGTTCGATGATTTGCTGAGAGTCCATTTCCATTGAGAAGATCAACACGCCGCGTTTCTGGTCAGTGCCGGTGACTGTCTGACTTGCAACCCCCTCCGCGACTTTCAGAGCGAACTCTGTTTTACCCATACCTGGACGCGCAGCAACAATCACCAGATCAACGGGGTTGATACCGCCGGTTATCTCGTCCAGCTCCTCAATGCCGGTCTTCAAGGTATCGGACTGCTCGCCGTTCTTGAGCCGTTTCTCCAGTACTTCGGTGTAATCGTCTAATAGCTCAGAAACATGCAGTGGCTTGATTTCATCACGGGGCTTTCGGACTTCCATCGCCTGAGAGATAAACCAATCCATCGACTCAGCCGCATTCTCAATCGTGCCAGTCAAAATGCGTTCTCTGGCTTCATCCATCAACTCAATCATTCGCCTGCGTTCATGATTAGCTGAAACCATGTTCGCATAACCTTTTAGGTTAGCAGCACTGGGACAATTTTTAGCTGTCACCATGACGTTGACGAAGTGATCTTCTCCCATCGCATCAGCTACCATCAGGGAATCAATCATTCCCCGTGTTTTTGCTTGTGAGCGAATGATCCTGAACATGTCACGGTAGAATTTTGAATAAAAAACTTCCGGCTCCAGTGTTGCCAATACATCGCTGGCATCCTGTGATAATCCACTAATCAGCAAGCCGCCAATCACGCTGGCTTCGTACTCATGGTAGTTTTCGATATAATCAGTCATCATCTTTCCCCGCAAATTTCCCTTCACGAACGCCTGTCAGCGTTGTTTCTCTTAGCAAAAAGTCAATATCAGCCGTCCAGCCCCGATTACTCTCCCCGAAGTAAAATGGTCGAGCCATGCCAACAAATGCCCTGACGTAAGCTCTCCAACCGTTAACATTCGGAGTGGCTAGCTTTGGAATGATTTTATTTAAGGCTCTTTGGCGCTTGGTATTGGCCTCTACAGCGTGAGGGAGTCTGTCACCGACCTCTTCGTTGTAAGCATTGAGATACTCGTCGTAGTTGATTTTTGGGGTAGGTTTTCGCTTTTTAGGTTTAGCAAACTCATCCACATTCCCCTCGTGAGGGGTAAGGGGTGTATTATTATCTTTCTTTTCTTTTGTAATAGTTTCTTTTGTGTGTCCCTGTTTTGGTGACAACCCTGTCACGTTTTTGGTGACACTTTTTGTCACGGTTTTGGTGACAAAGTCACTATTCTGGTGACAGTCTGGAATTTCCCATTCAGAAAGGTTCTTGTTTGGCCCTATCATCATTCCAACTTTTACTATCACTTTCATGTTGATAAGTTCATTCTTTGCCTTGTTTACTTTCTGTCTTGGTAGTCTGGTTAACTGGCTCAACTGACTATCTGAAATTCTGTCTACTTTTTTACTGAAGCCGTATGTTTTTCTGCAAATAGCATGAGCGACTTTAGCTTGGTTTCTGGTTAGATTTGCTCCAATTAATTCTTCATAGAGATTATTTGCAAGCTTCGTATATCCATCGTCTATATTGGCCACTCGACTCTCCATCTCAAAGGTTGCTGGCCTCAACTGAATGACGTTATTTAATGCCGGGCTACCCATTTGCAACCTCCGGTCTGAAGGTTCCGAGAATTTCGTTGAATTGATCTACCGAAAAATCTTCTTTAAGGAGATCTTCAAGAAATTGGTTTGGAATGAAGGTAAATCCGTCTTCTTTTGGCAAGTGCAGCAAAAGCTCTTTAGCTCTCTGCTTGTAATCCTCAATTTTTATAACGTTACACATGACACCCTCCAGACAACTTTTATCGATGTTCTTTTTGTAACCTTCCCAGTATTTCCTGTATCCATGCGCCATCGTCAGGGTCAAAATGCGATGGCATGGTCACTTTGGTGTAATCAGGAAACATCATTCCCTCTCAGGTGGCGGGAAGACTTTAGGCAGATCAGGGCGTAGTTCGTGGGCTTGAACGACTTCATCTGCAAAAAGTTGATCCAGACTGCATTTCACCCCTTTTCCCTCCAGAGCATGAATTAATCTTTTAGAAATAATTATGTCTGGTACTCTAATTCCTGTTTCATAATGACTGATGGCAGAAGGTGTTAATCCAACTAACTCAGCTAAATCCTTTTGTTTTAGCTTTGCTATTTTTCTGTATTTTTTTATCGAGTTCATAATTTTCCTCCATGGTGAGGATAATATACGCCATTGTGTGTATAATAAATACATAATGTATATTGAGATATTCATAAATCAAAAAGAGAATTAATACATGAAAGAAATATGGTATGAGCTGGCAAAGTCCAGAATGAGAAAATTAGGGATATCCCAAGAAAGACTGGCTGAATCTTTGGATGTTACCCAAGGAGCGATTGGACATTGGCTAAACGGAAGGAGAATACCCTCTGTTGAAGTGATTATGGCGTTAATGAAAGCTATAGGACTTGATAATGTTAGTTTTGATTCAAAAGGCCTAGTAACTCACGCAGAAGAAAGCGAACCAACACTAAACGCTCATTTTGATATCGATCATAGAAACAAAACTAACCTATTGAAAGATAGGCTAAAAACCATCCTATTCAGAGAAAAATTGAACCAAAGAGAGTTAGCAGGATTATTAAATGTTAGCGCTCAAACGGTAAGTAACTGGTTGAGTAGGAATTCTATTAGCAGGGAGGCGGCGCAAGATATCAGTGAACAGCTTGGATATTCTCTTGACTGGCTTTTAAATGGCGTTGGTGAACCAAAACTAAGTGATGCATCAAGGCATCATCCTGCATCAGAAATCCCTCCAGAAAGTGAGTGGACAACTATCGCGCCATGGGATAGCGAAACTCCATTAGATGGCGATGAAGTAGAAGTCCCGTTCTTAAAAGATATTGAATTTGCGTGTGGCAGCGGTAAATGCGTAGATATGGATTACAACGGCTTTAAGTTAAGGTTTTCTAAAGCAACGCTAAGACGAATCGGTGCACCCAGTGATGGCTCCACAATCCTTTGCTTTCCTGCGAGAGGCGATAGTATGGGGCCAATAATACCAGATGGCGCAACTGTAGCTATCGACACAGCAAACAAAAATATTATTGACGGAAAGATTTATGCGATTGAGCAAGATGGATTAAAGAGAATCAAATGCTTGCATCGAAAACCGGGTGGAAAGTTACTTATCCGAAGTTACAATCGTGATGAATATGAAGACGAAATAACCGACCAGAATGACGTAAATATTATCGGGAAGATATTTTGGTACGCTGTAATGCTTAACTGAACACCCCGCCTTTTTTACATCACTTATCGTTTTATATAACCCTCATATTGAGGGTTTTTTATACCCTTTAACTTATTTATGTGATGAAAAGCACATTTATAACATTATCCTCAAAGATCTTATCCTTAAAAATCAATTAACTAAGAATTCTTGTGTATTTTGAGCATAAATACTTGTTGATCCATCTAAATACAATACGTATTATTTATACACACATAGAATGAATCGTATTAGTTTTTTTTGAGGGCATATTATGTTAACCAAAACTAAAGAAATTGAAAAAAAAGCAGCTCAATCCAGCACTATATTAGCAATGTTATCTAAACATAATAAAACAATGGAGCCTACTGATATTGCTGTCTTGATAGATTTAGTCAGCGAACTCAGTGCTGATATATCTAGCTGGTTTCTTGAAGAGGAGAATTAAAACCATTTAGAAATTAAATAAAGGAGCGTACAAATATAACCAGAAAAACACAATAAGGCTAATCAACATGAAAATTTTCCTCTTCGCAGCAATTGAGCGCGCCAACAAAGAGCAAACACGCCCTATATGCGTTAAAGCTCAGGCACTCAATGAACAAGAAGCAAAAAGGTTATTAGCACCCGTATATGTAATCTATGGCTGGATGGGACAAATAGTTAATAAACAATAAGGCCAATCAACATGAAAACAAAAATATCAGCTGTTGATAAAATCCGTTTACAAAATGCACTAGAGATTAATGCAGAAATGGAGGTTTTACTAATACGATTATTGCCAGAATTAAAAAAGTTCATTAAGGATGATAGTTACTTTTCGTTACGAACATTAAAGCGATTATTAACCTGTCAGTTTGAAGATCTTACTGAATTAAATAATAACTTCGAATAAAGTTTAGGGTGGAATATGTCAAACAAACTACAAACCGCCGTCGAAATTGCAGAAGAGATTAAATTACAATTAATTCCAATGATGGTGGAAATTGAAAATGAAGGTGAAGAAGATACATATATAATGTGTCGAGGGATTTATCGCCAAATGAAAGGGTTAATTGAAAATTTAAAAGAAGTCTCAGGGGGGGTAATAATAATTGTAGCAATAATAAAAATGAGCTGGAGAAAGCTCAGAAGCTATCCGAAAAATTACAATCACTATTAGTTCTCTGGATGTTTGGTCGTTTGAGTGAAGATGATGCCAATATTTTAAATATAGCAACTGAAATTAATAGCGATATATTACAAAAAATAGAACGAATCAGAGGTGAAGAATTATGACAACATTAAAACCCATAGAAGTTGCCACTAATGCTGACATCGTGATTGAAATACGTGAAGTCTATGTTGTTGACGGTGCTAGCCGGGCTTATTTAAGTGAAAGCGGTGCACTGAATAAATTAGCTTATATTCGGGCGCAAGAACAATTCGATAAAGAAAAGAAGCCAAGTAATTTCCCTGCCGAAAAAGTCATTCAGGAAGATGGCACTTCTACATTACGCCGTGGAAAGATGCGCCCTGAGTTTATAGAACGACATACTCAGGTACTGGAAGAACTGAAAGCTGATGTTAGGCAAGTAAGAGAAATTGCTCGACTTAAAAAGGAATGCAAGAAAGCAAAAGAAAAACTTCTAACAGTCTTGGATGATTTAGAAAACGCAGAATATAAATACAGAAACCAAAAATAAAAACAACAAAACAAATTTAATTACAGCGCCATCGCTGGGGACTCGCTTACTCAAAAAATGGGGAATATAGAATGACTGAATTAACCTTGCTTGAAAGAAAGCGAAAGGCTCTTATTAACGCCAAGCTGGATGCATTAAAAAAGAAATACGGTTGTCACTCTGTAATAGTCAAAGTGGGTAGAACTAATTGCCAACTGGATTTAGACGAAGAAATATTAACAAATGCTTTGATTCATCACTTTGAGAAAAGTGTGATTTTAAGTCTAGGCGGGCGTTTTGTTGCCGAAAGTGCCCTTATAAAAATATACGACAACTTTTATACCAAATACGGAAACTTAACTGAAGAAGGTGAAGCATTTATAAATGAGCTTTTAGAAAACGTTGCACAAAAAACGGAGCCAATAAAATGAAAAAGAAATCCTATTTAGATTTTTCTAATACCGCCATTCAAATGGAAAAAGAAGAAAAGTATGACATCGCTGCCGAATATTGGGGGAAAGCTAATAAATTAGCCACCACGCTGAATACCCAACTCTGGTCTGAATATCGCCAAGAGCATAATGAAAAAAGATATTCATTGCATCATAGCCATAGCACCGAATTAAGAAGCACTGAAATAGCAACCCGAAAAGAAAATCGGCGCATAGCTTCTGAATTAAAAAAGCACATGAATAAACAGGCGGTGAATAATGACAGTATATGAACAGGCAGGCGAATTAGCACGGAATTTAGAATCGAAAGGTTTATTTCGTCGTGCTGCGAATAAATGGGGTGAAGCTCTTTCATTATCTCAAAACCTTAAACAAGAACAGGAATGTATTAAAAACGGAAATCGCTGTATTCAAAAAGCAAAAGTAATTATTCGTGAGGGATGGTAATTAATCATGACAATAAGAGAAATGATCGCCATTTTAAAGAAAAGTAGATTCAAGTGCCCTGATTTTCTTTTAGATGAAGAAAGAATAATAGCTAATGACCCACCATTAACAGATGTAGAAAGAATGGAATGGGCTGAGTTTTCGGTTAAGCAAAATAGAGCTAGGGTTGCCAAAGAATACTTAGTTTCATGTGGTGAGCGCTTTGGAAGGCTTGAAAATGGAGATTTTATATTTACCCACGGAAATTGCACAGTCGAATTAGATTCTGAAGTTATTGAAACGCTACTTATTCACCAAATAGAAAAGCCAATTTTAGAAATTAACCCAGTCGAAAAATATATCGCGTTGTGGCGCTTTTATTCCAACAACGAAAAGGATGAGAAAGAAAATAACTCTTCATGGATGCGTGATTTTATCGACGGGGTATTTATCAACGGATTCAAATTATTTACGGCTGAACCAGCATCACCCAGCACACATTGAGAGACGAGATATGAGTAAGAAAAATGAATTAGTTCCAGTATCCGCTAAAGAATTACAGATTGTTGAGTATCGCGGTCAGCGTGTTGTGACTACTGAGCAGTTAGCTTCGGGTTATTGTGCTACTGAAAAAATGATTACCAACAATTTCAGTAGAAACAAAGAAAGATTTGTTGATGGTAAGCACTATTTTTGGGTTGAAGGTGATGAGTTACAGTCACTTAAGAACTGCCCCTCTTTAAGAGGTTCAGTTAACAAACATGCAAGAAACCTCATTCTCTGGACAGAACGCGGTGCAGCGAACCATTCCAAGATGCTAGAAACCGATCAGGCATGGAACTACTTCGATGATCTGACTGAGTTCTACTTCACCCGCCGCGACAGCATCACAACGGAAGCTGAGTTGTTAGGCAATCCGGCTAAGTTACGTTCCATGCTGTCTGTGTATGCCGAAAACGTCGAGCGCCTTGAGGGTGAGAACAAAACCCTGAGTGCAACGGTTGGTAGTCTAGAAAAACACTTTACCAAAGGCATAACCCTTCCTGCTTTCTGCAAAGGCCTGAACGGGGTGAATACCGCCAAAATCATGTGGTGGGCGATGGAGCGGAACTGGCTCTACAACGAGCAGAAAGACCCGGAGAAAAAACCGCGCTGGCGTGTCGCTTCCTACGCCCGTGATCGCTACCTCACCGAAGACGAAAACGAGATAAAGCCGCATGGACAAGATCCCTTTATCACCCGTACTGCTGTGCTACTGGAAAAAGGCTGTCATCGTCTTTACGCCCTGTACATGAAAGGCGAGCTTCCCATGAAGAAGAGCTGGAACGGTGAATACCAGCACGACAAAGCGGTTTATACGCCGGAGGTCAAACAATGACAAAGCCTCATCACACTGAAACGGTATTTGATTACGGCAAACATGGCGTGATTGTCATCACTGAGGCGGCTAACATTGAAATTATCAGTTATGTAGAGGCGCTGAAATCATTGGACGCGGGTCAGTATGACCGCGATTTATTGCTGGGTTTTGATTTGGTACTGGCTATTCTTCATGGCTGGAAAGCGGGTTTTTATGAACCCACCAGCGAACAGAGTGTGATGCTGTGGCGGTGGATTGTCTCAGCCTCATTTATCCGGGAGCAAATGGACAGAAACGGCACGCGTGAGGTTGATAACGACGAAGGCGGCACTGATACCGCAGCTATTTATCTTAATGGTGCCTCAGCCATCACGGTTTACCCATTTTCAGAGCGCCTGATGCTGGCAGCCCATGTTGAGGGGATCGCCTTTGAGCAGTTCGGTAGAGAAGCAGGCGCAGATATGGCCATCAGAATGTACATGGACTTCATCAATATGCAGCCAGAAAGCGGGAACTGGTTATCTGAGAAAGGACGTGAGGGGCTTTCTATGTTGCACGATGACTTAATCAAGTCAGTAGAAGCCGGTGAGTTTGGCGATATCCCCGTTATTCATTAATAGGAGGCTCACATGATAACAAAAAACTTTCGTCTCAACGCACTGGCGAACAGCTATTCAGCCGCTATCTATAACGATGTAGTGACCCGTAACGGTGGCGCTCACTTCACGATGCAAGTCGGAAAAACAGAAATCAATATTGCTATTGTCGAAGGGGCAAAAGGCATTCGTGAACTGGTGGACAGTTACGCACTGGAAGCATTACAGCAAAGTTACCCGGCATGGGAAGTTATCGCCATTGCTCTGATGGAGAAATGTGTCGTTAATGGCAGCCTGACAGTCTACGGACGTGAGATATGGCAAAGCATGATTAATGACATGGGTGAGACGCTGGCAGCTAAGGGGATGTTTCAATGAAAATTGAATATATCGACGAAGGTATGTCTTCAAAAATCATTGTGAGTAGTGTCATTACTGCACATCGACGTCATAACCGTTGTATTGATGCTGCTCTGCTGGCTACACCTGTTCGGGCTTCTACTTCTGTCGGCTTCCTTTTCAGGATGACCATTGTTACAGGCAAAACACCTCACGTACTACGTGCTTACAAAATCATTTGTGAGGAGGAGCGCCGTGACTGAGGAACACCGCCAGATGGTGGACATCCACGACGAACTGGTCAGAACAATAGTCCACATCGACGACGGTAGGGATTGGACGCAAAGGCATATCCATACCATGAGACGCAACTTTTACATTCATGAGGGCATCTGCCCTCCTCTTCCACCAGCACCCAAAGTGTCGGTAATGAAGATAACACCAGCGAAGAAAAAGCATAACAAACGGGGTAAAAAATAATGAGCAAATGCAAAAAGAACGAAAACAAATTAACTACCTGTAACGGCTTAACAAAAGCACTTCAATTCGGCACACCAACAAAAAAGAGTAAGGGTTTATACCTGCCAATGAGAATCAATGTGCTAACCGGAAAACCCGGAACCGATATCGTTCAGCTGCATTCGGGTGAGTTTGTCGGCTCCGGCGTCATGCTGAATTTCTGCCCTTTCTGTGGGGAAGATATAGACACCGTTAGTCATCAAGGAAAAGAACAATGATAAGCATCGATAACGCACAAAATGACATTGGTTTACCCGAACAAATCGACGACGGGCGTGAGTGGGCGGATTGGTTACTGAAGAAAGCGGCAGAGTCAAACACAAGCAGTAAAAATGAAATGACGATGGGAATAGATGAGCTACTTGAGAACGAAAAGGCATTGCATATCGTAGCTAAATCTCTTGGGTACTCAAAGGCACAATTTATTGAAGAATTACAGCAAGCGCAATCGGAGGGGCTTCAATATATTAAATTCGAAAGTGACGAGGCGAACCATGATCAATAACTCATTCCACCTGACTCAGATTGTTGCCTCAGTCTGGGGTGATCCGTCAGATATCACTGATGTAGTCTGGCATTCTGGATATCGTAAACCAGAACGAGAAGCAAAAGAAATAGCCCAGCTCACTATCGACATTATGGAAGGGGTGCCCGATGGGGTGCCCTACTCCGCAAGACCGAAGAATTTGAACGATGTTCTTTTTGATGAACTGAACAACATTATTTTCGATGCAACGTGGAGTGATAAGGCAACACCGGCGAGTGTGGCGAGGGTGACATTGGAGAGCGGGTATCAGAAAGGAGGGGAAAAATGAATCAGTCACCTTACATTAAAACTCAGGAACTGGCAGAACGATATGGCGTGAAACCACACACTATAAGATTATGGTGCGGTAATGGGAAGCAGCGGCGTGAAGGCTTCCCAAAACCCAAATTTAAATCCAATCAGCTTAATTTTTTGCGGCAGGATATTCTTGACTGGGAGGACGGGAAACAATTTTAGTCAGTTTATCCCACCAGCGTTCATACGCTTCTCTCTGCTCATTTAGGTAGGTGTGCTTATCGTACACCTGCCAAATGCCCGGCAATTTATGACCCAGCATTATCTCAGCGACATGAGGTGACGTTAATTCAGATATCTCGGTGCGCATGGTTCTACGTAAGTCATGAATTGAAAAAGGTTTATAATTAGGAAGGAAAAGAGACATTTTTTTGTTTAGGATGGTCATTATGCTTGCGTGCCCTCCAACGGGTAAAAATGGATTGCCATTTTCCACAACAAATAAATATTCGCTCCCACCGTTCAACCTCCGAGCTTGCTCAATTAACTCTTTAGCCGCCGGAATGATGGGTCTAATGATATTTTTTTTAGATTTCCTTCCTGTCTTGTGGTTTTTTGGAGGAATAACCCAAATATCTTTTTCATAATCAAAGTCGTTCACTTTGGCTTTTAGTAGCTCACCGATGCGACAACCAAATAAAAGGCATAATTTTATTATTAGTGCATTTCGTGGGTTGTACTTGGGAGCATTAATAATCTGAAAGAGAATAGCAAGCTCCTCTTCATTCAAGATCCGCTCACTGATCTCATTATCGACATCTGCATTTTTTCCAACTAAATCAATTTGTTCCACATCAGATAACGGGGAGATATTGGTTATCCCTCTCCGAACCGCCCATTTATGAGCAGTCTTGGAGTACGTTAATACTCGGGCACCAGTTGTTGGTGCCTGTTTAATAATATCTTCAATTAAAGAAAGCCATACATGAAGCATTACCTCGTCATGGGGAAAGTCACCAATTTTTGGAAAAACGTAAATCTCAAAAGAGCGCAAAACCTCACCAGCTTTCACCTTCGAGCCTTGCATGGTTGCCACCCACCATTCCCTGATAAGTGTTTCCACGGTGACTGCGTTCAAGGCGGATTCTTTACGAACACGCTTGACTATTTTTGGATTGCGATTCTGTTCCAATTCCCCGCGATAGAAAATCACAGAGTCACGGGCATCTTTTAAGCTGGTTGCTGGATAGGTTCCAATATCAATTCGATCCCCTTTTCCATTCCAACGATACCTGAGTTGAAAAATGATTTTTCCTTTGGGTGTTACACGAACAGACAGTCCATCCCTATCTGATTTGGTAACTATTTTTTCTTGAGGCTTACCATTGGTGGAACGTAGCCATGAATCAGTAATAGCCATATCACTTTCCTCGAAAGATAACACAGCTTTTAATGTAGTTTATGTACATTCATATGTACATTTTTTTCATGACTCTGCATGAATACATATGTTTATTCTTGACTATAGACAAGAATAAATAAGATTTAATTAGATTAAAATCAAATAATTAAAATGATATTTGTGAATAAGCATGACTATAAATGATGAGCAATGATAAGTAAGTCATACTTTTTAACAGAATACGATGAAAAGTTCACTCCTGAGACCAAAGCTGATGAAAACAACGATACTGTAAATACGGTACTTGATTACACTCTTCCTGAACCGAAATTTAAACATGCTGATGTGCAGAAAGAGGCAGAAAAATTAGTTTCATTATTAAATCAGTTTAAATCTTCTGATAATCCGGATGATTACGATAAACTCAGAGAAAAAATTGACCAAGCATCCACGAGTTTGTATGAAACATACCAAAAAGATGCCACAAAGAATACAGTAGAAGAACATAAATATTTTGATAAGTTCGTCTACGAAATCAATCAGTTTCGTCGTTTTGGGGTATTCATTAAATAGTTCAAGCGATTAAAATTAAGAACCAATGTCCCTGCTGCAATCCGTAGGGACATTAGTATTGTATTTCCATGATTTTCTATAATTCAAAAAATAACTAATTATAGTTAATAATCGGAATAAATCTACTGTCTTACCAAGATAAAAATACATTAATATCATGTAATTACATTAACCAGTGGAATATATTAGCCCCTCATTTAGTCATCACAACTAAAAAACTTATGAAATTCTTTCTTGACTAAAGATAAATAACTTTCTCTAATTAATAGTTAAATAGGAAAATTAGTTAATCATCGATAAAAGGGGACGACTATGATTGTTTTTGTGACTGGAGCAACTGCTGGTTTTGGTGAAGTGATTGCACGAAAATTTATTGAAAACGGTTCTATCGTTATTGCTACCGGGCGTCGCAAAGAACGTCTGGATAAATTAAGGGAAGAATTAGGTGAAAATTTTTATCCTATACAACTGGATGTGAGGGACCGTGCTGCAATAGAGAAAGTTATGCAGGATTTACCTGATAACTTACGTAATATCGATATTCTCGTAAATAATGCCGGTCTTGCATTAGGGCTGGAACCCGCTCATCAGGCTAACCTTGATGATTGGGAAACGATGATTGATACCAATACAAAAGGTCTAGTGAATATGACCCGCGCCTTATTACCTAACATGGTAAAAATGAATCACGGCCATATTATTAATATTGGTTCTGTCGCGGCAAGCTGGCCATATGCGGGCGGTAACGTTTACGGTGCCACCAAAGCATTTGTAAAACAGTTCAGCCTGGGTCTTCGTGCTGATTTACAAGGGAAAAAAATTCGGGTTACTGATATTGAACCGGGTTTGGTCGGAGGAACGGAGTTTTCTCAGGTTCGCTTTAAAGGTGATGGTGAAAAAGTGAATAAAACCTATGAAGGCGCAGATGCCCTGACTGCGGATGATGTTGCAGAAGCCGTATTCTGGGTTGCTAATCTGCCGGGTCGCGTCAATATTAATACATTAGAAATGATGCCCGTTTGTCAGACATTCGCTGGTCTGAGTATACACAGAGCTTAAAAATTTAATCTGTTGATCAACGGGTAATGGTATAGGTGTTATTTTATACCCGAAATAATAAGGTGGTTCTTTAAAAGAAGTTTCAATTATTTCGGGTATCATCCAATGAATACTTTGTGAGAGAGGTTAAAGCATGAATATTCATAATACCTTAATAAATAAGTACTTCCCGACCATTACCCTTCTGTTACTGCTATTTTGGCAGACTCCCGCGCTATCCAGATCTAACCCTTGCACATCAGATAACTGTGTCATCATTAATGGGGGCGGTGAGAGTTCTGTGACCAGAGAGAATGCCAGACAGGATAGAGAAGAGTGGAACGAACAACGTGCTTTGCGTAATAAAATTAATAAACGCAAAGAAAAGAGATTTGAAGAATATGAAAATGACGTTGACAATGAGGATGCTTGTTTGAAAAACTCTAACCTGAATGCTTATTGGGAACCAAAAACAAAGCGCTGTCTGGATGTCAATACAGGTCGCCCTATTAATCCTGAATAGGCTATATCTATACCAATAAAACAAGGAGATAAGGTGAGAAAATTCTTACTAACCGGGGCTGTTTTAATGACTGCTGCTACATCTTTTGTCACTCAGGCATCACAGGATCAACATCTGCAATCCAACGTAGTGGCAAATAAAGTGGTAACATGTGATGCTCTAAAAGAGCAAATAGAACAGAAAATTATTAACAACGGTGTTAAACAAGCAGACTTCAAACTTGAAGTTATCGATAATGATCAAGTGGTTAACAATGGTGAGAAAGTCGTTGGGAGCTGTAATCGAGGCAAACAAAAAATTATATATACCCGACTTCTTCACGCTAATGACAAAAACCAATCCACTCACTAATCTATCGCCACAAGTAATGACATCACAAGGAGGGAGTGAGCATAATGACACCCCCTTCTTGTATTCACAGATGATCAAATGTCGATATAACAGTGCTATCCAGATAATGAGATAATTCCCGCTCTTCCGGCCTTAATAAATAAGGAATTTCGCCCAGTTGAGGCGCGGGTATGTGACAACGTAACCGCTCCAGTACTTCAGCGTAATGTGCTAAACCAGGATTAATGCGATTGGCTACCCAACCAAGCAATGGTACTCCGTCATTGATAATGGACTGAGCAGTCAAAATGGCATGATTAACACACCCGGCTTGAATACCTACCACTAAAATTACGGGCAGTTTTTCTTTCACAACCCAGTCAGAATAGAATGAATTATCTTGTAATAACGCCCGCCAGCCACCATTTCCGTCAACAATCACACGGCCTGCCTTATGACTCAGCTTATTAAGACAGTCAGTCATTTGTGCAAAATCAACCGAAGTTCCTTCCCCCGTTATAGGTTCATACCCTACAGCAATTTCTTTTTCATGATTAAAAAATTGTAGTAATGCGCGGGTAACAACCGTTTTACCGATATTGGTATCCGTGCCTGTAACAAATAAGCGCGTTAACATAAATTTATTTCCGTAATAACCGATTAGACTGGTTACTCTTTGCTGTAACTAGAGAACTGAATTGAAGTGTAGGTGATGTGTTTGAGATAAGGATTGCGTTAGCTCAATGTTTTGCCTGATGGGCGCTATCCTTGCATAATCTCGAGCAATAAATGACCGCTATACAGGGATTGCGTGATCAATGATGCGGCCGGCAAAGTGCCTGAATTGGCAAATGCAGTCGCTGTTATATTGACTCTTTGACTGTATCCGGGGAGTGAAAGTTGCGTTATTTTCTGTTGAATAACAGGGTAAAGGATATGTTTCGCTTCATTCAACGGTGAACCAATCAATATCTTATCGGGATTGAAGATATTAACCATAATCGCCACAATGTGCCCTATCCTTTCCCCTACATCCCGGATAATTTCTGTTGCCAGAGGATCACCCTGATTAGCTGCCAGACAAAGCCATTCCACTGTCAGAGGTATTGCCGGAGATATTAATGAGCCAGGATATTGGCTGGCTAATTCTCGTGCTTTCAGCAAAATGTTTTTAATACCGACAACGGTTTCCAGACAGCCCGTATTGCCACAATAGCAACGCTCGCCATCAGGTTCGACCTGAGTATGCCCAATTTCAACTACACTTTTATTTCCTGCATGAAGCATTTTCCCGGCGATCATAATGCCAACACCAACGTTATCATCAATGACAACCTGAATAATGTTCTGGCAACCCTTCCCTGCACCATATAAAGATTCGGCTATTGTCCATGCCGTAATGCCATGTTGCAAAAAAACCGGTACGCCGATACGTCGGTATAAAAATGTGCTGAGTGGAAGATTCTGGATATTGTAATGCGGTGAGTTATGAATAATTCCATTAATCGGGTCAATAATCCCGTCAGTGGTCACACTGAGAGCGGTTAAACGCTCAAGGCGGGACTGATGCCGGAAAAAAAAATTATCGATTAGTTCAGTAAGACAATTCAGAAAAGACGAGTTTTCAGAGGCTGATAAGGGTAACTCTTCTTCAAGAAGAAGGTCATTGCCCAAATCTCTTAGCCCGAATACAACACTATCTTTATCAATCCGTATACATAAAAATTGCCACCCTTTGCTGTCGGTTTTTAACCCGATTGCCGGACGCCCACGAAACCCTAACTCAGGAAATTCGACTTCTTTCACTAAGTGAGCATCGAACAGTTCCCGGGTGATTTTGGTAATACTGGCAGGTGCTAACTGAGATTTTTTAGAAAGTGCAATACGTGAAATAGGCCCATATTGGTCTATCAGACGGTAAACCAGACCAAGATTAATTTGTTTGATTTGGTCAACATGGCTTGGTTGTACATCTATACTCACTGAGCCTCCCGCGATTTAATTTGCACCTCTAAATAATTAGTAACGATTATGTCGTTGTTTAAATTTGAAGATATCCGTTTAGAACAAAAATGTGATCTTTCACACGAATTTCTCGTGATTATTACGTTTGTTTAACCATTATCTGTCAGCTATATATATTTGAGAGCAATAGATCAGTTAACCGCTCTGCTGCCGGGCTGTTCTGCCGTTTTTTGTGATTAACCAGCCAAACTTCAGAATGAACCGAAGTATGAGCTAACGGTATATATTGCACCCCATCGATTTTCATCCGTATAAATGATTCCGTCACAATGCTAATGCCCAAACCCGCAGCAACAAGGCCAAGTATAGTCATCGCTTCACCCGCTTCCTGTGAAATCATAGGAGAGACTCCGGCACTGATAAACAAAGCAATAATTTCATCATACAGAGCCGTTCCCACATCTCGCTCAAAAAACACCAAAGGATATTCAGATAACATTTTTATTGTGATCCCTTCGTTTACACACTCCAGCAAAGGATGACCATCGTACACAGCGAGCATAAAACGTTCACGAAACAATAGCCGGTGCTGCAAATTATCGGGTAATAATGTATTGCGCATGATCCCGATATCAATCCGACCAGTCTGCAATGGAGCAATCTGAGTTTTGGTGTTCATCTGGTGCATGTGAACTGATACATCAGGGTAACGTTCCCGAAATTGACGTAAGCTGAGTGCCACTTTATGCATAAAAGGTGTGGTGGATGTGAAACCGATTGATATTTCGCCTAATTCTCCCTGCTGCATTCTGGCTGCTTTAGTTGCCGCAGCATCCACTTGAGACAATATCTGATAGGCCTCTTTGAGGAACATATGACCAGCGGGTGTAAGGGTGACTGTACGATTATTACGTGCCAGTAATTTAGCTTTAATATTTGCTTCGAGGGACTGGATCTGCTGGCTTAATGGTGGCTGTGAAATGTTCAATCGCTCCGCTGCGCGCCCAAAATGCAGTTCTTCTGCAACCGCAATAAAATAACGTAAGTGCCTTAATTCTATATTAATACTCATCATCCACCATCAATTGATATATTTAAAATATCATTTGTTATTATTAATATATTAGACAAAATATTGACAACTTCCTACTCTTGTTCTGGAACTTTTTTATGAAACAAAACATTAACGTTTTTTTAGCCTCTTAGTATAAATCCTGAATGAAGGGATTTTAAGGAAGTAGAATGAGTACAATCTCTGATATCAGTAGAAATTCAGTGGGTGCTGATGTTACACGAGATACTGAAAGAGAAGTTCGTTATAGGGAACATAGTGGCTACATACAGAGCAGAGATCCTGCCTACCTACGTGTTACGCTATCATTTTTTGCAGTCGGATTAGCAACTTTTGCCCTGCTTTACTTCATCCAGCCTATATTACCTATTTTATCGAAAGAGTTTTCAGTTTCACCAGCTAACAGCAGTTTAGCTCTCTCATTATCTACTGGCATGTTGTCACTGGGGCTATTAATCACAGGCCCTCTTTCTGATGCAATTGGCCGTAAAAATGTGATAGCTATCTCTCTGATTTTCGCTTCCTTACTGACACTTTTAAGCAGCATGACTACCAGCTGGTATGGTTTTTTAATTATTCGGGCTTTGGTAGGTTTATCTTTAAGCGGTGTAGCCGCCGTTGCAATGACCTATCTAAGTGAAGAAATCCATCCGAGTTGTGCAGCCTTATCGATTGGACTATATATCAGCGGAAATTCATTTGGTGGAATGAGTGGACGATTAGTAACCGGTGTAATGACTGATTATTATTCCTGGCACTTGGCGGTCATTTTATTAGGTTCATTTTCACTTATTGCCGCGATCGTATTTTGGGTGATGCTTCCCTCCTCCAAACACTTTAAATCAAGTTCTCTCAAACCTAAGACATTATTTATTAATCTGAAATTACATTGCCGCGATCAAGGATTACCCCTTTTATTCGCTGAAGCTTTCTTATTGATGGGAAGCTTTGTCACAATGTTTAACTATATTGGTTATCGGTTATTAGATGCTCCCTATCATCTGAGCCAGACAGTAGTGGGATTATTATCTGCTGTTTATCTGACAGGTGTTTACAGTGCAACAAAAGCCGGCTCATTACTGAGTCAGCATGGACGGGGAAAAGTGTTACTCATTGCGATCAGTATGATGCTGATTGGTAATTTAATCATGGTCTTTTCCTCTCTCTGGGCTTTGTTCCTCGGTATGACAATTTTGACAATGGGCTTCTTTGCCGCTCATACCGTCGCCAGTGGGTGGATAGGTGCGAGAACTAAACGAGCTAAAGCACAGGCTTCATCACTTTATCTGTTCTGTTATTATGCGGGTTCGAGTATATCAGGAACATTAGGTGGAGTATTTTGGTTTTACTATCAATGGAACGGTGTCGCTATTTTTATTTCACTATTAACAATCATAGCTTTTTATATAGGTATAAAGCTTAATAAACTAGCAGTATAACAAAATATATCCAGTGGATTTTGAGAGGGTTTCGCCTCTCAAGATCCAGAGATAATCATATGTTATAAAAGCGATAATTGTTAGGTGAAGCCAATAAAAAAGTAACTTGAAAAAGGACATATATGATTATTAATAATATGATTCTATTGGTAAAGAAATAACCTTCACTAAATAACCATCAATAATCTCAATACTTTTACTTTTTTTCAGAGAAGCTAATATGCGTTGAATACAACTTCGTGAAAGTGTACATCGCTGTTCTATATATTTAATAGCTGAAATGTTTTCTCTAAATTCATCAGGTAACGTGATAAGACGGGATAATAGGCTACATACTATATCTTCAGCACCATGACGGAATATACTCATATCTCTGGCATATAAAAATGCCATTTTATACGAAATCACCCTCATCCACTCTCTATAAAGATCATTCTTTTTTATAGAATTCAATGCACTAACGCGAGGGAGTTGATATATCTTACAATCAGGGCCAAGTTCGAGTGAATAATAGGTTTCTGAGCCAGAATAAAAAGACAACCCTAAGATATAAGGAGAAAAAACAGTCGCAATAATTAAATTATCCTCTACCCTACGTATATTCACATATCCCTGTACTAATAAAAAGAATTTGGCAAATTCATTTTCAATTTTAATTAATGAACCTTGCGTAGGTAAATCGGATAGAATCACTTCAGCAGAAGGTAGTAATGCATCAATAATTTTACTAAAAGAATTCACTGGCTTAATTAATTTATTCATATCAAACCACCCCCGAATAAAATTCATAAAAAAAATCAGAATCTTTCTCATCCGTTTTAAAAAATGAAGAGCACTTTACTGAGCTAAGTTTAAAAAATTCTTCTAAGAGCGAAGTTATCACACAAAGATAGCAAGCACCTGTTTTAGCTTTTATCATAATGTAGAAATAATTGGCAATAACCAATTTAAAAGATAATTTTCCATGAACTTCCCTATTTGGCTTTATTTTCTTCTATTTTTGATATTTGCACTGGATTTTTTCTGTTCCTATAAGTATGTTGTAACTAAAATAAATGAAATCCACTAGAACATGAATGTGGGCGTTTGAATATGAATAAATACCTTTCAATAGAGTCACTTACTTCTTGTTTTAAAAAACAGGAACAAAAATTAGCTGAATTGGCTGAACTGTTAATGGAATACCCTCTTATTGATGCCCGGGTATACCAATTGCCACAAATTGAAAAAGGCGATGAACATGAGCAAGTTACTGAAATTGAGGTCACTCCTCTACAGGGAAAAGACGCTCTTAATTTAGGTTTGCGTTTTTATCAGAAGTTATTCATACATCATAATCACCCCAATATCAGCAGCAAAGCCGCAAGCCGGTTACCGGGTGCATTATGCTTTTCTGTCAGTCAGCAGCAATATAAAGCAGCCATGAGTGTTATTGATGAAATCAACCAGTTAAAAACAGAACTGGAAAATATAGTAACTAAGGAGTCAGGCATCAGCAAAGAACAGCGGTTTGAATTCGTGCATGATCATTTACGCGGTTTAATTACCTTAAATGCCTATCGAACGATTACCCCACTCGTAGATCCGGATACAATTAACTTTGGCTGGGCCAACAAAAACATCATTAATAAAGTGACAAAGCAACAAATCCTGGAAAGACTGGAAAAAAGTCATAATGCTGGTCGTGCAGTCCCACCCTACTCCAGCGATCAGTGGAGTGCATTAGTCGCATTGGAAATCACCGATATTAAGAAGTTGCCTGATGATGTGGTCTTGAAAATTAAACGACCAGTAAAGGTACAGCCTATCGCTCGTGTCTGGTATTCAGAAATACAAAAACAGGTTCAATATGCCTGCCCTCTCCCCATCATCGCTTTTTATACAAAAGATAGTGGCGTAATCCCAAAAGTAGGCTCACTGCCAAATTATGACGCCAATACAATCAAATACCGCCACAAACCCAAAGCTAAACCACTTGAGTTGGTCATTCCCCGTTTACATCTTTATCGGGAAATATAAAACAAAAAACCGGAGGAAAAACCTCCGGTTCCACATCAGCCATTGATAGGCAAGAGTTACTTCATACTGCCAACCATATCTTCCGGACGTACCCAAGCGTCAAATTCAGCTTCAGTCAGATAACCCAACTGCATTGCTGATTGCTTCAGAGTCAGACCTTCTTTATGTGCTTTTTTAGCAATTTCTGCTGCTTTGTCATAACCAATATGGGTATTCAGAGCAGTTACCAGCATCAAAGATTCATTTAGTAATTGAGTAATGCGCTCACGATTAGGCTCAATACCAATAGCACAATGCTCATTGAAGCTGCGCATACCATCAGCCAACAGACGGACGGACTGCAAGAAATTATGAATTACCATTGGGCGGAATACGTTCAGTTCAAAGTTACCGGACGCACCACCAATATTGACAGCCACATCGTTACCCATGACCTGCGCGCACAGCATAGTCATAGCTTCACACTGAGTCGGGTTTACTTTACCCGGCATAATGGAGCTGCCCGGCTCATTTTCAGGGATAGAAATTTCGCCGATACCACAGCGAGGGCCGGAGGCCAACCAGCGAACATCGTTGGCAATTTTCATCAATGAAGAAGCCAGACCTTTCAGTGCGCCATGGGAATGAACCAGTGCATCACAAGTGCCTAATGCTTCAAATTTGTTTGGTGAAGTGATAAAAGGCTGACCAGATAATTCAGCAATTTTTTTCGCGACACGAACGGCATATTCAGGATGAGTATTCAGACCTGTACCAACCGCTGTTCCGCCCAGTGCCAGTTCACAAACATGAGGAATGCTGTTTTCGATGTGTTTCAGATTATGAGCCAGCATCGCTGCCCAACCTGAAATCTCCTGACCTAAAGTCAGTGGTGTTGCATCCTGTAGGTGAGTACGGCCAATCTTTACGATATCTCTAAATGCTTCGGCTTTATCTGCCAGCGTTTTTTGCAGAACTTCCAACTCAGGTAACAAATGCTCACGTAATGCGATAACGGCCGCAACGTGCATCGCTGTCGGGAAGACGTCATTAGAGCTTTGGCTCTTGTTAACATCATCATTAGGGTGGATCAGGCGTTCATTACCTCTTTGACCACCAAGGATCTCACTACCACGGTTCGCCAGCACTTCATTCATGTTCATGTTACTTTGAGTGCCAGAACCCGTCTGCCAGATAGCGAGAGGGAATTCTGTCGGGTGTTTATCTTCCAACACCTCTTTCGCCGCAGCGATAATTGCATCACCGCGTTCCTTAGGTAGAAGGCCCAGATCCATATTAACACTGGCCGCAGCCTGCTTGGTTAACGCGAGAGCATGAATCAATGCAACAGGCATTTTTTCCTGAGAAATGCGGAAATGCTCCAGTGAGCGCTGAGTTTGCGCTCCCCATAATTGGTCAGCAGGTACTTCGATAGGTCCCATTGAGTCTTTTTCAATGCGAGTGGCTGCCATTACTATCTCCTTAGCACACAGAATAATTGAATACGCCGGATCCAACTGTTTTTAACTCACCCAACAGTGCAGATAAATTAATCGGCATCTCTTTATAATGCCATAAATTTATTATCGATAATGCGACCTAATCGTGTTTATTGTATTGTTGTCATATAAAGTTGTTGTATAAATAAGTTTTTTTATTACAGGAAACCCGCCATGCTGAAAATGACCAACCAAATCCAACATTATGATTGGGGAAGTAAAACCGCACTGACCGATATTTATGGTATCGCGAATCCGGATAATCAGCCTATGGCAGAGCTATGGATGGGCGCACATCCCAAATGCAGTTCTCAGGTAGCTGATCCTGAAACGGGCCAGCCTATTGCCCTGAATCAGCTTATCGCTCAAGATCCAGAAAAATATCTGGGCAAAAAAGTCGCCACACAGTTTGGGCGGTTACCCTTTTTATTTAAAGTCTTGTGCGCAGCTCAACCACTTTCTATTCAGGTACATCCGGATAAATTATCGGCAGAGGAAGGTTTTGCCAGAGAGAATACTGCAGGTATCCCTCTGGATTCACCCCAGCGTAATTATAAAGATGATAACCATAAGCCTGAATTAGTGTATGCACTGACACCATTCAGAGCGATGAATGCTTTCCGGCCTTTATCAGAAATAACGGAGCTACTGAGTTATGTCTCGAACGCACATCCCGATATCCAGCCATTTATTCAACATCCTACAGAACAGGGTTTATCGTTCCTTTTTGCTCAACTGCTAAATATGCAGGGTAAACAGAAAAATTTAGCGATTGCAGTATTGAAATCTGCCCTGAATAGCCGTCAGGGAGAGCCATGGGAAACGATTAAAAAAATGACAGAATTTTATCCCGACGATAATGGTCTGTTTACTCCCCTCCTGCTCAATATTGTGGAATTACAACCGGGTCAGGCCATGTTTCTTTATGCCCGTACTCCTCATGCTTATCTTGAAGGTGTTGCATTAGAAGTGATGGCAAATTCAGATAATGTCCTTCGCGCTGGCTTAACCAGCAAACATATCGATGTTCCTGAATTGATGGCAAATCTGGAGTTTACCTCTCAACCCGCCGCCACTCTGTTAACTATCCCAACACAAGAAAAAGAAGCGCTGAATTATTCTGTTCCAGTCAACGATTTTCATTTTTCTATTTATGCTGTTTCAGGGCAGCCGATAACGCTGGAAAATGATTCTGCATCGGTTCTATTTTGTTCTGGTGGTCAGATAACAGTCAAATCTGCTGAGCAGGAACTGGAACTCTATGCTGGTGAATCCATTTTCTTAGCCGCAGCAGATAAAACTGTAACAATTTATGGTAATGGGAAATTTGCCTTAGTATCTAATAAATAATTATGATTCATGTAGTTATAAAATCACCCATCAGTAGTTAATCACACTTTTATTGAAAAGTGATTAAAAGTTCTCTAGTTAATCTATACAATTAACAACTATTTTTTACACAAAGACACATCGCATATGACAATAATGTCGTATGCGCAAAAAAGGATGGAATTCCCACATGAAAAAATCGCTAGTAGCTGTAGGTGTGATTGTTGCTTTAGGTGCAGCATGGACAGGTGCGTCCTGGTACACAGGGAAGCAAGTTGAAACACGTATGGATGAAGCACTCCAAAAAGCAAATACGAAACTGGCCGAAAAAATGCCGGATCTTGGATTAGAGTTGCAGAAAAAAGATGTGAAACGCGGCATCTTTAGCACGGATGTCCTACTTGCTCTCACTAGCAAACTTGATAAGAAAGACGGTATTGTTATCGCATCCAATATTGAGCATGGGCCTTTCCCTCTTTCCGATATTGCTAAATTTAAACTTGGCCCTAAATTAGCATTAGTCCATTCTGAGCTAAAAGACGGTGAATTACTGAAAGAACTATTCGAAATCACCAAAAATAAATCCTTATTTAATGTGGATACCCGTGTCGCATATGATGGTAATTTATCTTTTGGTATCAATGTTATTCCTGTTGATTACACCACTGAAAAAGGCCTCCATTGGGTCATTTCAGGAGCAGATATAACTATAGATACTAATAAGGACTTCAGTGAAATCACATCCACAGGGAAAAGTGATGAATTCAAATTAGTTGATCCTACCCAGCAAGACACCTCATTTAAAATGAAAGACTTAAGCTTTTCATTTAATGGGAAAAAAAACCAATTCGGTATCTATCTCGGTGATACTTCATCAAACATCGCTGAAACTAGCCTAAGTGGATTCGGTGAAGATATGCTGTCCATTAACGGTATCAAATCATTTTCTACCTTTACTGAAGGCGAAAAGAACAATCTGGATGGAAAATATTCTCTTAGCGTTGATGGTATCAAAGTTAAAAACCAGGATTTTGGTTCAGCCAAATTTGTGTTAGGCATGTACCATCTTGATAATCAAGCCTACAGTAAGGTAGACCGGGCAACTTATGAAGCTCTCTTCAAAACAATTAATTCTTTTGATATGGAGAAATATTCTCAGATTACAGATGCTGCGCTGATAGAAAACTTGCCAGCGTTGTTGCAACATAATCCAACATTCGCCCTCGAAACCCTGAGCTTCAAAAATAGCAAAGGCGAAAGTACAGCTAACTTCACAACGACCTTAAATAGCCTTCCTGACGATTTCAGTAAGCTACAGAATAGTAATCCAGAAGAAATCATTCGTAGTCTGATCAAAAACTTCTCACTCGACATTAAACTATCAAAACCAATGCTGACAGAATCTATCGCGTTGTCTGCGATGGCTAAAGGTGAAGACAGAGAATCAGCCGATGCTACCGGAAAAAGTGTTATGCAGGTGATTGAAGCACAGGCTACAGCACTTAAATTATTTACACATACTGAAGACTCCATTGACATGAATCTCAATTATGCCGATGACAAAGTCAAATTTAACGGTGAAGAGTTCAACCTGCATAAATTCCTGCTTGATCATAACCTCATCGACTCCTATGATGATGCCGATGAGCAAAATCAGCATGATGGTGAAGCTAACCTTCCTGCGGCTGAGTAACACAATACCCCATCAAGGTTCTCTATAAGAAAGTACATGCTGAGGCTGGAAAAGCCTGAACAGCAAAAAATCGCAAAAAAACCGATAGAGAGTACTTTCATTGCCAGTCAATGCGTTGACTGGCTTTTTTGTATACTTTTTATGATAACTTTATAAAATAAAAGGATAAAAAATGATTGATACACAGCTTCCGCTGACCGATTTACACCGCCATCTTGACGGTAATATTCGTCCCGAAACAATTCTGGATCTTGGTCGTCAACACAATATCGCGCTTCCTGCCTACGAACTGGAAGCATTGCGCCCCCATGTACAGATCATTAAAAGTGAGCCGGATCTCGTCAGCTTCCTGCAAAAACTTGACTGGGGTGTTGCTGTATTGGCTGATTTGGACGCCTGCCGCCGGGTTGCTGTAGAAAATGTAGAAGATGCCGTTAATGCCGGGCTGGATTATGCTGAGCTGCGTTTTTCTCCTTATTATATGGCAATGAAACACCAGCTTCCTGTTGAGGGAGTCGTGGAAGCGGTCATCGATGGCATTCATTCCGCCAGCAAGCAGCACGATATTCAAATCCGTCTGATTGGTATTCTGAGCAGAACGTTCGGAGAAAAAGCCTGTTCTGAGGAGTTAGCCGGTCTGCTCGCTCATAAGCAACATATTACAGCAATGGATTTGGCGGGTGATGAACTGGGTTTCCCCGGGCATTTATTTGAACAACACTTTATTCAGGCCCGTGATGCAGGCTGGAATATCAGCGTACACGCCGGAGAAGCAGCAGGTGCGGAAAGTATCTGGCATGCTATTCGTGAACTGGGCGCAACCCGAATTGGTCATGGTGTTAAAGCCATTACCGATCCGGTACTCATGGATTATTTAGCAGAGCACCGTATTGGTATTGAATCCTGCCTGACATCAAATCTGCAAACCAGTACTGTCAGCGCCTTATCCGCTCACCCACTGAAAAAATTCCTTGAGCATGGCATTCTGGCATCCATCAATACTGATGATCCGGCTGTTGAAGGAATTGAAATTCGCCATGAGTACCATGTTGCTGCCCCTGCCGCTGGTTTGTCACCGGAACAAATCCGACGGGCACAGATCAATGGGCTGGAAACTGCATTCCTCAGCGAAGCAGAGAAACAAGCATTAAGAATGAAGGTCGCGAACCGTTAACAGGCAACTTAAGCTGATATCTCACTGATGATATGAGGGTATAAAGGCAGAAATTACTCTGCCTTTTTTGAACAATTAGACTTTTTTTGAACGTCTGGCATATCGATTGGCAAGTACAGCGCAAACCATTAGCTGGATTTGATGGAATATCATCAGTGGCAATAGCATAATGCCCACCATCGCGGCCGGAAATAGCACATTTGCCATCGGCACACCATTAGCAAGGCTTTTCTTCGAACCACAAAAAACGATTGTGATCTCATCTTCTTTACTGAACCCCAGTAAGCGTGAGCTATATACATTAATGGTTAATACCACAGCAAGCAGAACACAGCAGACAATGCCTATCATGATCAGTGAATAAGCATCAATTTTATGCCAAATGCCTTCGACAACAGCTTCGCTGAATGCAACATAAACCACCAGCAAAATAGATGAACGATCGGTAATATTAACCAGTTTTTTATGTTTTTCGACCCAGTTAGCAATCAATGGACGTGACAGATGGCCAACAATAAAAGGTATCATCAATTGCAGGATAATATCTTTTATCGCCTGCCATGTATCAGGATGGCTTCCGCCATCATTTGTCTGGATAAGATAGCCGACAAGTAGAGGTGAAAGAAATATTCCCAGTAAACTGGAAGCAGAAGCACTGCATATCGCTGCGGCAACATTTCCTTTGGCAACAGAGGTAAAAGCAATGGCTGACTGCACCGTTGCGGGTAACGCACAGAGATACAGAAAACCCATGTAAACAGACGGCGACATCCATTCCGGCACAATGAAGTGTAACCCCATACCCAGTATAGGAAACAAAACAAACGTGCTCAGAAAGATAACCAGATGCAAACGCCAATGCCCTATTCCCGCCAGAATGGCCTCACGCGAAAGTTTGGCTCCATGCATAAAAAATAACAGTGCAATGGCTGCCGTAGTCAGGTACTGAAACCACGTTTTTACTTCCCCTTCACAGGGAAAAAACGATGCAATCATGACTACAGTAAGCAGTGTTAACAGAAAAGGATCTATTTTTAATTTTTGCAACCAATTCATCAGTACCCTTCCTCTTACCTTAGGATTACCTCATCACGAAATCAGTCAATCGATGACGACTGTGCGTTGCTCTTCCGCTGATTTTTCACCTGCTTCAATCAGTTTCATAATCAGGATAGCTTCCTCCGCAGTCACAGGATTTGGTTTTCCCGCCAAAATAGCATCACGGACAGCAGCATAATACGCGCCATAATTACCCGGTAAATTAGGAACAGTCTGCGTAATCAGATGATCATTTTGTGACACTGTCACATGACCATCACGCGCATCATATCCCCAATTTTCTTGTGTCAGACTTTCCCCAGCCTTCAGACAATCTTCCTGTGTATCTAAACCATATTTTACGTAACTACCAGACATACCATGTAAGGTATAAATAGGAGATTCCGCGGCGACAAGCATTGATGCATGTAATACCACTTTCAGCGTAGGATATGTGAGCTGAGCATGAAAGTAATCAGCCGTTTCAGCATTTGGACGTATTATACCCAAATCGGTTGTAATGGCCTGAGGTTTGCCAAAAAGCTGTACCGCCTGATCCAATAAATGAGGGCCTAAATCATACCAAATCCCGCTGCCTGCACCTGCCGCTTCTCTCCAGCGTTGACGTACAGCCGGACGATAGCGGTCAAAATGAGATTCATAATACTTTAATTCACCCAATACCTTGTCTTTCAGTAGTGACTGAACGGTCAGAAAACCCGAATCCCAGCGACGATTATGAAATACTGACAATAATAAATTAGCCTCTTCTGCCTGTTTTTTGAGTGCTTCGGCTTCTGCCACAGTAATCGTGAAAGGCTTATCAACCACAACATGCTTTCCGGCAGACAACGCTTTTTGTGCTAATGGAAAATGTGTATCGTTAGGCGTTGGGATCACAATAAGATCAATGTCAGGATCGTTAAATAATGCTTCTGGAGAAGAGGCAACATGAATAGCCGGCCAGTCTTTTTTGACTTTCTCTGCATTACTGCTGGAAATAGCAACTAATTCGACATTCGGCGTTCCTGCAATCAATGGCGCATGAAACGTTTTACTGGCATAGCCATATCCAACCAGACCAACCTTCAGAAGATGACTCATTAATGACCTCTCAACATTTACAAAAAGGATAAGAAAATATCACCTGCGGTGACTCATTAGCAAATAATCCTACTTCCTGTGTTACTATCTTTTTTATATTTGAATACCCATCATGGAGAGAATGTGTTGTATGTATCAATCCAATGATTATTACCGTATTAATGGTTGGCTATTAGCCCCTGCTGCTTATTTAGTCATGACATTTATTGCTGCCAGTACAATGTTAGTGTTATATGGAATAACCTATTCCTATCAAAGTACGTTAATTCATCAAATAAGTGGAGATTTCGCAGCCCAATGGTATATATCCGTATTAACCACGACTATTATGTGGTGTTTTACGCTTTGGGTATTAAAATTGCTTTTTATTCGTTCAAAACGATTCCCGCGTATTTTTATCATCTGGCTGACAGTTTCTGTGCTTATTGCTGTCAAAGCTTTTGCATTCTCCCCTATTTCTGACGAACTTGCAGTCAGTTCATTATTGTGGTCGCTATTAGCGGCTGCCGTTTTTGTTCCTTATATTAAGCGCTCTTATCGGGTAAAAATGACTTTCACACAAGATCGATAACATCCCCCACAATTGGTTGTTATCATTGCCCCCACTTGCCTCACCGCAACGTGGGGAGTTTCTGTCACTTTCACGACGATATTATTTTCATCAAATAATCTTATTTTCAGGTATAGCAATGACTGAATACCTTTTGTTATTTATTGGCACGGTTCTGGTCAATAACTTCGTTTTGGTGAAGTTTTTGGGCCTATGTCCGTTTATGGGTGTTTCAAAAAAACTTGAAACTGCTATTGGTATGGGAATGGCGACCACATTTGTTCTGACGCTTGCTTCCATCAGTTCATGGCTGGTAAATACTTATATTCTTATTCCATTGGATTTGGTTTATTTACGCACATTAAGTTTCATTCTTGTAATTGCTGTTGTCGTTCAGTTTACTGAGTTAGCCGTCCGTAAAACCAGCCCCTCACTCTACCGTTTATTAGGCATTTTCCTGCCTCTGATAACAACAAACTGTGCTGTACTCGGCGTAGCTCTGTTGAATGTCAATCAATCGCATAATTTTTTACAGTCTGCTGTCTATGGTTTCGGCGCTGCGGCCGGGTTTTCACTTGTCATGGTGCTGTTTGCCGCCATTCGTGAACGTCTGGCTGTTGCCAGTATTCCTGCCCCTTTTCGTGGTTCATCGATAGGGCTTGTCACTGCGGGGTTAATGTCCCTTGCATTTATGGGCTTTAGTGGTTTGGTGAAATTCTGATGATATCTTTATGGATTGCTATCGGCGTACTCAGTGTACTCGGGTTAATTTTCGGATTAATTCTGGGGTTTGCAGCTCGCCGCTTTAAAGTGGAAGAAGACCCGATAGTTGAAAAAGTTGATAACCTATTGCCACAAAGCCAGTGTGGGCAATGTGGTTATCCGGGCTGCCGGCCTTATGCCGAGGCGGTTATCAATAATGGAGAGATGATCAACAAATGTGCTCCGGGCGGAGAGCAAGTGATGCTCAAAATGTCTGAATTGCTCGGCGTTGATCCACAACCGCTGGATGGCGATGAAAGCATACAAAATCCGGCCAGAAAAGTCGCTTTTATTGATGAAGAAAACTGCATCGGCTGCACAAAGTGTATTCAGGCTTGTCCTGTTGATGCAATCATCGGCGCAAACCGCGCAATGCATACCATAGTTGAAGATCTCTGTACTGGCTGCGACTTATGTGTTGCGCCATGCCCGACCGATTGCATCACGATGATCCCTGTTGCCACTACCACATCTAACTGGAAATGGGATTTGAATTCAATTCCGGTCAAAAATATTCCTGCTGAACCAAACTCCCTGTTTATGTCATCTGCTAAGCCTGTTGAGGTTAAAGCCAATGTTTAACCTACTCAATTTGCTTACCAACAAAAACAAAATATGGGATTTCGATGGTGGTATCCATCCACCGGAAATGAAGCTGCAATCCAGCCGGACACCATTACGCTATGCTCCGTTACCAGAAGAATTAATTATTCCCCTCCAGCAGCACATTGGCCCTGAGGGTGAATTACTGGTGAAAACCGGAGATAACGTATTGAAAGGCCAGCCACTGACACGGGGTGCTGGTAGAACCGTCCCTGTTCATGCTTCGACTTCCGGTACAATCACAGCCATTGAACCCTGCGTTACCGCACACCCATCGGGCCTGAAAGAGTTGTGCGTCCGTCTGCTGCCGGATGGTCAAGATCAATGGTGCGAACAAGTTAAGACATCAGATTACACATCCCTTGATGCTGATACTTTACTGCAACGTATTCATGCCGCTGGTATTGCCGGTCTTGGCGGAGCAGGATTTCCGACAGCAGCAAAATTGAAAGGCGGCGGGAACTACATCAATACATTGATCATCAATGCCGCCGAATGTGAACCTTATATCACAGCAGATGACCGTCTGATGCAGGAACATGCCAGCGAGATCATTGAAGGTATTCGCATTCTGATGCACCTGCTCAATCCGAAACTGGTTCTGATTGGTATCGAAGATAACAAACCCGAGGCAATCAACGCGCTGAATCTTGCTCTGCAAGGTGATAAGTCGATTTCTGTGCGTGTTATTCCGACAAAATACCCCTCCGGAGGTGCAAAGCAGTTAACCAAGATACTGACAGGCAAGGAAGTCCCGTCTGGTGGCCGCTCTTCCGATATTGGTACCCTAATGCAGAATGTCGGTACTGTGATGGCTATCAAACGGGCTATTATTGATGGGGAGCCATTAATTGAGCGCGTTGTTACCCTGACAGGAGACGCGGTTGCTTCACCGGGTAATTTCTGGGCACGTTTAGGAACACCCGTTAAGTTTCTGTTGCAGCAGGCAGGGTTTATGCCTCAGTCAGAACAGATGGTCGTTATGGGTGGCCCGTTAATGGGTTTTACCCTGCCTGATTTGAATGTACCTATCGTCAAGATCAGTAACTGTATACTTGCTCCCTCTGTAGAGGAAATGGAGCCAAAAAGTACGGAAGAAGCCTGTATCCGTTGTGGTTTATGTGTTGATGCCTGCCCTGCCGAGCTACTACCTCAACAGCTTTACTGGTTCAGCCGGGGTCAGGAACATGAAAAAGCCAAAAACCATAACTTATTTGACTGTATTGAGTGTGGGGCCTGTGCTTATGTCTGTCCTAGTAATATCCCGCTTGTTCAATACTACCGACAGGAAAAAGCCGAAATACGTGCCATTGATGCTGAAACCCGTCGAGCTGCCGAAGCTAAACTGAGGTTTGAAGCCAAACAGGCACGTATGGAGCGCGAAAAACTGGCTCGCGAAGAACGTCATAAAAAAGCCGCTGTTCAGGTGGACAGTCAGGATAAAAGTGCTGTACAGGCCGCACTGGCTCGCGTGAAGGAAAAACAATCCTCTGTGGGAGAGGAAGTCACCGTACAAGCCGGCCAGTTGCCTGATAATGCAGCAGCGATTGCAGCACGTAAGGCAAGAAAAGAACAATTACGCGCCCGTCAGGCAGAAAAACAGACAGCGAATGCAACTACACCAGCAACCGCAAATTCTGTCGAAAGCGAAGAAGATCCACGCAAAGCGGCTCTTGCAGCCGCGATTGCCCGCGCCAAAGCGAAAAAAGCCGCTCAGGCTCAGCCTGAACCGACTTCCGTGCCAGACGTGCAGCCTGCGGTTTCGGAAGAAGCCGACCCACGCAAGGCTGCTGTTGCGGCCGCGATTGCCCGTGCCAAAGCGAAAAAAGCGACTCAGGCTCAACCTGAACCAACTTCCGTGCCAGACTTACAGCCTGCTGTTTCGGAAGAAATCGATCCGCGTAAAGCCGCTGTTGCAGCCGCGATTGCTCGTGCCAAAGCGAAAAAAGCGACTCAGGCTCAACCTGAACCAACTTCCGTGCCAGACGTGCAGCCTGCGGTTTCGGAAGAAATCGATCCGCGTAAAGCCGCTGTTGCAGCCGCGATAGCCCGTGCCAAAGCGAAAAAAGCTGCTCAGGCTCAGCCTGAACCGACTTCCGTGCCAGACGTGCAGCCTGCGATTTCGGAAGAAGCCGATCCGCGTAAAGCCGCTGTTGCGGCCGCGATTGCCCGCGCCAAAGCGAAAAAAGCCGCTCAGGCTCAGCCTGAACCGACTTCCGTGCCAGACGTACAGCCTGCGGTTTCGGAAGAAATCGATCC